>ONCS01000044.1 GCA_900316375.1 uncultured Succinatimonas sp. | reverse complement strand
TATCGGTCGCATAGCTGTCTTTGCTAGTTAAGATAACATCGTTCGAATAATTGACGCAGAGCGTTCTAGTATTAGACGGTCAACATTCATCTAATATGCCACTAGCGCAAAACCCATGGCTTATTTTAGCTATAGGTATAGTTGTGGCTTTGGTGTACTACTTTGTCTTTTACTACGCCATTATCAAGTTCAACTTAAAAACACCTGGTCGTGAAGATAAAAGCACAGTCGATACCAAAGTTGAAGATCAAAATACAGATCAAGAGTTTGCTGCTATGGCGCAAAAGATCTTAGAAGGCTTAGGCGGTAAAGAGAACTTAGTAAGTCTCGATAACTGTATTACAAGACTAAGACTAGAGATTACTGATCCTGCTAAAGTAAATGATGAGATGCTAAAAGATGCTGGTGCCCGCGGGGTTGTTAAAAAGGATACTGCAGTACAGGTGATCATCGGAACACAAGTACAGTTTGTGGCCGATGAGATGAAGAAGCTGATTTAAGGTACATTGAAAAGGTCAAGCAACTAGCTCGGCCTTTCATAATTGCAAAATATTTCAAAGAGAAATCGTTTCACTTTTTACAAAGCATTGTTTTTTATAAAAAGATATTCCGTAAATACAAATATCTGTTACAGTTTTATATTTACCCTTTACACCTTGAATATACTTTTCTTTAATCTGCTCTAAGGCTAAATCAGATTGCTTTTCTAGCTCTCTTTCACTAACAGCGACTTTGCATTCGATGATAATAAGCTTTCTATCCCTTGAGTTTTCTGATTTATTCAACACAAATTGAATATCAGCTCTACCACTGCCAATTTCACCATTTGATGAATAGTAATCACTCTCAGGGGCAACAACTGCTGACAATGATCCATTTAAAAATGCGTGATATAAAGATTCTTTATCTGTTCCTTTTTGTGTATCGTATATGCTTACGTAAGCTTGCAATGTTTCTTGCAATTTATCTTGCAACAAATCTGCGTCATCTTTTTTAAAGCAATCAAAAATTGATAACGCACTATTCAAGTATGTTGGATTACTCTTACTAAAACTCCAGTCAATTTGATCTTGAAGACATTCTTTAACACATCGATTAGGAATTCTCAATTTAACATATTTGCCTTCGCAACCATTTTGATCTGGGTCTTTGGTTAGGTAACCTGTCATATAAAGAATTGACCATAAATATGGATGAGAATTGTCACTTAATTTAATCATATTGTAATTCATTGAGTCAAAGTACTTAACTTTGATTGAATCACCATTTAGTAATAACTTAAATTGTTCTGCATAATATTTTGGATTTTTAGCAAAAGCCAACATTGCAAGTCGATTTGATGCTGTATTATTCCAATATGTTATTGGTTTTGCTTTTGGATTTTTTAGCAGATCTTTTGTGTAATTTACTACATCCCAAGGACAATAAATTTCATCATCTGCAAATAGATAACCATCATACCAGTCTTTAAATGTATCAAACCTATCTTCAAAATTAAAAGTTTTTAATAATAGCTTAACCTCAGATGTTGTAAATCCGAAAAGGGTTGAGAATTCTGTATTGTCATAGTCTACGGTTGTAAAATTGTTCCATCCAGTAAAAATGCTCTCTTTTGCAACGCGAAGACACCCAGTAACAACACCTCGTGATAAATTTTCATTCTTTTTTAAAGCACTTTCTAACATATGGGTCATTACCAACTTAATGTTTTGATAATAATCGGTATTTGAAGCATATGCTAAAGGCACATCATACTCATCTACTAAAATTAAGACTTTTTTACCATAGTGCTTATTTAGTAAATCAGAGATATCTCTTAATGATTCTTGGAGCTTGGTGGATAACTCTTCGTCTGTTAACTTTAAATCAGTTAAATTGCATAAGTTTCTAATTAAATTTTTGTCATCTTCTGAAAGATTTTCTGAACTTTGTAAAAACTCATATCTTTTGGCGCATTCTCTTACAATTCTTGCAATACCAGATAATGATTCATGAAGGCTTATATCAGCTCCAGCTGTTGCAAAACTAATATAAATTGAAGGAAGTTTTCCCATGAATTTTTGACAAAATTCTTTATTTTTAAAAATTTCTAACTGGGAAAAGATTTTTTTATGTAGAGTTAAATCTGTAGGATCTTTTGGGTTTGGCCCAAAAAATGACTCTAACATTGTCAAAAACATTGATTTGCCAAAACGTCTTGGTCTTGTAAATAGCGAGATTTTACTATCAAAATTCCAAAGTTTTTCAATAAATCTAGTTTTATCGATGTAATATGAATTTTGCTCATAAGAACCATCAAGATCATCTGTAAAGCAATCCTTAAAACAATTAATTCCCGGAATTATCTTATTAGGAACAGCCATAAATGACTCCTTACAGTTGATTTATATAAAGATACAGACTACAAAACTACTTTGATTATAAGTTATTTTAAATAGCTTTTCTTAAACTTTATTCTAAGAAAAAAGATAAAGGCGCAACAAATTGGGTAGGTTGGTTGCGCCTTTAAAGGAGGTAGTCTTTTTCTTACTAAATGATCTCTAGTTTGCCGTCAATAGCTCCTGCTTTATCTAATGCCTCAAGTACTGACATCAGATCACCTGGAGCTAAACCTACTTGGTTTACAGCTCTTACAAGATCATCTAAGGTTGCACCAGTGTCAAACTTAAACATCTTACCTTTTTTCTCTTCTACATTGATTTGAGAATCAGGAACTACAGTAGTTTGACCTTGAGAGAAGGAATTTGGTTGTGATACACGAGGATCTTCAGTTACAGTTACAGTCAAGCCACCGTGAGTTACAGCAACAGGTTTTAACTTAACATTATTGCCAATAACTATAGTACCAGTACGTGAGTTAACTACAATACGAGCTGCATCATCGCCTTGATCAATATCGATATTCTCTAAAGTTGATAAGTAAGCAACTCTCTTGCTTGGATCACGTGGGGCACTTACACGAATTGAAGCAGAGTCTTCAGCAACAGCTGCACCATCACCATATAAATCATTGATAGCATCTACAACATTTTTAGCAGTTGTAAAATCAGCACGATTTAAATTGAAAACATAAGAATCAGTGTTGGCAAAGTTATCAGGAACTTGACGTTCAATAATCGCACCATTAGCAATACGACCTACTGTTGGAGTATTTACTGTAACTTTAGAACCATCAGCACCTTCAACACCTAAACCACCTACAACTAAAGAACCTTGTGCGATAGCATAAACATTACCATCAACACCTCTGAGCATTGTCTGTAATAAGGTACCACCACGAAGTGATTGAGCCTCTCCTATAGCTGATACGGTAACGTCAATTGTTTGACCTACCTTTGAAAAGGCTGGCATGGTAGCATGAATTGCAACAGGAGCTACATCCTTAATCTTAAGAGAGGTGCTTTCATCAATCTTGATACCAAAGTTGTTGAGCATTGATCTAAAGCTTTGCTCTGTAAACTTTGAGTTCTTCTCACCAGTACCAGATAGACCTACTACTAGACCGTAGCCTAATAATTGGTTATCACGAATACCTTGAATGGATGCAATATCTTTAAGACGTGCTGCATTTGCACTTGGTGCTAAGCAGGCACTAGATAGTGCTAACCCCACTAGCACTACCTTTGAAAATGTTTTAAATAACTTCATAATAGCCCTACCCCTGACTATATTTAACCTTTAACTATCAACTTATAAAACTAGAAGAAGATATTAAAAGCTGAGTTGAATAAGCGAGATACAAAGCCACGCTCTTGAGTATCAGCAAAGTCGCCAGTACCACCGTATTGAATACGAGCATTAGCAATTCTTTGTGATGAAACGGTATTATCTGAGCTAATGTCACTAGGTCTAATTAAACCTGTAACACGAACGTATTCATTACCGTTATTGAGCATTAACCACTTCTCGCCTTGCACTTGAAGGTTACCGTTTGAGTAAACCTTAACTACACTAACTGAAATTTGACCATTTAAACTATTTGACTGATTTGCCTTAGCAGATCCAGAAAAATCGTTTGAATTACTAGTGCTTAGTGTTGGTGTCAATTTTTTATAGTGTACAGTCTTACCTGCAATATTAATGCCACCGTAGTTGTTATTGCCTTCTTTGCTTAAATTTGTTTTAGCATTTTTTGAAGCAGAGGTGGATTCTTCAAGTACTACAGAAATGATATCACCAACTTTATGAGCTGATGTATCTGAGTACATGCCATTATTCATGGTGTAAGGATTATAAATACCGCCAGTTGGAACTGCATTAGTGTAATCCTCTTCAGGTAATGCTGGAGCAAAATTAGGATCATCTGGCTTTGGCTTAAATGTATCTAAAGCACAACCTTGTAATAAGATAATTTGTGATAATGCAATTGCTAAAACTAACTTCTTCATAATACCTACCCCTAGTTTTTATGAAATGAGCTTTGGCTGCTACCTACAGCCAAAGTTTTAACTATTTACTAAACTGACTGAATTAAAGAGCCCATCATTGAATCAACGGTAGTTAATACCTTTGAGTTCATTTCATAAACACGCTGTGCTTGAATTAAATTTACAAGCTCTTCAGTTACCTTTACATTTGAAGTCTCCAGCATGTTCTGACGGATAACACCCATACCATCTTGTCCACCAATACCCTGTTGAGGAGCACCTGATGCTGTAGTCTCTAAGTAAAGGTTGTCACCAATTGACTCAAGACCAGTTGGGTTAATAAAGTCAGTTACTGTGATCTGACCTAAATCTTGGGAAGCAGTTTCATTAGCAACTACCACAGATACCTGACCATCACGACTTACTGTCATAGAAGTGGCGTTTTCAGGAATTTGAATTTGAGGTAATAGTGGGTAACCTTCACCTGAGGTTACGATAGTACCTTCTTCATTTTTAGTAAACTGACCATTACGAGTGTAAGCGGTGGTACCATCTGGTAATTCAATTTCAAAGAAACCGCGGCCTTGGATCATTAAGTCAAAGCTATTATCAGTAGTCTCAACGTCACCTTGACCGAACTGTCTTTGAGTTGCAACAACTTTAGCACCAGCACCAATCATTAAACCTTCTGGTAAATAGCTATTAGCAGATGATCTACCACCTGGCTGATTGATCTTTTGGTATAGAAGATCTTCAAATACCGCTCTACCACGCTTAAAACCTACAGTTGAGGCGTTAGCAAGGTTGTTTGAGGTTACTGAAATATTAGTTTGCTGCGCATCTAAGCCTGTTTTACTAATCCATAATGCTGGGATCATAATTTACTCCTTGCTAGTCGTAGCTTAATAATTGGTTCTGACGATCATCCATTTGGCCTGCTTGCTCCATCATTTTGACTTGAGTTTCATATTGCCTTTGGAGTCTAATCAAATTGGTCAATTCTTCGACAGGGTTTACGTTAGATGCTTCAAGCATGCCACTTTTAACCTGAGCGTTGATATCTTGCTCAATTGCACTGCCGTCGATTCGTCTAAATAGTCCATCGTAGCCTTTTTCAATGGCTTTAAAGTCATCTGGAGTTACAAGCTTAATTCTTGCAAACTCTTCAATAACATTAGAGTCAGCACCTTGTGGGCGACCTGAGATGGTACCGTCTCTACTAATATTGATATCAGCAAGCATAGGAGGCAATTTAATTGCCTCACCATCTTCTGATAAAACATTTAATCCATTGCTAGTTTTTAGATAGCCTTCATTATCAATTTCAAAGCTACCAAAACGAGTGTATGCTTCGTTACCTTCTTTGTCGTTTACAGCTAAGAAGCTATCGCCAAGTACAGCTACGTCTAAGTCTCTGTCAGTAGTCTCAATAGCACCACCGTCAAAGTTATGGCCAGGACGCTCTGTCATAGCAAAGGCACGGGTTGGATAAGCATCGGCAAAAACAGACATATAACGAGAGTTTTCAAAGTCTGCCTTAAAACCTGTGGTACTTGCATTTGCTAAGTTGTTGCTGCGTACGGCGATACTATGGAAGTTCTCCTTAGCACCTGACATTGCAACCCACAATAAATTATCCATGTTAATCCTCCGGAAAAATGACTTTTTTCCTATCTGAATAATTAAATGCAAGTGCTGTGCCAAGATTGTGAATTTGGCATTAAATAAGGAGATGAGAATTTTGGATTAATAGGAGAGATTAATACTGTCAAAAGATTGCTAGCTAGAAGTGCCTAGCTAGCTTATTAATACTTGTTTTTCTATACTATAAAGAAATCTGCTCAACCTTATCTAGAGCAACCTCACCGTGACCAATTAAGTTTAGCTTAGTATCAGCGGTGGTCTTACCTAGAACTACAGAGCCTACTATTGCATAGCTCTTTACAGGAAGATTTACTTGCTTGCCGTCTTGATAAGCAGTTACGCTTAAAGAGTATTTGCCAGCCTCAAACATCTCACCAGTTTCACTATCTTTAACACCATCCCAGGTAAAGTCAATCTTGCCGTCAATGGCACCTGCGGTGTATTGAGCAACTGATGCACCATTACTATCTAATACATTGATCTTAACGTCACTTGCGCCATCACCTGCGTCAATCTGAGCGGTAATAGGATTCTTACCATCAAAGAATGATGTCCTGCTATTAACTAGTACGCTGCGACCTACTAAGCTTGATGCTGATAATGCAGAGCTTGATGAAATCGCACTTACTACATTATCCATGTTGCTATTGATAGTATTTAAGTTATCAACAATTGATAATTGAGACATGGTGGTAACCATTTGGTTATTATCAACAGGCTCACTAGGATCTTGGTTTTGTAGCTGTGTGGTTAATAACTTTAAGAAGTCAGCTTGATCAAGAGAACTATTGCTCTTGGTCTTAGTATTGGTATCTTGTTCAATACGGGAGGTGGTTTTACCTATATTACTGTAATCAAAACTCATCTTTATTCTCCCAAAATAAAAGTGGCAATCTTAGCCGTTTCCTTTTCTTGATGTACTACTTAATGAAAGATATGTGCCAAGTAATTTATAATTGCTAAATTATTTTATAACTTATTGTTTTAACTAATCTTTTTAGATTTAGTTTTTCTTAATTAATCAAAATTAATACTTAAAAAGGCTCGATTAATCCTACATTTTCCATGGCAAGTGGCAAAGTCTGCCACCTATTAATCTAAGCTATTTTTGCCACATCGATATTTCCTATTTTACCTTAGTTTAAAGACAAAAAAAGGACTAGAAGGAGTTACCTCTAGTCCGAATATCTACGTTAATCTTAAAAATCTTTACATACTATGCATTAGCATTTTGACCTAGTTGCAAGGTTGCTGCCATCATCTTTTTAGCATTAGCTGCTACCTGTACAGCAGTTTGATATGAACGATTAGCACTTATCATATCTGCCATTTCTTCAACTGGGTTAACATTAGGTCTATAGATATAGCCATCTTTATCTGCTAATGGGTGATTTGGGCTATACTCTTTGATAGTTGGAGCATCTGATTCAACGACACCTTTTAAAGATACACCCACACCAAAAGGCTCACCTGATACAGGATCGACAACACCACCTTCAGAGTTTTCAAACTCATAAGCCTCGTCCATAGCAGCAGAGAATAATGGACGACGTGCTTTATAGGTAGTCTCAACAGATGAGCTTACTGACTCAGCGTTAGCTAAGTTAGAAGCGGTTGCGTTCATACGTACTGATTGAGCATTCATTGCAGTACCTGCAATGTCCATAATTCTAAATAAACCCATTTTAGATCTCCCTTTAACTTAATTTACTTACTAGCCATTAGTGCTTAATGCTTTCTTAAGCTTAGCGATACGGCCATTTAAGAAAGTTAAAGTAGCTTGGTATTCCATTGTGTTATTAGTGTATTTCATACGCTCGGTATTTACTTCAACGGTGTTACCGTTACCTGTATCTGCCTGGTATGGAAGTCTGTACTTTAAAGTAAGTTCAGGCTCATCTGCAATTGCATTAGCGCTCATGTGACGAGAATTAGTCTTAACCATGTTGTCAGGCTGTTCCATCTGCACATGTGCTGCTTGTTTAAAAGCTAAATTAAAATCAAGATCACGAGCCTTAAAGCCTGGAGTATCAGCATTAGCAAGGTTACCTGCTAGCACTTCAGCTCTTTGGTTTCTGATACCCATGGTGTATTGATGTACACCAAAAACTTTATCAAAACCGATTGCCATAATTTACTCCATAAAACTTACTTCATTGATGTCACACTTAATGCAACTACAATGCCAAAGTATGTATCTTACTGTTTTATATCATGTTTTTAAGGCATTTTGGATTAAGAGAAGAAATAGTTAGAAAGGCTGTTTGATTTTTGACGGATAGATTTAAGAAATTACTAAGAAGAATAATGGAAAGAAAAGAGCCAGCATCAGCTGGCTCAAAACAAAGTGTAATTATTAGAATACGTGTCTTGTGTTCTTTAGATGGTAAATAATACCTGGATGACAGCGCATCATTTCATACTTATCGGATACGCCAACTAAAGTCTCGGTTGATCCTAAAATTAAATAACCGCCTGGGTTTAAGCACATGGTGAGCTTGCGTAAGATGTCGGCTTTAACTTCATTTGAGAAGTAAATTAACACGTTACGACAGAAGATCACATCAAAGCGTCCCATTAGTGCGTAAGATCCGAGTAGGTTCATAGGTCTAAACTCAACCATAGACTTAACACGAGTATCAATTTGCATTATGTTAGGATTATGAGTTGGCTTAAAGAACTTACTCTTACGCTCTGCTGACAGACCACGAGATAATGCATGCACGTCATATTGACCACGACGGCATAAAGATAACATCTCAGGGGACAAGTCAGTACCAATAATTTGGGTTTGCTTTGGATCAACGTGCAACATCTTTGACATTGATTCTTGCACAATCATACCAATTGAGTATGGCTCTTGACCTGATGAGCAAGCTGCCGACCAAATTCTTATAGGATACTTACCGCGCTTAGCAAGCTCTGGCAGAATAATGTCCTCTAGAGCCTTATATGGATAGGTATCTCTAAACCATAAGGTCTCATTAGTGGTCATTGCATCAATAACCTCTTCTTGCTCCTTATTGTTAGGTCTATCTTCCATAGCTTTGTTGATAAGATCATCTACAGTATGGACATGGAATTTGCCAAGTAAGGTAGATAAACGAGAGTTTACTAAGTACTTTTTAGACTCACCTAAAACAATACCGCACTTATCTTCAACGAAAGCTGCAAAGCGACGATACTGTACATCAGTTACCTCTTGCTCTTCAGAGATAATTGACTTTCTACCATCAGGCATAGTTCTAATTGGACTTACCTTCTTCATAGTAGATAAAGCAGCCTTTGCTTGAGCAAGCTTTTCTTGGAAGTCCTTATCGGCAGCGCTCTTAGCAGCATTTGCTGTAGCTGAATTTGAAGCTGTAGATAGAGGACGAGATAAAGTACTTGCTACTGTTGGTCTAGTTAAAGTACTGGTAGATCTTAGAGTACTATTTGCTGTTGCACTACTTGTAGTTGCAGTACGTAAAGTACTAGTAGCAGTATTAGTTGTAGTAGCTGTAGGTATAGTACTTGTTAAAGTAGAGGCTCTAGGTGTAGACAAAGTACTTGTAGGTTTAGTACCTAGTGTTGAGCTAGTACGATTAAAGGTACTAGTAGCACTAGTTGTAGCAGTACTCTTAAAAGCTGATGGCTTATTTAAAGTAGATGTCTTATTTAAACTTGAGCTAAAAGCTGAAGTCTTAGCAGCACCTAAAGAAGATGTAGTAGTTCTATTTAAAGTAGAACTAGTGGTAGTTTTGTTTAAAGTAGATGTCTTATTTAAAGTTGAGGTCTTATTTAATGTAGAAGATGTGCCTAAACGAGAACTGCTTAAAGTGCTAGTTGTAGGTCTAGAACTTAAAGTGGTGCTTGGTTTAGAGCTTAGACTTGTGCTTCTAAGTGAGCTACCAATGCCCTCATCTTGATTAAAGGTAGAACTGAATGTAGATGTAGTATCTGTGGTGTCTTGTTCTTCTTTGTCTTTCTTTTTTCTGAAAAAAAATGCCATTTTCACACCATTACAAGACTATGGCTACATGGTATTTCTACCATGTAGCAGCTTCATTATTGTTATTGTATGTATAAGCTAATCTAGTGTTTTATTGCTTATCTTTTGCACCCATTACAAGATCAGCACCAGATTTACCTGCATTAGTTAGGATAATTCCCTTCTTTACAGCACGTGCTAACTCTAGTGGGTTAAACTTAGGAATAAAGTCGTTTGCGCCAACCTTACTTACCATACCTAAGTTAAATACACCTGATAAAGAGGTATGTAAAATTACATATAAGTTCTTAAGTGAAGGATCTTGTCTTACGGTTGAGCATAAGGTGTAACCATCCATCTCAGGCATTTCAACATCAGAGATGACCACTGCATACTGATGCTCAACAGGGCCCTTGCCGGCTGCTTCACGCAGTAAGTTAAAGGCCTCACGACCATCATGAGCCTTAACTACAGTTAAGTTCATCTTCTCTAAAGCTGATGTTACCTGATTTAGAGCTACACGAGAGTCATCGGCTACTAGGACAACTGGCTTGTGCTTTTCAATGATCTTCTTAAACTCTGAATCGTATACAGCCTCAAGATCAGTGTTCTCAAGTTTAGAAGGAGAGATTTCTTCTAAGATCTTCTCAACATCTAAGATCTCAACTAACTCACCATCGATCTCGGTTACAGCAGTCATATAGTTACTGTCACCTGCGCCCTTTGGAGGAGGCATGATCTTATCCCAGTTCATGTTCAAAATTCTTTCAACACTTGAGACTAGGAAGGCATGAGTTGAACGGTTGTACTCAGCAATAATGATAAAGCACTTATCAATGTTAGTTGATGGACGACCGCCAATTGCATAGGCAAGATCAATTACAGAAATAGTTTGGCCACGAATGTGAGCTACACCAATTACGAATTTTTGTAGCTTAGGCATTACAGTTAGACGAGGACAAGGTAATACCTCACGTACCTTGAACACGTTGATACCATAGCGCTGATGACGTCCTGAGAGCTTGAATAGTAAAAGCTCCATTCTGTTTTGGCCAGCAACTTCGGTTAGTTCGTTAACGGAATCTAAAACACCGATCATTTTTGTTCACCACGCGTTTTTCTAATATTAATACACTTTGTAATTCATAGGATAATTAGCAACTTAAAAGAAAACTAAAAGAAAATCATAATTTTGCAAATTAAGTCACACCCCAAGTATCAATAATGATAATTAGGTTTGATTATTAACTATTTTTCATTAAGTATAGGTGATAATCTATCTCTTGTCAGAGCACTCATTAATATTGTGCTATGATTTATGTACTATTGTTTTCTAGATCAAAAATTTTTGCTTAAATCAGATAAGCTTTGTAAAAAAGACAAACTTTTCTCATTTAATCTACAAGTAAGGAAGATTTCGTGAAATTCCTACTGTCATCCTTAACGGCTATATTATTGGCAATCTTAAGTTGCCTTTATCTAAATTGTGCGCAAGCTACCACAAGTGAGGCTGCTTTTTTATCTAATGTAGCTGAGCAATACATGCTTGCGCAGTTTGAAAATAACAATCCTGATAAAAAAATCATTGTTAAAGCTGGCAAACTAAATCCTAATCGCAACTATGGTGGCAAGTGCTCAGGCTTTTTAACTGCCGAGCTTCAAGGTGGACAGATCAAGCGCTCAAACGTAGTTAAAATTACCTGCTCACGTAAGGAAAAGCCATATTCAGTTAATGTACCTGTCACAGTAATTGTCCAAAGAGCAACTTTAATGGCATCTCAGAATATTGCTAAAGGCTCCATTGTTGATGCCTCTGTACTTGAGAAAAACTTTATCAATGAAAACTTAAATACCTCAGGTAATGTAACCGATACTCAAGCTATTGTCGGGGCTAAGGCAAGACGTGATATTCGCGCAGGCGAGATCATCAACATTGATGATTTTTGTATCATCGCTAAAGGTGATTTAGTTAATATCGTGGCCCGTTCTAAAGGCCTTGAAATTAAGACTCAAGGACAAGCTTTAGAAGAAGGTAAATTAAATGACTTAATTCAAGTTAAAAACATTAAGTCAAAAAAGGTTATTCAAGCTCAGGTCATAGGTCCTAATTTAGTTCAAGTAATTTTCTAAAATCTTTGAATAAATGGCTTATATATGCCTAAATACGGCTTCATTAATCATACTTATTTATTGATTTTTAAACACATTAATTTTTTTGATTAATTTTTAAAAATTTTCTTAAATTTTTGAGAACAGCGCCGTTAAATAATTAAGCAAGAAAACAGCTTTTCAGATAAAATAGAAAAGCTAAAAAATTTGGAAAATTAATTAAAGATTTAGAACTCATTTGCCGTCAAATAAAAAACGACAAAGAAAATTGCTAAAAGATTAGCAATCTAAAGAGAGAAATTGAGGGTAGTATCATGGCAATCGATGTATTATCAGACCGTTCATATAACGGTGTAAAAGAATCAGTTGCTACTGCCAAGACTGTGGCAACCAAGACAAGCGCAAAGGCAAGTGCTAATATCAGCACTGCTGATAAGACTTATGTTGCTGCTCAAGATGCTGTAGTTTTAACAGATTCTGCTAAAACACTAGCAAAGGCAAAACAAATTGCGAAGGATTCATCAGGTATTGATTCTGCTAAAGTTGAGAAACTTAAGAAGGCAATCAATGATGGTTCTTACAAGATTAACTATGAATCAGTTGCTAATAAGCTAATTGATTCTGAAGATGAGATTAGCTCTATCTTCGGCTAATAGTTAAGAAAAAGCAGAGTGCAGGAGCTCTGCTTAAGACCACCTTTAGAGTTTTACTTTAAAGGTGGTTTTGTTTTGTCCTAGCAATGTGTAAAAACAAAATGATAAAGGCCTAACCTTAAGTTAAGCCTTTTGTTTTTCAAACTTTCAAAACTTCAAATAAATCTAGCGCAAGGTTGTCTTGTACTGAGAGATCACAGTACCTGCAATTGCTAGTACCATTCCTATAAAGTTAAAGATAGTTAACTTCTCATCAATAATTAACACCGCACCTACTGCAGTAACTGCTGGCACTGCGTATAAACAGATATTTGTTTTTACAATACCTAAAAAGTGGTTAGCTTTAGTCCATAAAATAAAGCTAAAAGCAGATGCTAATAAAGATAAGAACAAGTAGTTACAGATGTTAATTGGCTTTAATAAGGCCTCAAACTTAATTTCATAACCATAAATTCCCATTAAAGGTACGGTTAGGAAGGTGGCATATAAAAAGGTCTTGATAGTTAGATCAAGAGTTTTAATGCCCATATTTGTAGCCTTATCAACGCATAAGCTATATAAAGCCCAGACAATTGCGCATGAGAGCGCAATTAAATCACCTAATGGATTTAACTCAAGCTTTAATGAGCTAAAAGAAATACAGGCAATACCAATCATCGCAAGGATAAAGCCTAGAATTAGATTAAAACCAAGCTTTTGTTTACGATTTCTAATTAAAGCGCCAATTGCTACAAAGATAGGTGCAGTTGAAACAATCAAACTGACATTTGATGCATTAGATAGGGTTAAGGCGGTATTTTCAGCTACAAAGTATAGAGTAATACCAAAAAGGCCTGATAAAGCGCAGAATAGCTCACCTTTAAAAGAGGTAAACTTTAAAGCTTTAGGTCGAAGGATTAGCAGTGCTAGGGTTGCAATAACAAATCTGTCAAATAGAACTTCAATAGGTGTAAAGTCTTCTAATAATACTTTTGAACTCACAAAAGTCATTGCCCAAATCACCACTACGGTGATGGCAAAGATATATCCCACAATTAAATTTTTTTGCATAATAAACCTCACAAAGTTCGATTATGTTCTCATTACTTTGTGAGGTCAAGCGTTAATTTAGTGTACTTAAGCGATTTTCTTTTCTTGAGCTAACTTTGTGTTTTTACAAGCTTTTGTACTTTTTGACTTACTCTTTTTAGTTTCATTATTTGTAGGATCGCTATCTTTCTTATCGATTACTTCAATTGTAGGATTTTCACTTGTAACTTTTGACTCATTATCATTATTAGGTAAATCCTCCATGCTCTCTTCTAATAATGACTCTAAAGAGGTGGCATCATTAGCACTGTCTCTCTCCTCTTTAGTTTTCTCTAGGGTAGCACTGACATCTTCTTTTAAATTATTGATCTGAGTATTACGTAAAAAGTCTTCTTCATGGCCAAAGATGTCATCACATAGTCTTTGCACAAACTCAGCCTCACTTTGAGGAAGTCTTAAGCTATAGCACATCTTCATGATCTTATGAATTGAAAGCCCAGCATCTAAGGATAAGATCCCTGCTACCTTTAAAAGACAGCGACTAGAAAACGGTGCGGAGATCTGATGAATACCACTTTCATTACCAAGATTGACTGAAGTTCTCATATCGTAGGCAAAGTGCACTAGTTTTTTAGTTATATCATGGCTTAAATTTGGGAAGTTCTTTTTAAGCATTTCCATTTCAAACTTAGGGCGGTGGTAATCCATTTCAATAAAACGCCATCTATCTAGGAAAGCTTGATTTAGAAGTCTTGCGCCATTATAAAAGCCAGTATCATCACCAAAGCCTTTAGTATTAGCGGTGGCGACAACTCTAAACTGAGGATGAGGCTTAATGACCTCGCCATTGTTAGCGACAATCGTTAATGGCTTACCTTCTAACACATCGTTTAAAACTGATAAGTCACCAGGTGACATCATATCAATCTCATTTAATATCAAGATCTCACCATAGAGCATAGCTCTAGTTAAAGGACCATATTCATAGATGATCTCGCCTTTTCTTAAGGTAGTGTGACCAATTAAATCTAAAGCCTCACACTTATTAGATAAAGTGATCTGTTCTACGCCCCAATTTAAACGGGCTGCAATTTGTAAAAGCATTGAGGTCTTACCACAGCCAGATGGGCCTGAGATGTACAGACAGTCCTTAAATGGGTGGAAGAGGTAAAGTAAAACCTCATTTAAAACATTGAGCTCAAAAATATAATTAGGCTCAATGTTAGGAATATTTGCAATATAACTGCAAGGCTCTAACTCCACTTCACCTAGAGCAATTCTAGAAGAGTTAAATACCTGTTTTAAATCATAGGAGAACATATTGATCCTTTAAATAATTGAAAAACTAATTAGTCCTTATGTTTTTTGACCACATTTAAACTTAACTTAGAGGCTGAATGTGAGTTGCCTTAATTCTTGAAAGACTATGGGTCTTACCGATACTGTCGTGATAACGATAATTTTTTAAAAAGCCCTCAATGACTAAACTCTTGCCAAGTTTGACATGCTCAAAAGCTTCTTTTTCCCTTTGAGTATTTAAGTCAAGGTAGATTTGGTAAGTAGTATTCACAATTTTGTTGTCACGACCATTACCAGTTTGAGCATTACCGTCATAGTCGCTGTCATAAATTTTGCTAGTGATCCAAAACATGCAACGCTTTGAACCATCAGCTAAAGCCTGAATCGGATTGACGTAATTGACATATCCACTTAAAAAAACTTTATTAACGTCCATAGGACCTCCTAAAGTTATTCTAAGGGCAAAATTTTTAAGACCTGATTTTAGGTGGGAATTTTTCCCACCTAAAATTTAAAAAGCGCAATATCCTATTGATTTATAAGAGATTAAAAAGTTGGTTTTAAGGTAATTTTGAAGAGCTAAAAACGATAAAACCGCCCGAAGGCGGCTTAAAATGAGGAAATTTTTTAATTTAGGCAACAACTGATAAGCGCACAGGACCACGAGCACTAGCTGTACCTTTGCTACTATAGGTCATGTTACGGGTTAATGAATCACGAACACCTACAAATAAAGCCTGTAGCTTATTTACTGATTGCATGCACATGGTAATTAAACGACCATTTGTTTCATTTCTAAACTTGCACTGATTCATCTTAGCTTTGATCCTACCCACCTCATCAGCAAAATCAGTTTTTAAAGTAGCCACATCAGGGTGGAGCTTAATTCTTTGGTCATTTGACTGTAATTTGACCATCAAATCGCTTTTTTGCATAGAAAGAGCATTTAATTGAGCCATGTCTCTTTCTTTTAAAGCTTTAAACTCAGAGTCAATAACACGTACTAACTTATCTAAGATCATTTCTTGCTCTTTTAAAAAGTCAGCTAAAGGACGTACGGTATTTGGGGTTGGATTTACTTTATTAAATACGAAACGATTAGCATTCATGTTCTCTCTCCTTAGTAAGGCTGTTTTTTAAATCTTATAAAGCGCCACGTAACTGATATAAGTCATAGATAACTCTAGTATCTAACTCAACTTCAGTTGCATAGGTGTCGCCTAAAGGATATTGTCTTATCACTCTAGCGCCCTTTAAGAAACCATCAACTTCAGCTCTAACAGAGCTTGAGGTCTCTACATTGCTTGAGTTTAAAGAATCATTTGCCTTGATATAAATGCCACTTACCTGCTCAGTTAACTCTCGATAAGCTTCAATTTTTGAAGCACGCATAGCTTTAACTTGTTTAATTGCCTGAGTAGCGCCTGGTTGTCTAGAAATTGACGCATAACCAGTTGCTCTTAATACAGGATACTCAGGTGGTTTGTGCACACCAGTATCAGGTCCAAAGATATTGCGTGAAAGCGAAATGCTAGAGCATGAGCATAGGCTTAAGGCCATGCATGCTATAGCTAAAAACTTAAACAAAAGTTTCATTTTAATCTCCCATTCGCGAATACTGACTTTGATCATGCACATCGCGTACCAACTTTTCTTGATACTGATAAGTATCAGCTGGGTAAATTACTGGATTCTTTTTGCGACTGAAAATTGAAAGAACTGAACCATGCTCTTTATCGTACATAAACTTTTCATAGTTACCAGTTGAGGTAGCAGGAACCTTAGCGCCTTTTACGTAGTACTTAGAGTTAAAAAGCTCAGTGTCGGTTCTGTAGTAATTGTCTTTAAACTGCTGCTCTTTAGCCTTACGCAATTCTTTAGAATCGTATGCATAAACAGGAGTATCAGTAGTTGATGCAGAGGCTACTTTAGTTTTAGTTACTGTCTTTTTTCTGCTTACCACAGTGTCAATTACACGACCAGATCTGCCAAGTGAGCCTGGCTCATATAAATATGAGGTCACACCATTTATAGAGCAGTCTTTTTTACCTGTACGGTAACAATAAGGAAGTCTTTCGTATGGGATAAAGCCTGTTGCTGAGCCAACTACAGTTTGAGTTTGCATGTTAATTACTCGGCCTACAACCACAATACCTTTATCATTACGGGTTAAGGTACCGGCAAAGATATGACGCACCATGGCCTGACGTGCTACTTTCTTCCAATCACGGGAGAATACAAACTCACCATCTTTAGTAATGGAAATAGAACCTGTAAGCTTATATTCAAAAACGCTAATGCCACGTCTATCTAGCTCATGGACAAACATCTCTGCCATTGAACGACCTAAATAGCCAGCGTTTTCATATGTATCAGTATCTACAAATGAAGTAACCGCTACTTTTGGCATTACAGATGAGGTTCTTATAACGTTGCCATCCTTGTCATACTGCACATTGCTTTCACTTTCTTTTATAAGATCGTTGCGCATGGTGTTATACAAAGTATCAGCCATCTGAGATACGATCTTACTTATCTCCATACCCTGCTGGTTATAGATATTAGTAGCAGTATTAGCAATATGCTCTTTAGGGGCTCCATTGCCTTGTGAGGCAGGATTTGCCTCACAACCTGCCAATATTAGGCAAACTGCTAGGCTTAGCATTTTAAAAATATTTCTCTCCATCCTGACCTTCTTTCTTTATAATCAAGTAATTACAGAAATATTACTAACGTCTTAAAATAGACACAGTGATCGATATGACTAATATAATGCAAACATAATGCCAACTATTAATCAAAATTCAAAAATCATTTTAGGACTTAAATAAGGCTCATTGGAAAGTACAACCTTATTAATAAGAAAGATCACCTAAAAACTAATATTTTGGTATGAATAGTGCAGATAAATAAAAAAAGCGTGAAATGCCAAAAATCAAACACTTAAAAGTTAATGGATTGGTTATGCAATATTTAAAACAATTTAACTTCAAAAAGTTATTTAAACATACTTTAGCTCTATCGCTATTAGTACTAAGCCTCAATGCAAATGCTGCCTGGCACAAAGCAAGTGGTGTTGGTACTAGTCGTAATGATGCTGTCAATGACGCAATTAGAAACGTCATGTTAGAAGCAGGAGCTGATGTCAGAATATTACAAAGCTTTAAAGACGGTCAGATTGTCTCAAGCAACATGGATGTGCGTGGCGCTAATCCTATAAAAGAGTTAGTAGTACTTGAGGAGCAGTCAACTAATAACACCGTAACTGTGATCGTCAAAGCTTTTGTTGATGACAGATCAATTAAAAAATGCGCTGCATCTTCAATTCATAAGACCATTGTGCCAGTTTCATTTAGATATTTAGATGAAGCTGCTCATCAAGGTAGTATCGGTATTGAAGGTATTAACCGTGAACTTGATAAGCTTCTATCTGACAAGCTATTGACCGCTAAAGACTTTGTTACTAAACCTATGGTAGTTGCTAACCTTAACACCGGTCGTAACAATGTTGATGACAATTTTAGAGTAAATAATCTCTCAGCAATTGCCAAGCGCAACAATAGTCAATATGTCATCGTAGGTACCATCAACTCTGTAAGTATGTCAGATGGTGGTTCAAACTTTTTAACTAATATGGTCTTTTTACCAACTCGCTCCATTAGCTTTGATATGGATGTGTATGATGCAGTACAAGAGCAAGTTGTTATGCACAAGACCTACAGTGGCGAGGCTGATTGGACATTTGATAAAGGCTCATTTGTGGATATGAGATCAGATAGATTTAGAGGATCTCCTTATGGTCAAAGAGTTTACGATTTAATCAAAGAGTTTAGTGATGACTTATTAGCACAGCTTCAATGTGCTCCAATGAATGCCCGTATCATTGATATTGATGGAGATGATTTAGTTATCAATGTCGGTAATGAAAATGGTCTTAGAAATGGCTTGAAGTTTACTTTAATGCAAACAGCTTCCCTGTCAGGACCTACAGGTGACAACTACAACGTATATGAAAAATCTAACAGCGTGTACAAGGTAGTATCTGTATATCCACATGCTGCTAAAATCCACCCTGTTGATCTACAAAACAATACCTTAAATGTGAACGTCAATGACGTGGTTACTTTAAGATAAGTTAAATCAATCATATGCGGAATCTAACACGGTTCCGCATTACTTTAAAGCTTGTTTTTTTCAAATCTAGGTCTTGTTTATGACCAATAATCTGCTTCTGTTGCTATTCATCATCTATAATTAAGTCAAGAGGTGTGCATGGAACATATTGATACAGAAAACAAATCCGAAGATTATTCTGACCAATTAAGCACTCTTACTCAAAGAAGAGACTATCTCTATTTATCTAGTGAAAATCAATTAAGCAAACATTCTATCGTTTCAGCTCTAAAACAAGCATTCATTAGAAATGCAGAAACACCGTACTTATTGCACATTGATTTTTCTAAATTTTCAAAAGAAAAGCTTTTAGATGCAGAATTATTCTCTAAAGAGCTCAACAATCAGATCATCGATTTTTCCCACGCTTACAATCTTGAAACACCTACAGAATTTAACAGCATTCTCAAAACTTTTAAATTCATACTAAACCAGACTAGAAACAACTCGGTGGTTTTACTAGTAGAAGAATATGATTACTCTCTG
>ONCS01000033.1 GCA_900316375.1 uncultured Succinatimonas sp. | reverse complement strand
TGACATTCGCTATAGTCAATACAATACCAGTTCTAGCGAACAAACAAGAAGCGAAAGCTTCGAAGTAGTCGGCAACGCGAACCCGTCAAATCCCCATATAGAAAACTATATGGGGCGGTAGGAATCCCCTTGCTTTAGCAAGGGGAGGATGTCAAGATGGTTACATAACTTATCTCGTGAGCATGAACATTGTAACTTATTTAACGGTGCAAATTTGAGTTGTCGCTGCGAAAATTACAAAAAGCAAATCATCATCTCATGCCTATTTTTTTAAACAAACCCGCACTTTTTTGGCATTTTTATAGGTATATAAGCTTTTTGACTGTATAATTAGCGCAAATTTTTATGTAAACGTTTTATCTAAAGTTTGTGTTTTGCTTATATAAGCCATTTTCAACTAAATATGTTGCAAATAAACAGCACCGTATTTATGACAAAAAAAGGCTAACAAAACACAAGATTTAGGTACAACACTTTGGAGATAAATCATGATCCACGCAATTGATCCACACGGAAGCATTGCTAAAATCTTTAACAAAGTACCTTTTATTCTTCAGATCGTAATTGGTATGATTTTAGGTGTGTTATTAGCTTTAGCAATTCCAGAAGGCCAAGCATTCGTTACCATGTTAGGTGACCTATTCGTTTCAGGCTTAAAGGCTATTGCTCCTCTACTAGTTTTCGTACTAGTTTCAGCATCTATTGCTCGCCACAAGTCTGGTTCTGATGCTAAGCTAAAGCCAATTTTAGTTCTATATGTTATCGCAATGGTACTATCTGCAACTGTTGCTTTAATCATGGCTAAAGTTTTCCCAAGCACCTTCGCAGTACTAGCTGATCAAGCTCAAAATGCAGCTCCTCAGAGCGTATCTGAAGTTTTAACAAGCTGCATCAAGAAAGCTGTTGATAATCCTTTCAATGCTCTATTAACTGGTAACTACTTAGCAATCTTATTATGGGGTATCTTATTTGGTATTCTATTCCGTGGTGCTAATGAGACTACTAAGACTGTTTTAGCTGACTTTGCTTCAATTATCTCAGGCGTTGTAAGAATCGTAATTAGATTTGCTCCTCTTGGTGTTATGGGCTTAGTTTACGCTTCATGCACTCAAGAAGGTGGCTTTGCTAACCTACTATCATACTTACATGTAGTATGTGTTCTTGTAGCTTCAATGTTAATCATTGCTTTAGTTGTAAACCCACTAATTATCTACTTTACAACTTTCAAGAACCCTTACCCATTAGTATTTACCTGCATTCTTCACTCAGGTCTAACCGCATTCTTTACAAGATCATCAGCTGCTAACATTCCTGTTAACATTGCTTTATGTGAGAAGTTAGGTGTACCTCGTGAGTCATACTCAATTTCAATTCCTCTAGGTTGCACCATCAATATGTCAGGTGCTGCTGTTACCATCGTTGTTATGACTATGGCTGCAGTTAATACCTTAGGTATTGAAGTAGACTTCGGTTCTTCTCTTCTAATGTGTATTGCGGCTGTTTTTTGCGCATGTGGTACTTCAGGTATCGCAGGTGGCTCACTAATGCTTATTCCTCTAGCTTGCTCAGTATTCGGTATTTCTAATGATATCGCTATGCAGGTTGTAGGTATCGGCTTTATCATCGGCGTAATCCAAGATTCAACCGAGACTGCTCTAAACAGCTGCTCAGATGTAATGTTTACAGCTGCTGCTAATAAGATAACAGAAGTTAAGTAATTAACTTTAAAGATTAAATAAGAAGAGCTTGATCAGAGATGGTCAAGCTCTTTTTGTTTGTAGGTTGTAAAGGGATTTGAAAGTATTTTCTAGAGATTACGGCTTAAATTCCTTAAAACCGACTTTAACTTTCTTACCTAAAAAAGCTAAACAGAAGCAATTGACCTTATTTAAGTCAAAACGTCTTTCAAGAAGACCTTGAGCATATTCTGAGTTAATTATCTGATTAAGGCCATCTTCTATAGTTTTATCAGTTTCATTTTCTGATTTTAAAAGTTTTATCTCTAAGATAATGCCGAGCCCGTTGCTATTTTCAATGTTTCTATTGTAAAAACAGATGTCTGCCCTTCCTTTACCAAGTTCAATATTTGAAGCATATTCATAATCATTGATATTTAGACATGAACTAAAACATCCGTTCATAAAGGCATGATAGTAACTTTCTTTATCTGAATTTTTGGAACAATCGCAGAAACTTGAATAATTAGCTAAAAGATTATTGATACTCTTTTCAATGCCACTTGTATCAGCATCATATAAAGATTTCACCAAATAACTTGAAACATAGTTAAAATTATTGTTCTTTGTGCTCATATACCACTTAGAAAGTTCTAAGAAGCAACCAAAGATACTCTCATTTGGTATTCTTAAGGTACTTTCTTTGCCTTGAACATAGTTATGCACAAGAGTTAGATAGCCACAATGAAATAACAATGTCCAAAAGAAATTAGGATCGTTTATAGATGAAATCTCTTGATAGCTTAAATCCTCTTTTAAATTGATTGAGATCTCTTCATGGTTTAATAGTTTTGCAAAATCAGTTTCAAAAACAAGAGGTTGAATTTCAAAAAGCTCTTTTAAAAAGCCATAATCACCAGTGTGATTCCAATATGATAAAGGGGTAGCTTTGATATTTGCTTTTAAATCTAAAATGTATGATAAAACATCCCAAGGACAATAAATCTCCTTCTCAGCTATTCTGTATCCGTCGTACCATCGTTTAAACACGTCTTTATAAGAATTGAGCTGATAATAATTTAAAAGAGACTCCACCTCTATTGCAGTAAAACCGAATGTTTCACCATAACTAAGAGATGAAAGAGAATTAACATCAAAATTATTAAAACCAGTAAAGATGCTCTCTTTAGCAATTCTTAGACATCCTGTAATAATTGATTTATAGACATTTGTTGAGTCCTTTAATGCCTTTCCCAACACTGCTGCAAGTTTGTCTTTAAACTCAACGTAATAATCTTTATGAAAAGTCTTTTGCAGAGGCACATCGTATTCATCAATTAAAACAATAGGCTTTTTACCAATGTATTTAACAACTAGCTGACATAAGAAGTCTAAATACAAAATGACATTTTCATTTAAATTTTTATTTTCTTCTGGATGTCTTACGAGATTTAAAAAATTTCTTTCTCCAATTGATAAAGAAAATTTATCAAGATAATCCATTTGATTTGCAGTTTCACTTATTGATTGCGCAAGGCAAAACACACTGCTGTTAAATGATTCTAAGCTGTACGCATATCTTAGACTTATAGAGATAACAGGAAATTTGCCCATGAATTTTTCACAGAATTCATGATGCTTAGTTACAGCTAAACCTTCGAATAATTTTTCTTGATATGAGCAATCACATTGATCGTTATAATTCATCTCAAGGAAGGATTTTAAAGTAGATAAATACAAAGACTTTCCAAATCGGCGTGGTCTAGTGAATAACTGAACTTTTGTTTTTGACTCTTTATCAAACAATTGGATAAATGATTCTGTTTTATCTACATAATAAGAACCATCTCCAACTAAGTCGGAAAAAGAAGACTCACCTTTTGCAATAGACTTTGTCATTATTTATTCCTAAAACTAGCAACTTTATCTAATTATAATCTAAACAGTCAAAGAATAATTTTAAGGTTACAACAAAAAGGCTCTTTCCATTCCTGAAAAGAGCCTTTTTAAACTTAATCTAATCTTTAAACTAAGCTATATTGCTAAATCTAAGGCCTTTAGAACATATTCACGTAAGGTCTTGTAGTCAGCAGGTAATTCAACTGCCTTTGACTCAAGATTTGCCTTATCAGCTAGAGCCTTAGGTAGAGGTAAATCAATACCTAAAATTCTATCAACATCAGCCTTGAACTTAGCAGGGTGAGCTGTACCTAAGAAGATACCAGTCTCACCTTCTTTTAGGTGATCTGATAAAGTCTGATAAGCAATAGCAGCATGAGGCTCTAGAACGTAACCAGTCTTCTTATATAGGTTTTGCATGGTCTTTTCAGTCTCTGCATCTGACATAGAACCAAACTCAAAGTCCTTTAATGACCAGCCCATCATCTTAACTAAAGCTTCAACACGAGGCCAGTTATTAGGACGGCTAATATCGATTGCATTTGATAAGGTAGCAACAGTCTTATGAGGCTCCCAATTACCTGATTGTAGGTAACGAGGAACGGTGTCATTTGCGTTACATGAAATTACAAAGCGAGCCTTTAGACCTAGAGCTTTAGCAATTAAACCTGCGGTGATGTTACCAAAGTTGCCACATGGAACTGAGAACACAACCTTCTCACGCTTGTCTTTAGGAAGCTGAGATACAGCCTCAAAGTAGTAGCTAACCTGAGCTAATAAACGGCTGATGTTAATTGAGTTAGCGCTATTTAAACCAACAGTGGTCTTAAACTCAACATCATCAAAAGCAGTTTTTACCATATCCTGGCATTCATCAAAGATACCGTCTACTTCAACAGCCTTGATGTTCTTACCTAAAGTTGAGATTAACTTCTCTTGTAAAACAGAGATCTTGCCCTTTGGATATAAAACTACAACATCAATGCCTTTTTGCTCATAGAAAGCAGCAGCCACAGCAGCACCTGTGTCACCTGAGGTTGCAGTTAAAATAGTTAAGTGCTTATCGCCACGAATTGAGCCTAAAACACGAGCCATGAAACGAGCACCAAAGTCTTTGAAAGCTAAGGTAGGACCATGGAATAACTCTAAAGCGTAAACATTCTCATCTGCTTTAACAATAGGAGCCTTGAAGTTAAAAGCATCAGCGATGATTGACTCTAAAGCTGGTACCTCATCACCGATTAAGTGACGTAAGATCTTCTGAGAACGCTCTACTAGAGGCATATCTAGTAGCTCATCGATATTGTCTAAAGGAGTGATGTGATCTGGGAAGAATAAACCTTGATCTTTACCAATACCCTTCACAACAGCCTGAGAAAAACTAACCTGCTCGTTGTGATCTTTTAAGTTAAATAATTCCATAAATAATCCGTGTAAAGTTAATAAATCTTATAGCTCTTTTGCAAAGGCACCTTGGCGGTCAATCTTGCAAACATGGCAGAAACCATCTTCATTAGCGATGAAGTTACGCTCTAGGTACTCTTTCATCTCTTTAGCTTTGTCTAAATCTTCAAAAATAGAGAAAACAGCTGATCCTGAGCCAGAAATACCAGTACCTAATGAGCCTAAAGTCTTGCCGTACTCACGAGCCTCAGTAAAGCCTGGAATGAGGCTAGCACGATATGGCTCTGCGATGACATCATGTAAGGTAGCAGCTGCTAGCTTATCGTCCCCTGTGTGGCATGCATGAACGAATGTAGCAAGCTGACGACCATAGGTAATGACATCTGATCTCTTGTACTCTGTAGGTAAAATCTTACGAGCAGCGTTTGTAGATACCTTAATTCCTGGGAAACAGCTTACCCAATACCAGTTATCAAAATCAGGTAAGGTAGTTGAGATAATACCATTTTCTTCAATGATTAACTGTAGACCACCAAAATAGCATGGTGCTACATTGTCATAATGGATAGAGCCAGAGATTTTACCTTCAAGTCTTCCCATTAAATCAATACAGCCTTCTTTTCCTAGAACATTACCATGAATTGCATCTAGTGCAACTACAGCTGCGACAACAGAGGCTGCTGATGAGCCAAGGCCTGAGCATACAGGTAGGTTCTTAGATAGAACCATGTGTACGTTTTCAGTTTTTAAGCCACGCTTTTGTAGTTCATCTTTGTACATTAAGTAAGCATCATAGACGATGTTCTTTTTAGGATCAGATGGAAGCTTGTGAGCAAACTTACCTTCAATCTCAACTGAGCAAGGCTCACTATCTTCATTAGAAATTGTGATTTCATCACCTAAGATAGCGCCGTCAATTGGCTTTAAAGCAGCGCCTAATAAATCAAAACCTACAGATAGATTAGCAGCTGATGCTGGAGCATAAGCTTTAAAAATCTTGGTCATTTTTATTCCTCGTGAGCCCAGTTTTGTAAACGTAGAATATCAGATAGGACGCCTGCTGCTGTTACTGCAGTACCTGCACCATAACCACGAATTACAAGTGGAATTGGCTGATAGTAATCGGTTAATAAGGCTAAAGCATTCTCGCCATCACGTACCTTAAATAAAGCACTCTCAGGACCTACTGCTTGTACACAACAAGTGCACTTACCATCTTTAATTGAGCCTACATAACGTAATACTTTACCTTGTGCCTTAGCATCAGCAGTTAACTTTGCAAAGCTCTCATCAGCTTTTTTGATGTTAGCAATAACCTCAGCTGCGTTATTGCCTTGTAAGAACTCTGAAGGAACAGCACCTTGTACATCTACATCAGATAACTCTAACTTAAAGCCACACTCACGAGCTAGGATTAAAAGCTTACGAGCTACATCCATACCATCTAAATCATCACGTGGGTTTGGCTCAGTAAAGCCTTTGTCATAAGCATTTTGGGTAGCCTCAGATAAGCTCATGCCATCTTCAACTAAACCAAATAAGTAAGATAAAGTACCTGATAGAATACCGCTAAACTCAATTAGGCTATCACCTGCTGCAAGCTCATTTTGTACAGTGTTGATAACTGGAAGACCAGCACCAACGTTAGCTTCATATAAGAACTTACGGTGCTGAGCACGAGCGGTTTCACGTAACTTTCTGTAGTACTCGTAGGTATTAGTATTAGCTTTCTTACTTGGAGTTACTACGTGGTAACCTGCTTCCATGTACTTGCAGTAATCAAGTGCAATCGCCTCAGATGAGGTGCAATCAACTAAGATTGGGTTAATTAATTGCTCATCTTTAATTAACTGCTCTGCTGACTCTGGGTTTAAAGCAGGCTTATCAGACTCGTCAAGTAAAGTCTTGTAGTTATCTAAATCTACGCAGTTACCATTTGAGATAAAGTGCTTAGAATTACCGATACCAACTACACGGATATCAATACCGTGCTTGTCAGATAGAGCTTTGCGCTGACGCTTAATTTGATTGATTAACTCGCCACCGACACCGCCACAGCCAATTAAAACCACATCGATACGCTGCTTAGAGTTAAAGAATGCAGTGTGAGCAAAAGCTACCGCCTCAGTTACTCTCTTTTGTGAAATTACAGCAGAGATTGAACGCTCTGAAGAGCCTTGAGCAATCGCGCGGATATTAACGTTAGCTTCAGCTAAAGCTCTAAAGAACTTACCTGAAATACCGCGAACCATGCGCATACCGTCACCTACAACTGAGATGATGGCACAACCTTCTTTAACTTCTAGTGGGTTTAGTAAGCCCTCTTTTAGCTCTAACTTAAACTCTGATGAGATAACCTTCTTAGTTTTAGCAAGATCTGACTGGCCTACGCAGAAAGAAATTGAGTACTCAGATGATGACTGAGTAATTAAGGTAATTGAAACACCTGCACGAGATACAGCAGTAAATAGACGACCTGCCATACCTACCATGCCCTTCATACCAGGACCTGAGATATTGATTAAAGCAACATTCTTTAAATCTGAAATTCCCTTGATAGGTACTGATAAGTCAGTTTCCTCAGAAATTAAGGTACCAGCGCCAGTTGGATTTTTGGTGTTTTTAATTAAGCAAGGAATTCTAAACTGAGCAATTGGAGCGATGGTACGTGGATGTAATACCTTAGCACCAAAGTAAGATAACTCCATAGCCTCAGCATATGACATCTTCTTAAGTAAAACAGCGCCATCTACAGCACGAGGATCGCAGCTATATACACCGTCAACGTCAGTCCAGATCTCACAGCAAGAAGCATTTGAGATAGCAGCTAAGCAAGCTGCTGAATAATCAGAGCCGTTACGGCCTAATAAAACTAATTGACCTTGAGCATTACCGCCACAGAAACCTGACATTAAGGTAATTGCCTCTTTGTCATCAGGAATTGCATTGTAGCGAGCACGAGATAGCTCAATGTTAACTGAAGACTCCATAATGCCGCCTTCAGTTACTAAAACTTGTACAGGATCGATAACACGAACCTTTTTGCCTAAAGCTTTTAAAAGCTCTGACATGATTAAAATTGAAAAGCTCTCACCACGGCTTTCTACAAAGGCCATAGTAAGCTCAGGGCATACGCCTAATAGCACCATACCGTTTAAGCGGTTGTGAAGAATTTCGATGGTGTTATTGAACTCTTTTAAGATCTTGTCAGTATCAAACTTCTCATACTTAGAGCCTAATGTAGTAATAATTGGCTCTACAATTGTACGGATTTGCTCAAATTCCTTGCTGCCATCTTGACCTGATGCACCTTGTGCAACTAAAGCTACTAAAAGGTTAGTAATTTTAGCTGGTGCAGACAATACTAAAGCTGTCTGCTCACGGGTAGCTGTATCAAGCGCAATTTTAGCAACATCTTCAAATCTATCAGAGTTTGCAACTGATGTACCGCCAAATTTTAGAACGCGCATATTAACTAATGCTCCTGTTGAAAAGTAATAATTGTAGTAATTGCGTAAATATTTAAAGTTAAATCCAAAATCATGTAAATCCATAATCATGAAATTCAAAATCATGAAAATCACATGATATAAGAAAATCCTATCTTTACCGTTTTTGTGCGCTTTGTCAAATATGTTTTCACTCTCTTTTGCCACTTTAGGCAGTCTTTGCCTTTAAAAAATCTCTTTTTAAATTTAATTATCTTAAATATCAGTAAGTTAATTTTTGGCACATGCGTTGCTATAGCTAAAAAAAGAATAAAAACACATGAAGGTATGGTATGGAGAATGTCTCTAATTTGGGCAACGCCCTTACAATTTTAGGAGCTAATTTAGAAAAAAAGGCTAATTTGACCTCAAAAACGGAATTAGATACTCAAAGCGACTTTAAAACTTTAATTACAAGTTATGGCAATAACACTGTAGAAATTAAAAAAGCCCAAGGAGAAGCAACTAATCTTGAAAGCTTACTTACTCCATCTGAGAGGGCTTTACTGTTCCCTTTACAAAAGGCGGTAATTAGAAATACCAAGAACTCCCAAGAAGGTTTAAAGTCCGAAGTAAATACCAATTCAACTAGTTTAGCTAGTACCAAAAATTTAGCTAATAACCTTCAGGGCAGCACTGCTAATAGCTTAAGTGCTCAATCTACAAGTCATGATCCAAGTAGTTTTCAAAATTGCTCAGTCAGAGGAAACAATGCTCAGCAATTATCTGATTGTGTTTTAAGCGATAAGGCATCAGCAGCTACTACTAACAGAAGTGGTATTAAAAGTGATCTCAATAGTTGTAGATGTCAGATAGTAAATGCGATTACCTGCAATAATCCCCTTTTAAATCTAACTGCTCAAGATATTGAAGCTTTAGATAACACTCCAATTTTATTAGGAGAAGCTGAGCTTAATGCTAACTACTCTGTGACCTCAGTTTTAGTTAAGCAAATGCTAGATTCATTATTTAGCTTTGAGCCTTTATCTATTAACGATGCTTTAGAGATGATGAAAAGTATTTCTTCTGTATTATCAAGACAGTCTGATACGATCGCATCTTTTGCCTTAACAAGGAGTGCTTATTTAAATAACTATACAGTACTGCCTACTTTTATACCTTTATATATAGTTGCTTTAAATCTTGGGCAGTACATAGCTAGATACAATGGCAAAGCTTTTGATTATAAAAAAGCTAAGCAAAAAGCCTTAGAGAAGATGAAAAAGCAAGAAAAAGAGAAAAAAGAGCAAATGATGGAATTTAGCGCTGCCTTTGATTTTGGCATTGCTTAATTTAAAGTAACTCTTTGAAAACGTTTACAATTTAAGATTTCAAAAATGGGCTCTAGGGCTCATTTTTCTTTTGCAACCGTGCACCAAAAACAATCTCCTAGGCTTAGAGCTTAAAAAAACGATCTCAAAAAGTGATTTTTATAGTAAAATACGGAAAGTTTGTGTGCAGTAAGACAACCTTACAAGGCACTTATCTTTCAACTTACATATGATTGAGGAAATAAAATCATGAGAACTCCTGTTGTAATGGGTAACTGGAAATTAAATGGTACCAAGGCAACTGTTGCTGATTTAATCAAGACTTTCGCTGGTGTTGCAAATGATGCAGCTAACGTAGACGTAGCAATTTGTGCTCCTGCTCTATACATCGGCCAAGTTGAGTCATTAGCTACTGGTTCAAAGCTAAAGTGGGGTTCAGAGGATTGTGACGTTCACACTACTGGTGCTTTCACTGGTGAGTTATCTCCTTCAATGTTAAAGAATGAGTTCAACTGCACCTACGCTATCGTTGGTCACTCAGAGCGTCGTGGTTACCACGCAGAGACTAATGAAGTTGTTGCAGCTAAGTTCAAGGCAGCACAAGACAACGGTCTAGTACCAGTTCTATGCATCGGTGAGTCAGAGGCTGAGTTCGACGCTGGCAAGACCCTAGATGTTTGCAAGGCTGAAATCAAGGCTGTTATCGACCTATGCGGTATCGATGCATTCAAGAATGCAATCATCGCTTACGAGCCAATCTGGGCTATCGGTACTGGTAAGACTGCAACTCCTGAGATCGCACAGAACACCCACAAGGGCATCCGTGAGTTCTTAAAGACCTTCAGCGCAGAAGTTGCTGACGGCGTACGTATTCTTTACGGTGGTTCTTGCAATGCTAAGACCGCTCCTGAGTTATTCTCACAGGCTGACATCGACGGCGGTCTAATCGGTGGTGCTTCTCTAAAGGCTCCTGATTTCACTGCAATTATCGAAGCAGCTAAAGCAAACGCATAATAAAATCAACTAACTATTAAAACAATTCGGACACTTGTAATATGGCAATCAAGAAAATTGGTGTTCTAACCTCTGGCGGTGACGCACCAGGCATGAACGCAGCTATCCGTGCTGTAGTTCGTACTGCCCTATCATATGGTTGGGAAGTACTAGGTGTTAAAGACGGCTATGCAGGCTTACACGATGGCAACTTCGTAAAGCTAACTAGCCACTCAGTATCAGATATGTTAAACCGTGGCGGTACCTTCCTAGGTACAGCACGCTTCCCTCAGTTCAAAAACGAGCAGGTTCGTAAAGAAGCTGTTGAGGTTATGAAGCAAAACAACATCGATGCATTAGTTGTAATCGGTGGTGACGGTTCATACATGGGTGCAAAGCTTATCTCTGAGCTAGGCTTCCCTTGCATTGGTTTACCTGGCACTATCGATAACGATATTGCTGGTACTGATGCTACTATCGGTTTTGATACTGCATTAAATACCGCTGTTGAAGCTATCGACAGACTACGTGATACTTGCTCATCACACAAGCGTATCTCTGTAGTTGAGGTTATGGGTCACCACTGCGGTGATTTAGCAGTTAGCGCTGCTGTATCATGCGGTGTTGAGGCTGTATTAGTTCCAGAAGTTAAGTGGGACAAAGAAGAAGTTTACGCAGACATCAAGAAGAGTGTAGATGCTGGTAAGCGTCACGCTATTCTAATCGTATGTGAGCTTCAAACTGATGTTCATCAGATGGCTAAAGAGCTTGAGGCATTAACTGGTCTTGAGACTCGTGCTACCGTTTTAGGTCACATTCAGCGTGGTGGTACCCCATCAGCTGTTGACCGTGTTCTAGCTTCACGTATGGGTGCATACGCTTGTGAGTTATTACACAACGGTGAATCAGGTCGTTGCGTTGGTGTAAAGCGTGGTGAGTTAGTTCACTATGACATCATCGACTGCATCAACAACATGAAGCACAAGTTCATGCAATCAACCTATGACTTAGCTCTAAAGTTAAAGTAATCTCACTTTAGTTTTATAAGTTTAGTGAATAACCTCTCCCTAAAGGGAGAGGCTTCGAAGATCAGACCTTAAATATTGCTACTTAAGACCTATCTTCATCTAGAGGT
>ONCS01000132.1 GCA_900316375.1 uncultured Succinatimonas sp. | reverse complement strand
CTTACAACAGAGTTGTCAAATTATTTTACCGCGCACTTATATCACCGCCGTAAACGACGGTGTTTTACGTGCGCTTATTGATAAACACTTAATGAAAGTAGCACCTACAGAGGATGCTAAAGCTCAATTTAAGACCGCACAGCGCCAATGGATTAAATATCGTGATGAGATGGTCAAAGCTTATGCTAAAGACTTTGGTGATCAAGGCGAGAGATTAGCTGCGACCTTAGAAGTTAAGCTTACCCGTGATCAAGCTAATTACCTGCAAGAATACGCAGAGATTTTTGAAAACTCAGAGGAATAGTTAGATTAGTGAGGAGTGCAAGAAAAGCCCCTCCTCACTATGAGATTTAACTTCTATTCAAAGCTTTTAAGCAACGCTAAAAACTCTTCTTCGTAAATTACTTTTACACCTAGCTCTTGAGCCTTAGTAAACTTAGAGCCAGGATCAGCACCACAGATAACTGCAGTAGTCTTCTTAGAAACTGAGCCTGAAACTTTAGCACCTAGAGCTAAAAGCTTGGCCTTAGCATCATTTCTACCCATTGAATCTAAGGTACCGGTTATCACAAAAGTCTGATTTAAAAGTGGCTGATTATCAGCTGTAAGCTCACTTTGCTGTGGAAGTGGAGTTAATTCAATACCTGCGCTAAATAAGAAACCATCTTCATGTTTTACAAGTCTGTCGATGATCTCTAAATTGTGTTTTTCCATAAAGAAATCGACAATATGACGGGCCACCACAGGGCCTACATCAGGTAGATTTAAAAGTTTTGAGTAAGCAGCATGAGATAGCTCATCTATGGTCTTAAAGTGAGATGCTAAGGTTCTAGCAGTAGATGCGCCCACCTCACGAATACCCAAAGCATAGATAAAGCGATTTAAAGGCATCACGCGTGACTTATCAATAGCAGCAATTAACTTTTTAGCTACCACATGACCTAGGAAGCGCACTTTCTTATCATCGCCTCCATCTAAGATTAAGGTAGCTAAATCATCTTCTGTAAGACTGTATAAGTCAGCAACTGTCGAAATCTTTTTGGTAGCTACTAATTGCTCAACAATTCTATCGCCAAAGCCTTCTAAGTCCATCGCATCACGAGAAACAAAATGAATGATAGCCTGGGTTAACTGCGCAGAGCACACCAAACCACCAGTGCAACGAGCAACCGCTTCCCCTTCAACTTTTTCAATTAAAGAGCCACAGACAGGGCAAACTTTTGGAAACTCTACATCGCGCTCAGTACCATTACGACGCTCGACAACTACACCTGAGACTTGAGGGATCACATCACCTGCTCGACGTACAATTACAGTGTCGCCAACTTTAATTCCTAAGCGCTTAATCTCATCTTGATTATGCAATGTAGCACTTGAAACTGTAGCACCACCAACATAGACAGGATCAAGTTTAGCAACTGGGGTTATGGCACCAGTACGACCTACTTGAAACTCCACATCTAAAAGCTTAGTCATCATCTCTTCAGGAGGGAACTTATAAGCAATTGCCCAACGCGGATTTTTAGCAGTAAAGCCCATGCTTTGCTGAAGATCTAATGAGTTAACTTTTAAAACTACACCATCGATGTCGTAGTTTAGACTTTGACGGCGAGATAAGATATCTTGATAAAAATCTTGTAGGCCTTTTAAACCTTGCACGCACTTAATATTAGGGTTAACTGGCAGGCCAAACTTTTTAAGCTCTAAGAGGCGATGATATTGATCATGAGGAAGATCATAGCCTTCAACCTCACCTACATAGTAAGCATAGAAGGATAATGGGCGCTTGGCGGTTACCTTTGGATCTAATTGGCGTAAAGAGCCTGCTGCAGCATTACGCGGATTTGCAAAAACTTTACCCCCGTGAAGGCGCGCATTTTCATTCCATTTGTTAAAGCCATCGCGAGTCATGATGACTTCACCACGCACATCTAAGTAGCTTGGGATACTGTCACCTGTAAGCTTTAAAGGAATGGCCTTAATAGTTTTTACATTAGATGTGATGTTTTCACCAACTCTACCATCACCGCGGGTTGCTGCCTGGACTAAATCACCGTTTATATAGATTAAGGATACAGCTAAACCATCTAATTTTGGCTCAGCGCAGTACTCAACGCTTTGATGATCAGTATCGCTCATCATGCGGTTATTAAAATCGATAAGCTCAGCGTCATTAAAGATATCGCCCATCGACATTAAAGGCACGCGATGCTCAACTTGCTCAAAAGAAGTTAAGGCCGCGCCACCAACGCGATGAGTTGGGGAGTCTTTGGCGATAATGGATGGATCTTGAGATTCAATAAGCTCTAACTCACGATAAAGTCTATCGTACTCAGCGTCAGGAACTAAGGGATTGTCATCAACATAATAAGCTTTAGAGTAACGGTTTAAGGTATCTACTAAAGTGCGATATTCTTCTAAAGTAGCCATGACGACTCCTTAATTTCTAACTTAATTTCAGATTTTAAACTTATGGATGTGACGTAAAAGCAAGCTTACAGACTACTCAACGTCTTTATCGTAGTGATATAAGATCTTCTCAATTCTATCTAACTTATCTGTTGATACTTCTTTATTAGAGTTATCAACAATTGAGCCACCTAAGTGCTCAATGATAGTGTCTGCTGCAATGCGCATTGCTTTAAAGTAAGTATGAGCTTTGCCTTTTGGAGGTAATTGCATGTAGACAGCAAGCTGCTTGGTTGCAAAGTTACTCATATCTTTAGGGAAAGAATATGGAGCTTCAAGTGAGCACAGTCTAAACACTACATTATTGCTACTTGCACTCTCGTGAACAACAAAGATATCTTTGTCATTTCTAAATAAACCATAAGCATTAAAAAGCTCTTCAAGGTCAAGGCCTTTATAAGCTCGTCCCATGGTAGCTAGGATGTTGAGCTCATAGGTATTTTGCACACTTTCTTTTTGAGGCATTGAAAATGATGGAGAGAGATTTACTGTAGGCTCAACTTTTGATTTTGCTTTAGAGTTTAAATGCGGAATATCTTTACGTACTGCAGTCACATCCACAGGGTTATCAAGGCTCTTTGGTCTGATGATACGAACCTTACCTACAGTGTTAGATAAAACAATTTCTTGATCTTCTTTTGAAGTTTTATTGAGTTTACGGTTAGTAGAACGGCCTGAGAACCATAGACCGTGAACTACAAAAGCTAAGATCGCAATGGCACCTACAATTAAAATTAAAGAGCTTGAATCGTTAAGTGTCATGTAGATCTCCGTGTTTATTATTTTTTATATTTTTACCAATAATGCAAACTTATACAACCTTGCTATTTTAAACTAAATACTGTCTCATGTCTTTTCATAGCTCAAAGTTTGCACTAAAAAATTCAATTACTTAGGTGAAAATGATAAGATTGCAAATTAAGAACTTTAGATGAAGGCTTATATATGTCAGATGAAATTAAAGTAGAGCAAATTACCGTATCAAAGGCTCTTTTTTATTTAGTAGATGGTCTTAAAATCGCATTATCTCCAAAGTGCCGTGCTTATGTGGTCATTCCCATCATCGTTAATATCCTGCTGTTAATTTTATTAGGCTATGGCACCTTTACTTATTTAAAGGCTTTAGTGTTTGAACTTTTTGACATGTTCCCAGCCTTTTTAGTCTTCTTTGCCTATGTAATTTGCGCGCTCTTAGGTCTGACTATCTTCTGCGTAGCTTGTTACTGTTTTTCAACCATTGCAACAATTATTGCCTCCCCTTTTTATGGACTTTTAGCAGACAAAGTTGAAAGTGAGATTAACGGTACTCACGGTGATGATATGGGAGTTGTTGATATCATCAAAGATATCCCAAGAATTCTATTGCGTGAGTGTAAAAAGCAGATGTTCTTTTTACCTTTGGCATTTATCTGCTTAATGATCACCATCATTCCTTTTTTAAATTTCTTATCTCCATTTTTATGGTTTGCCCTAACCTCATGGATGGGTTGTTTGCAGTATGTCGATTATGCCTATGACAACCATAAAATTACTTTTACCATGATGCAAAAAGACTTGCGCAATAACATGTTGCCAACCTTCACCATAGGTGCAAGTATTGCAGTGTGCTTGTGTGTACCAGTACTTAATATCTTAATTCCACCTGCTGCAGTGTGCGCTGGTACTAAGTACTTTGTTGAGTTGCAAAAGCGCTACCAAATAACAAAAGGTTAAGGAGAGATTATGTATACATTATCAGGTGTAGCCGTAGGTGCTGGCATTGGTGTAGCTCCTGCCTTAGTGATTGCTAAAAAGAAAAATGAATACGCAACTGATGAAAAGTTTGCCTATGAAACAGAATCTGAGATTGATAGATATTTAAAAAAGTCGACCTTATTTGCTCAAAAGCTCCGTCAAATTGTCAATCCTGCTAAAGACTGCGTGCGTGATTTATTAGGCGCAGCTGCAGGCTTTTTAACCTCAAAAGATAACAACTCTGAGGTTATTGATTTAATCAATCAAGGCTACAGTGCTTGCATGGCTGCCCGTACCGTACTGTTAGGCAATCTTGAGGCATTTTATAAGCACAACAATGACTTAAAAGATGACAAAGAAGAGCTCACCTCTTTAATGAATGAGTTCATCCATACTTTAGAGCATGCTCATGGCAATGAACTAGAGTTTCCAACCTTAACTAAAGATGTCATCTTAATTACCAAAAATTTAACTCCAGCTCAGCTTCTATCTTTAGAGACTAAGCACAT
>ONCS01000046.1 GCA_900316375.1 uncultured Succinatimonas sp. | reverse complement strand
TGCAGAGAAATTAATTTTTGGATTATTATTGATAATTTGAGCAATGATATAGTCTTTAATAATGGTTTTGACGATGTCATCACCAGCAATTTTAAAGCCATCACGCAATACTTCGCGAACGTTAATTCTTGCAGACTGATCACCTATTTCTTCATTGTTTTCAGTTAACATCTTTGGGTAAGAGTAATCTGCAATTACCAAGTCAGTCGTACCTCCACCTATATCTATAGAGGCGATACGGCAGCCAACGTAACTTGCAGGCATATTTCTGTAAGTAGTTGGATAGTACTCATTCATTCTCCAATCAATGCTTGGATTACGTATTTCTTTGAAGAACTCTGTACAATTTCCGCTGTATACTTTTTTAACTTCGTTATAAAGGTATACCATCTGACCTGAAATGGTTTCATCCCACTTTAATATGATATTAGGTACAGATGGTGATATATCCTTGTTAGTTAAATAGTTAAAGCAATCTGGAGCTGACTTGTCATACCCCATTGCTTTCCATAGGATACCTATAGCTTGATAAGCGCAGGATCTGAATACCTCACGCTCAAGATCTGGCATTGAAGGTGGAGAAGTTAAAACAACAGACTTAAGTCTTCTAGGAACTTCTTTATTTGGAGAACTTTGGCGATAAGCAAGACTATTCATTTGATTCATAGCTTGCAAAATAATCTCCATGAGCATAAATGTCATAGATGACTTTTTTGAGTACTTAGCTTGAACTTTACCAACCTCACCAGTAGTTGCAAACTGAGCATCTCCAAGTGGAGTTAATAGTGAGGTTAATGGTTGGAAGGTTGCAAATTTTCTGGAATTCGCATTAGGATTTATTAACTTAACATCAAAAAGTTTTTCTTTTTCCTTATTTTTTTCTTTTGCAAGAACAGGAATTTGATAGGACTTAGGGTTAAAGTACCATTCACTATCATGTTCGCTAAGGGTTAAGTCACAAAGGTAACGCTTTGGAGAAACTAAACCTGTATTTACATCACCTTTTTGATTCATGGCAGCTAATCTTTTAGCTTCAGTTCCTACGCGAACTAAAGATAACCAAGTAAACGAATCTAAAGGAGAGCAATTATTAAAATCAAATGAAGCCTTTTGGTATTCAATACAACTTGAGAATGCACCTTTATAAATATTTTCAGGAGCATTTAAATCACGAATAACAAGATCTTTATAGTAGCCAATTTCGTCATTACCCTTGGTATTATCCTCAACTAACATACCATATGATCTAGAGTTACCAATATCGAGAATTAAACTTACATCAATTGGCTTTTTACTATCTGAGTTAGGAGCTACTAATTGAATATCATTAGGTTTTACAAAATAATTTAAAAAACCTAGCATATTCAAATAATGCTTTTCATGATCTAAATTCTTTTTACCTTCTTTAATAGTACTGTCAATTTCTGAATCTTCTAAATTAGCGTACTTATATACTTGATCATATATAGCTTCAGCCCAATCTCTTACAAAACTTGTTCCATCTTCACTGTTAACAAGAAGTTTATAGGCTTCAAGACCGGATCTAAAAGAGAAGAATGTAGAACCTATGCAATCAGGGTTTGGAGAACTAAAATCACTTGTATACTTTACAGTTGTATCAAAAGCTAAAGTTACGTGAAACTTTAATTTGTTATTGCTCCTAAAGAGTTCACCATTTTGCTTGCCATCAGTTGTTCCTAAGCAAACTACGCGAGCTCTTGCCCAATTCTTTGGCGCATCATTGCAATTATTGTCAAAATAAGGAATTGGGAACCAGACGCCATTGTAGAGTTTTAAGCTATCTAACAGAGGCATGGTGATAGGCTGAAAACCTAAACCATCCTCTTTTACAGAATCAGCAGTACTCACCTCGTTTTTAAAACATAGTTGAAGAGCGTTAATAGACTTATTGTAAGAATATCTAGCTAGGTGTTTTTCTTGGCCTTCTTCTTGCTTTTTAAAGTAGCCATTACATATAAGATTGTCTTTAAATTCTTGATCATTAAAGCAAAGACCGTCATCAAATTCGTAATCAATAAATTGAATGCCAGAGTTTGCAATAAGAGTTTTAGCTTCTGTAGAACTTGAATCATCAATTGATTTAAGTTTTTTGATGATTAGATATTCTTTATCCACTTTAATCCACCTAATGTTTAGAGTTTTTATTTACACCTAATTACATTATACAAGCAGTTAAAGGTAATAAAGTATGAATAGATCAAGATTTAAACACAATTATGAGTGCTTAATCGAAAATTTACATTTAAGGGAATATAAAGGATTAAGATGGTGGATGCTATAGGACTCGAACCTATGACCCTCTGCTTGTAAGGCAGATGCTCTAACCAAACTGAGCTAAGCATCCAGATGGTGGGTTGTGAGGGGGTCGAACCCGCGACCAACGGATTAAGAGTCCGCTGCTCTACCAACTGAGCTAACAACCCAGCGAAAAACAATCTTGAAATGGTGGGTCGTGAGAGATTCGAACTCTCGACCAACGGATTAAAAGTCCGCTGCTCTACCGACTGAGCTAACGACCCAAGCCGTTTCAAAGTGTTTGTTGATTTACTCAACGCGGACTATTTTACTAAAATTTCTTTGTATTGCAAGCACTTTTTTTAACTTTTTTACAACTTTTTTACAAAACCGCTTATATAAGCCGTTCATTAAATAACATTTAACCATTTGATTTTGTTGATCTTATCAAAGCGTGCTTAATTTATTTTTCAAAATCTATTGATTCAATTATGCAGTCGTGAACTTTGGTCTTTGGATTATAGTTAATTCCAACTAGCAAACCGCCGAAAGATTTATCTTTAAATGAGTTAAGGTAATTTCTTTCCTTAATTTGATCTATTGCAGTCTTAGCATCCTTATTCCACTTAAGTTCAATGACAACCACAGGATAATCATTTTGGTAGCCATTTTGAGGAACAAGCACCATATCAGCAAAACCTTTTCCTGTAGGCTCTTCAAGTTTTACTTTATCGTAATACTCTATTGATGATAGCAGTGCTACTTGCAAAACTGATTGTAATGATTGCTCGCTGTTATATCTAATAGTTGAGCAATACTCTTGATGAATTTCTTCAACTTCCTCAGCGACTGATTCACTTTCAAGATTTAAGATGTGATCAGCAAAATCTTGCGACTTTTTGATGATTCCTAACACCTTGGGGTTTCTACTCTTTAGTAATGCTGACTTAATTTCGTTTTTTACTTCAAGATTTGGAATTCTTACCGAATTATCTTTCTTATCAAAGGACAAATAGCCTAGATGCACAAGATACACTAAAACAGCATCACGAGAACTTGAAGGGCAAAAATCGTTATTAAAATCATCAACATTAACATTTGATATCGAAACGCCTTCAATTAAATCCGCAAAGGCATTTTTTATTCCATTCAAATTATAAGCAATGCACTCCTCAACTACTTCAGTACTTGCTGTTTTAGACCAATACCCTTTGAAGACTTTGCTTTCAGTTAAGTACTCAATTGAATATGGATTGTAGAGCTCTATTCCATCTAGGTTATAACCACCATACCAAAGCTTTACTTTTTCATAATCAAGATCATTGTTTTTACAAATCTCTTTAACATCAGTCTCTGTAAAATCTGTGTACTTACCAAGTCCAAAAGTATTGAGCATGGATATATCTTTAAAGTTATTTAGAGCAGTTTGTCCTTTTAATCTTTTGATTGGCAGGATACCTGTCATATAGGCAAGAGCTACGCATTCTTCACCTGATGTTTCTTTAAATAGTTGTCTTAATATTGAAAGATAAGAGTTGTGCAGATTTTCATTGTTGGGAAAAGTTCTAAATACATAGTCCCATTCATCGAGAATAAAGACAAACTCAATACCATATTCTTGATGTACAAGTCTTACAGCTTTAGGAAAGTCTATAGACTCCTCATTTCGCTCTTCAAGCTTTACAAAAGCTTTAGGGTATGCCTGTTTAAGCTCTTGAACCATACTAGCATTAAGATTAGCTATGTATGAATTACCATCACCAATTTCAGATTCAAAGTCTTGCATGTCTAAAAAGATCACATCGTACTTATTAAGATGCTTAAGATAGGATGGTGAGTGGCTTATCTCAAGGCCATCAAACAGATCTTTTGAATCACAATCTTTACAAAGATAAGCACAAAGAGCACTTGCAGCTATGGTTTTACCAAAACGCCTAGGTCGAGTAACACAATAAAACGCATCATCAGTGCCAATTTTCTTATTTAGATAAGCTATAAGACCAGTTTTATCAACATAACCTGTCTTAATTCTTTTTCTAAATTTATTGTTGCCAGAATTGATTATCATAGAGATCCTCAATATGAACATACGCCATATGGATTAAGTATAGCTGACCACTTATTAAATTAAATAGAGTAAGATTTAAGATCTGAAAAGATGATTGATTAGAACCACCTCTACCCTACCAAATGTCTAGGATAGAGGTAGTAAAAGATTAAAGAGCGCTTAACTCTTTTTTAGCAAGAGTTGCTGAACTTGATTGGGGATAAGTCTTAATTAAAAGATTAAAGTACTTACGAGCTTTATCTTTATCACCTAGTACCTTTGAGGTAACACCTAACTTATATAAAGCATCAGCACGCTTTGGAGCAGTCTTAAACTTAGCAGTATTTAAGAAACTTACACGAGCTTCGTTATACTTCTTTTGCTTAAACTGCACTTGGCCTAACCAATACCAAGCATTTGGAGTAAGTGAGTTATTTTGATACTTAGTAACGTAGTTATTAAAAGCACTTGCAGCCTTATCAAGCTTATTTGCTGATAATAAGGCATAAGCATCGTTATACATCTTTTGAGCGCTAGCATCTGCCATATCTAAGCCACCAACAGCCGTAGGTGTAGCCTTTGCCGGTGTTGCACTTTGAATTTTGCTCTTAGTTAAGGTAGCGTTACCATCACCTGATACTTTAGTTATCGCAATTGAGTTAGTTGCTGCAACTTTATCAGATCCTGCATCTGCATTATTTGCTACATCTTGAGCATTATCATCAGCTGTAGCATTAGTATTTGCACTTGCTAATTGCTGTTTTAACTTAGAGTTTTCTTTTTGTAAAACTTCAATATCATGGTTTAAGCTTTCCATCTGACCTTCGCTATTAGCTAGCTTATCTTCAAGATCGCTTACTTGATTTTGTAAATTTAAAATAGTGCGCTGCAAAGCTAATACTTCTTCATCACTAGCATTTGCTGATGTTGCAAATAGCACTGATGATAATACAGCACCTATAATTGATAGCTTAAAGCTTTTCTTCATATGAGCCTCTATTAAAATACTGCACATATAATAGCAAAAAGGGCCTAGATTTTTCACCTAAGCCCCTTAAAACTTTTGTTTAAACTAGATTAATAGTTTAAAACTGCACGACGGTTCTTTGACCAAGCTGCCTCTGAGTGACCTTCAACAGCAGGCTTCTCTTCACCGTAGCTTACGATTGATAACTGATTTACATCAACACCTAGGTTTTGCATGTAACGAGCCACGCTACGAGCACGACGCTCACCTAAAGCAATGTTGTACTCTGGGGTACCACGCTCATCGGTATGACCTTCGATGATCACACGAGCATCTGGATTGCTCTTTAGGTATTGAGCATTCTTCTGCATTACACCTAAGTACTGATCTTGAATGTTCTCTGAATTGTAACCAAAGTAGATGGTGTGAGCGTCAGCAAGCTCAGCTGGGCCATTCCAGCCATCAGCAGATGCGTTTGGATCACCTACAGTTAAAGCACCATCAGAATCTAAACCGGTGGTAGCATCACCATCTTCAACTAAAGCTGACTGATCGTTGTTTGAAGTACAAGCAGTTGTAGCAACAAGTGCTAGAGAGCAAACTAAAGTTAATAAAAAGTTCTTAGACATTTTCTGTTCCTAAATCTAAAGATTTTGATTTAAATTATTTTAAAGTTAAAGGGCCCCATGATGGTGAACTAATCTCACCAGCACTTGATGGAAGATTTGCCTTAAATCTGCCGTCGGATGAAACAATCGCAAGTCCTTTACGACCTTGATAAACTGTTGAATATATTACCATACTTCCGTTAGGTGCGACACTTGGAGACTCATCTAATGAAGAGGTAGTTAGCATATAAATGCTACCGTCAGCGTCTACTCTTGCTACTCTAAAGCCATTTACCTGGGTAATTACGATAAGTGAATTAGTACCAGGGATTTGACGAGCTGATAGGTTACGTGCACCTTGATAGGTCACGCGCTCAACTTTCTGAGTTTGTAAGTTGTGCTTGTAGATCTGTGCCTTACCGCCACGCTCTGAGGTAAAGAATAGTGACTTAGAGTCAGCGGCCCAGGTAGGCTCAGTGTCAATTGCGCGATTAGCTGTTACTCGAACGAATCTTGATTGCTGAAGATCATAGTAGTAAATATCAGGCTGACCGTCTTTTGATAAGGTCATAGCAATCTTAGTACCATCAGGTGACCAAGCAGGAGAGCTATTTAAACCTGTAAATGAAGCAAGCTTAGTACGCTTTTTAGTAAAGATATCTTGAACAAAGATAGCAGGATTTCTGTTCTCAAAACTTACATAAGCAAGTCTCTTACCATCAGGTGACCAAGCTGGGGTCATAATAGGCTGAGTAGACTTAACAATAGGAGTCTCGTTAAAGCCATCATAATCAGCAGTCATTAACTGATATGGGAAAGCTGCACCAAACTTTGATACAACGTATGCAATACGAGTTCTAAAGCAACCACGTTGACCAGTGAAAGCTTCATATACTCTATCTGATACACGGTGAGCTGCCTGACGCATTAGAGCTGCAGGTACTGGCGATTTACGGTGATCAATGATCTTACCTTTATTAGCACCTTGTAAACCTACTAATTGGAACTCTAAATCATAGCCTTTAGCGCCCTTAGTTACAGCACCAAAAACTACAGCTTCAGCACCAGTTGCGGCAACTGCATCAGCATTTAATTGACCGTTTTGAATTACACCTTGTGGTAAAGCAGAATTTGAGATTGGAGAGAACTTACCAGATCTCATTAAGTCAGCACTAACAACGCTAGCCACATCAAGATTTACACCACCATCTTGAGAGAATGGATAGATAGCAATCTTGTGGCCTTCGTTGATACCACCTGTGATTTCAATTTGTAATTCAGCTTGTGCTGTTGTAGCTGTAAATAACAGTGCAGCAAACACAGCTAAAACTCTCTTAAACATCGACGATTGTCTCCTTTTCAAATTTGACAACATTATAAGCCTACTACAGCTTTGGTGTCATAGAAATCTTAATATTTGAGCATTGTGGGCAAGTAGCAGGAGGTCTTGGGAACATACCTACAAGCTTAATTGCGCTAATTGCACTTTCACATACCTTAGCATCACCTTCACAGTTCTCACCTGTTACGGTGCCATCTTTACCAACAGTAATTGATACTACGACCTTCTTACCGTTCATAGATGGATCAATTCTCCAATTTTGCTCGATAAGGCCACGGACCTTATCACCATAGCCACCGTCACCGCCGCCACCTGCTGAGCCTAGGCCCTGACCATTTTGCTCATCGCCATCTTCAGTGCCTAAGATATCATCTTCAAGTGAGTCAGCAGCAGCTTTAGCTTTGGCCTCTGCTGCAGCTTTTGCTTTAGCGTCAGCTTCGGCTTTGCGTTTTGCTGCCTCTGCTTCAGCTTTCTTTTTAGCTTCAGCTTCTGCTTTTTTCTTGGCCTCTTCAGCCTTTTTCTTAGCCTCAGCTTCAGCTTTCTTCTTTTCTTCTAATTTCTTTTTCTCTTCAAGCTTTTTTTGCTCTTCAAGTTTTTTCTTCTCTTCAAGCTTCTTTTGTTCTTCGAGTTTCTTTTGTTCTTCTAGACGCTTCTTTTCCTCTTCAGCCTTTTTCTTCTCTTCTTCTTGTTTCTTCTTTAAGGCTAAGGCTTTTTCTTCTTTGATCTTCTTTTCTTGAGCAATCTTTTGTTGTCTTTGTTGCTCTTGAATTTGCGCCTGTCTTTGTTGCTCTAGTTTTTGCTCAATTTCTTTTTGCATCTCTTGCTTTTGAGCTTCTTTAGCTGCTTCCTCAGCAGCTGTATCTACAACAGGAGGAGCTGCTTTTTTCTGTTGAGCCTTACCATTAGGATTACCCTTAGCAGGAGGTACAAAGGTAGCGTGCATGATATCGCCTTGTCCCATGTTAGGGCGAGTTGGCTTATCAAGGTTTACTCTAATTAAAAGCACGCCTAGGAGTATGGCATGCAAAAGTACGGCTATGATAAAGCCGACTTTCATATTGATCTTCATAGATACCTTTTAATTACTTAGAGTCCATTGGCTCAGTTACCAAGCCAACTGAAGTTACACCGCCAGATTTTAAAGCGTTCATAAGCTGAATTACATTGTCATAAGCAACCTGAGCGTCACCTTGAACTACTACAGGACGCTTTGGATCTTTTTGTAATTGCTCATTAACATAGGCAGTAAGCGCATCTAAGTTATCCATTTTTACTGCAGTAGAATCAATACTTACAAAGTACTGACCTGCTTTATCAACTGTAGTAATGATAGGAGTTTGCTGATCTTCATTCATAGTCTCAGATTGAGCCTGTGGAAGATCTACAGTTACACCTTGCATCACCACAGGAGCTGTAGCAATAAAGATAACTAAAAGTACTAACATCACGTCAATGTATGGAACCACATTGATTTCAGCTTTAGCACGTGACTTAGAACGTGAACGAGCACTTTGCATTTTTTAGTGCTCCATATGATTTTGTGGGTTAAAACGCATTCTCTCACCTTCAGCACCTGGAGTTTGGTAATGAGGAGCACCAGTTGGAGCTTGAGTATGGATTGGATTTCGATTTAAACGTGATCTTGCAAAAGCTGCTTGATGATCCTCTCCTAATGGGTGGTTGTAGCTTTTTGGAGCTTCACGGACATAGCCAGTTGCACTTTGACGATTGTAATTGTGATCAACAGGAGCTTGTTGTGGTTGTGGAGCAACAGGTTCTTGCTTTTGTTGCATCTCAGAGCGAACACGTACTAAACGGCGGTTTAGAATAGTTGCAAACTCATCCATGAAGTTGATGTAACGATTTTCTAAAACTTCAACTTTAGTTACAAAGCGGTTGTAGAACATAACTGCAGGAATTGCGGCAAATAGACCCATAGCAGTAGCAATCAAAGCTTCAGCAATAGGAGGAGCTACCATTGATAAAGTTGCATTTTTCACAGCAGCTAAAGCAATGAAGGCGTGCATAATACCCCAAACGGTACCAAATAGACCGATATATGGGCTAATTGAACCTACAGTTGCAAGTGTTGCTAAATGAGACTCTAAGTTTTCCATCTCACGGCTTTGACTTACCTTCATCTGTCGGTAAGTACCATCCATCACTACTTCTTGATCAGCAGGACCTGAGTTAATCAAACGTACGAACTCTTTAAAGCCTGCGGTGTAGATAACCTCAAGACCAATTAGCTCTTGCTGTCTTTTAACACACTCTTGATATAGATTATTTAAATCAATACCTGACCAGAATTTCTCTTCAAACTCATCAGCCTTAATACGAGCATTTTTATAAGCGCTTGAACGAGACACAATAATGGTCCATGACGCTACTGATAAGCCTAATAGGAACAGCATTACCACCTGTACTAGGGTACTTGCATTGAGTATTAGGTGGGTAATTGATAACTGACCGTCCATTTAAATCTTAACCTCTAATTTTGAAACATCCTCGGGGATGAATTTTTGAATGTATGCTTTAGCCTCGTTGCTCATTTTAGCTGGCTTTTTCTTTTCCATGTCTAAAAATGCGATCGAGCATTCAAATTCAAACAATAATTCCTGACGCTGATTATAAACTTGTTGAAAAATTTTTAAACTTGTAAATCCAACTTTTGTTGGAATACAGGTAACTGTAAGTAGATCATCAAGCTTAGCTGAGCTGATGTAATTACCCTTAATTGACTTAATTACAAAGCCTTGTTTTTGCTCTAACATGGTGCTTTGAGCCATACCCATGCCGCGTAGCCACTCAGTTCTTGCTCTTTCACAGAACTTTAAATAATTAGCGTAATAAACAATTCCGCCAGCGTCTGTGTCTTCGTAATAGACACGACTTTGATGAGTGAACACTGAATTACTCACCTTGTTTTTCCTTGTCTTTATCTTGATTAAAATCTAAACCAAATTTTTGATAAGCCTTAGCTGTAGCGATACGGCCAGTTCTTGAACGTTGCACAAAGCCTTGTTGAATAATGTAAGGCTCTACTACGTTCTCAAGGGTATCTCTATCATGACCTAATGAGGCTGCTAGAGAATCAATACCTACAGGACCGCCACCAAAATCGTAAATGATACTCTTAAGATATGATCTGTCAAAGTCATCAAAGCCATCTTCATCAATTCTGAGCATCTTTAAAGCAGCTTTAGCAATTTCTAAAGTAATACGGCCATTGCCTTTAACTTCAGCATAGTCTCTTACACGTCTTAAAATTCTATTAGCAATACGAGGGGTACCACGAGAGCGTGAGGCAATCTCATGGGCGCCATCTTTATCAATAGCTATTTTTAGTTTGCTAGCAGAGGCATTAACAATGATCTCAAGCTCTTCAGGGCTATAAAACTTTAGCTGCAAAATAATACCAAAACGGGCACGCAAAGGAGAAGTTAAAGTACCCGCTCTTGTGGTTGCACCAATTAAGGTAAATGGGTTTAAGTTAATTTTAATCGAGCGAGCAGATGGGCCTTCACCTGTCATAATATCTACCATGTAATCTTCCATAGCAGGATATAAGAACTCTTCAATTACAGGTGATAGACGGTGGATCTCATCAATAAAGATCACGTTGCGAGGCTGCAGATTAGTCAATAAGGCAGCAGCATCGCCTTTTTTCTCTAAAGCAGGACCTGAGGTTTGAGAAATACCAACATTTAATTCATTGGCAATAATATTAGATAAGGTAGTCTTACCTAAACCAGGAGGCCCAAAAATTAACACATGATCTAAAGCCTCGCCACGCTTTTTAGCAGCAGCAAGTGCAATGCCTAATTGCTCTTTAACTTCAGTTTGACCAATATAATCTTCAAGTCTTTGTGGACGTAATGCCCTATCTTCACTTACTCTTGATAACTCTTGAAACTCTTCTTCAGCGGTCTTTTCAGGACGGACAACTGAGTCTACAGTCAAACTATCAGCAAAAATGCCTAAATCATCTTTGGCCATTTATTAGCTACGTCCTTTATTTGAAATTAATGCTAAAGCTTTAACAATTAAATCTTGAGTTGAGAGGTTCCCCTCTTTTGCAATGACAGCTTTTACATAGCGCACGGCATCAAACTCTTTGTAGCCTAAAGCAGTCATCGCAGCAATGGCATCATTAAAGCTCTCGTTTGATGATGCTGTAGAGGTTGCTTGTGGATTAGCGCTAATTTGAGTAGAAACTGCAAAGTTTTTAAGATTATCTTTAAGCTCTACTACCATGCGCTGCGCTGTTTTCTTACCAACACCAGGAATTTGCTCTAGGGCTTTTGATTGCTCTTGCAATACAGTTTCAACAAATGACTCAACATCAAAGGTTGATAACACAGCTAATGCCATTTTAGGACCAACACCGTTGACCTTAATTAAGGTTCTAAATAATTCGCGCTCGGTGACAGTATTAAAACCATAGAGAATTTGCGCATCTTCTCTTACGATATGCTGTACATATACAAAGGCGTTTTCATTGACTTTAAGCTTTGATAATGAGGTAACTGGCATATCTACTTCATAGCCAACACCACCGCATTCAATTAAAGCAGTCACGCCATCAATTCTTAAAACTCTGCCGGATAAACTTCCAATCATATTTGTATCTTTCTTATCTTATGTTTTTATATCTTTTGTATTTTGAAAATCTGTTACTTTTTACTATTGCTTTGATATCTACCATGTACAGAGCCTTGAACTGCCACATTTTGACCAATGGCATCAACCACTTTACTTGTAAAGCAATGACACAAGGCACAGGCAAGACCATCGGCTGCATCTGCTTGAGGTTGACCTTTTAAACGCAAGATCTTACAGACCATGAATTGAACTTGTTCTTTTTGCGCCCAACCATAGCCTACTACAGATTGTTTAATCTGCATGGGAGTGTACTCGTAAACACTTAGACCTTGATTAGCCCCTGCGACAATAGCTGAAGCTCTTGCCTCAGATAGTTTTACCGTAGACTGTACGTTTTTAGATAAAAAGGTCTCTTCTACAGCCATGGCTGTAGGTTTAAACTGCTCAATTAAAGCAGTGACACCGTCATAAATTATTTTAAGTTTTGAGGCTAAATCGCCATCGCCGGTTTTGATACAGCCAGATCCTAGATAATGAGCCTCATTACCTAACATCTGTATAATGCCGTAACCTGTAAACCTAGAACCAGGATCTATTCCGATGATGACTTCTGACATGGATGAAAAAGCTTTTTACGTAAAAATTTAGTTACGTAATTATACATGATTGCTTATGCATATTCAGTTT
>ONCS01000043.1 GCA_900316375.1 uncultured Succinatimonas sp. | reverse complement strand
TTTAATAACCGCCGTTGCCCAGATAGCTCAGTCGGTAGAGCAGGGGATTGAAAATCCCCGTGTCGGCGGTTCGATTCCGTCTCTGGGCACCATCTAAAAATATATAAAAGTTCCTTTTTGCCCAGATAGCTCAGTCGGTAGAGCAGGGGATTGAAAATCCCCGTGTCGGCGGTTCGATTCCGTCTCTGGGCACCATCTTATAAATCCCCTAAAATATCATCCTCAACACAAACTAGTTTTGTATTTTGTGTTTGTTGAGCTGACATTCTGTAAATCTATCCATCTTACAAAATATGATCTTAATCACATTAGTTTGCTTAACAAAAACGATACAAATATTTTCATAAATTTAGCATAATTTACAAAAAGCCACATTATTACGTGCTCTTCAATTAATCTTTATAATTTATTAATAATTTTGTATCTTATAAAGATCATGTCAACTTTCACAAAACGTGAAAAATGGCTTTTAAGTGCTAAATAAATTATCCTAAATGGTGTAAACTTTTACCATAAAAATGTTCATAAAGATCATTTATAAAAATAAATATTTTAACTGTGAAATTGGTATGTTGTACAAAGACTTATTTGTTTGTTGTACAATAAGTTATAAAGTATGTAATCGTTTACATAATATATAAATACATTGTATGACAATTTTCCAATTCACTTTTTTACAAAAGTTATAATCGCTATGAAAAAATCAATTCAATTATCAGTGTCAGCTGAGAACACATTACGCAATCTTGGAAAGAACATTAAGTCTGCACGTATTTCACGTGGTATTACCGCAACTGCTATGGCAGAGTTAATGGATACTACTCGCGTTACCTTAGGCTCTATTGAAGATGGTCTCCCATCTGTTTCTATGGGCCATTACATCAAAGCCCTTTCAATTCTAGGTTTAGATCTTAGAATTGCAGGCAATGTCATTGAAGCCTAGTCTTAGACTCTCTTAGTTTTGTGCTAGGTTTTGTGCGCTTTTCATTATTTTTGCGTTAATATCGCGCTATTTAGTACAATCAATGTGTAATTACACGAAAAACGTGTTAAAGTAATAGCACGACGCAAAATTATAATAAGTAACTTTTTTTGAATAAGAGCTTATAAGAGTGGAAGACATCGAACACAAGACTGCGCCTCAAGGTGAGCGCAAATTCTTCAAGCCAAAGAGAAAAGATTTTAGACCAAATAACAATCGTAATGGTGGTCGTCCTAATAATCGTCCAAATCGTGTCCGTGACCGTCAAAAGGGCATGGTTACAGCATTTGTACAAGGTAAAGGTCAAAACGCAGCTTTAGAGTGGTTAATGACTACTCGTACTCCTGTAAGCGTATTCTTAATCACCGGTGTGAAATTTGAAGGTTTGATCAGTGCTTTTGATGCATTTACAATTTCTGTAACTGACATTAAAAAGCATCAGCAGATGATCTACAAAGATAAGATCTCTACAATCACCATTAAAAAGCCTGAAGCTCCTCAAGCACAACACCGTGGTTTTAAAAAGCCTTTTAGTGTTGCAACACCTGGTGTGAGCCACCCATTAAGAGGTGATCCAAACGATACTCCAGATGATGGTGTAACCTTGCCAGATCATCCTGTTAAATACATGGGTAACTAAAGTTTTATAATATGAAAAAAGGCACTGGAAAGTGCCTTTTTGATATCTTAGGGATCTCTAAATCTTATCTGTCAATTTCAAAGTAATTGATAAAATCATCATCCTTAACTTCAACACAATCAAAGCCACCGTTAATTGCAGCTCTAACTCCAAGTTGTCCATCTTCAAAGACTAAACATTCATAATTTTTCAAATCCATCTTTAAAGCAGCTTTTTCAAAGGTATCAGGATTTGGCTTATGTCTTTTAACATCGTCTGCGGTTACTAATACATCAACATATTTGGCAATGTCTAGCTTATTTAAGATAAGGTGGGCGTTTTCTGTGCGGGTACCAGTGCCAATTGCTGTTTTAATGCCACGCTCTTTAGCTTCTTTTAAAACTTCAAAAGTGTTTTTTATAATTTGAATATGCTCGATGTTTGATTTATAGATAGTAATTTTGCGTTGTACATATGCATATTCATCACCTACAGGAAAACCCAAGTTTTTGTAGTGTCTTGCGATATCTAGGCTAGATGAGCCTCCCATAGCATAGATATCTTGAGTGTCGATATCAAAGCCATGCTCATTAGCTACTTGTTTCCAAGCTTTAGCATGATAAGGCATAGAGTTAATTAAGGTGCCATCTAAATCGAAGATGAGCCCTTTGTAATTAAAAATCTTTGAATACTGCATGTTTTCCTCGCTTTTGCTTGATCTTAGCAAAAGTACTTTGATTTTTGAAAGAGTACGGAGAAAATTCTACTTTAAATCATGAAAGTGTGATATTTTTGTGTAAGTATTTTTTGGCCAAAAAGAAATGGAATTAAAACAACTTAAATGCCACACTGTGGTTATAGGCGCAGGCTCTGCTGGTATCAATGCCTATAAAAATGCAGTTTTAGATAATGATGATTGCATTATTATTGATAATGGACCATTAGGCACTACCGCTCAAAGATCAGGTGAATTACCAGTATCTCTGTTAATGTCTGCAGGTATGTCACTGCACTCTATAGATAGCTTAAAAGAGTGTGGAATTACCTTTCAATCTGCTGTAAAAACTGATACTTCTAATGTATTAAGTTCTTTAAGAACCGTGCGTGCGCGTGCTACAGCTGAGGTTTTGTCTTTTATGTACAAGATCCCTGAGCACAGACGTATCCGTGGTAATGCTAAGTTTATTGATAATCAC
>ONCS01000174.1 GCA_900316375.1 uncultured Succinatimonas sp. | reverse complement strand
TTACCTAAGATAAGAGACTACTTTACGCGCATTTATCCTCGCACTAAAGTACGAGGCTTTATGCGCTTGTCTTTTTGGGTAAACTTGGTAACATTTCAAATATATGTCAGATCTACGTAAAATCAATAAATTAGATGAAAATGCTTGTGATAGTGTGATCTTGTGCATGATCATAAAAAAGCCCAACACTTCGGTTGGGCAAAATTAACTATCTAAAAAGAGAAATCTTTAACTACTAACGGATATTCATGATTGCATCCATTGCAGTATTTTGAGTCTGTAGAGCTTGAGCATTAGCCTGATAGGTACGCTGAGCGATGATTAGATCAACAAGCTCGGATGCTAACTCTACATTTGATAACTCAAGATTAGCTCCTTTAATTGCACCTGCCATACCAGTGTTAGCTTCACATGCCTGAACAGGACCTGATTGCATTGACTCTTTCCACTGGGTATCACCAATCTTGATTAAGCCTTGTGGGTTTGTGAAGTTAGCTAGAGCTACCTTACATAGTTTTTCTGTTCTACCGTTGGTATAAGAAGCAACTAACACACCATCTTCATCAACTTGAACGTTTTCTAGAATACCGGTTGCATAACCATCGTTGGTAATTAAGCTTGCAGTGAACTTTGAGCTACCGTATTGGGTAAAGTTTAAATCCATGTTAATAGATTGGGTATCATCCATACCGCCACCCATTGCAGATACTAATGAGTATTGTTTTGCATCTGCTGTAGCACGAGGAGATGCTAGACCATTGCTGCTATTTACAAGATTTAAGGTTGCAGGAATAAAACCTGTGGTATTACCATTTGCATCTGTTTTAATCTTACCATCTGTACCAAAAACTAATTGGAAACCATAGAAAGTCTTACCAACATCAGCAGAGCCTGCATCTTCAACCTTAAATTCTACAGAATTTTGGCCATTAGCATTTGCAATATCAACAGGATTACCATCAACGTAGGTAACAACGTTCCAAGTAGTTTCACCATAGTTATTAGCATTTGGATCGGTTACAGTACTGTCTTTAACATAGTAGTAAGTTAAGGTATGAGCACCACCTAATGAATCGTGAATAGTCTGTGAAGTTGAATTAGTGTAAGTAGTTGAATCAGTATGATCAAACTTCTTCATAGAAGTCTTAGTGTTAGTACCGTGATTTTCCTCAGCTAAGTTCTCAGCACCTGCTGGTAAATTAACAGTCATACCAACTTTTGATGACTGCTTAGGAGCACCAGTATCCTGTGGTACACGGATTGCCTTAGTTGATAGAATATCAAGGTTAGTAACATTAGCGTTTTTATCAATGTCATAACCTTGTAAGTAATCGCCCATAGCGGTTACGATATAACCATCTTTATTAAGCTCAAAGGCACCATTTCTAGTGTAGGTACGATCGCCACCTGCTGACTGCTTAGTGTCGTTAGCCTCATTACTTAAAACGAAGAAACCATTACCTGAAATTGCCATGTCAAGGTTGTTGCCGGTGTCACCAGTTAAAGAACCTTGACTGAACTGCTGAGCTACTGTAGTAGTGGTAACACCCATACCAGTTGCAGTCTTAGTTGAAGTGAACACTGTGTTTGCATAAAGATCAGCAAACTCAGCACGTGACTTCTTGAAACCATAAGAGTTGGCGTTGGCAATGTTGTTTGAGGTGGTGTCTAAGTATTTCTGAGAGCCATTTAAACCAGAAATAGATGTATTGAACATAATAATTTCTCCGATAGTTGTAGATAGTTTTTTTCTCTCTTGAGCTTTTTTATTTTTATTGAGGTCTTTGCCTCTATGTCTATCTATAAGCAATCGGTGTGCCAAAAGTAGTATTTAACTAATTTATAAGGATATTTTGTAAATTTTCCTTGGCATAAGGGGAGAGTGGCAAGCTAAAATTAGGTGGCAAATGGCAAGGTTTGCCGGTGCATTTGTGCTTTTCTAAATATACCCAGGACCTTAAGCAATTTTTAAATTAAGGTTATGGGCGATAGTAAACACCACCTTCTCAATGAGAAGTGGTAAATCTT
>ONCS01000027.1 GCA_900316375.1 uncultured Succinatimonas sp. | reverse complement strand
TAATCTATATTCTAGATCGATATAATCTTTATATTATTCAATTAATTATTCTTTAAATACGTATAATTTTTAAGATCCCGTGCATGAGTTAAAAGTGATTTTATCTATATTCATGTATCTATTTATCTATGATAGGCAAATTTACATAAAAGTAAATTACTTTTTATCTCACTGCCTATAATTTCAAGCGTTGCAAGAACACTAACTTACAACATAACAATTTAATTGTGTTGGTTAAATAAATTAGTTCAGTGAACTTTATAAAGACTCACACTAGTTTTGGTTTTTAAGGAATGAAAATGAAATTTTTAAATCACAAGTTAACTGCAATGTTCGTATCTGTTGCTCTTTTCTTCTCACAGGCTGCTTTTGCCACTATGGAAGCTGCTTGGATTGAAGATCCAACCGTTGACGATCTAGAGACTGAGGCTATTCACTGCCCACACATGGTTAAGGTTAAAAACGAGCAAGGCAAGTTTGTAACTAAGAAGCTTAATGCCCACAAGTCAAAGTCAGGCAAGTGCGTTTTTGAATAATAGTTTTAAGTCCTTTGTACGCATGTCTTATCTATGAGTTTAGAGTTTCCATGCGTACAAAAACTTTGTAAATTTAAAAACTTACCCAAAAGACATAACTTATTTAAATTGGTTCTTAAGAAATATCTATGTCAGATTTAGCAAAAAACAATTTTAAAGAGCTTGATGAGACCAACTTTAGTGCCACCTCAACTGATGGCTTAAAGCTTTACAGTTATGATAACTTAATTAAGTCTTTTAAGTTTCACCACTTTGATTATCAAGCAGCAGCTTGCGATGTACCTGCAAGTGTAAAAGGCTCATATGAGGCAAAGCCTGTCAATTACTTACAAGATGTCTCTAAAGAAAACACCATCGCTGTAGATGACTTTAAGCAAAAGAATACACATGAAAATAACATCTGCAAAAAAGCAGATCTTTTGTGTATGTTTGCCTGGAAATTAGCAATAGCTGGTGCTGAGACCAGACTTGTTATGAACTCACTGCACAAGCTTGCTAAGCTTTTTGAGTTTAAAGATCATGAGCTTATCGTGACCCGCTCTTGCGTGATGATTAAAGTTTTTGATGAGGGGCGTCAATACATTTCAACCCGTCGTATTGAAAACTATGGCATCTCCATGGATGTAGTAGCTACCTTAAATCACATCTTTTTGAAAGTTTTAAATGAAAAGATCATGGATGTGGATGTGATTGCTTCAATGATCACTAAGGTTAAAGTTCACAAGTATAACAAGAACTTTTTAATCTTTATTGAAGCACTCGCAGGTGGTTGCTTTGCCTACTTAAATGGAGGCGATGCTAAGGTAGTAGCTGCTGCCTTAGTAGGCGGTGTGGTCTTGATGTTCACAAGATTTTGGTTTATCTCAAAAGGCTTTTTTGCTGTCTTTGCCTTCATGGCCTGTGCTTTTTGTGGCTGCTCTACAACCTTACTGGTAAGTCGTTTTGCCCTAGGTGCGACCACGCAAGAACTAGAGCTTGCAACTATGGCTACAACCTTACTGCTTGTCCCTGGTTATCCAATTATGAACGGCTTTTTAGATGCTTTTAAAGGTTATCTAGAAACAGGTTTATTTAGACTTGTGCACTCTGCGATTTTAACTGCCGCTGCTGCCATCGGTTTATTAGGCGCTCTTTGGTTTACAGGAACAATTTCAAATGTTTAATTACGCTTTAACTATGCCCGTAGGCGATATTTTATTAAAAGTCGTAATTGAGGGACTTGCTGCAGGCTTTATCGCTGTAGCCTTTGCGATGTTGTTCTCCGTACCTAAAAGATATTTACCCTATGTTTATCTAGGTGGTGCGATTACTAAAGCCTTGCGTACTTTGTTGTTTACTGGCTTTAACATGGATGTAGCAATTGCAACCTTTATCGCTTGCTGTGTGTCATCACTGCTCTTTGTCTATGTAGCACCAAAATTAGGAACTCCAAGACCTGTGTTTACCGTAGCTTCAATTATTCCTTTAGTACCAGGCATGGATGCATACACTGCCTTGCTTGCTATGTATAAGGTAATTGAAACAGGGCAACAGGAGATCTCTTTATACTCATATTTAATTATTGAGCATGGCATGCGCTGTATTGCAATCTTACTTGCAATCTGCCTAGGTATTGCTGTGCCTCCATTATTCTTCTATCGCTATCGTCATGGTGGCATGTAGAAAATAGGGAAGACATTAAGGGAGTTTAAAAAAGTTTAAATATAAAGACATTAAATCCAAAGTAGGTACAAGACAAACTAAGGATCATAGACAAGAACTATGTCATGGAACAACTTGCAAACTTTAATACGATTTTGGATTTAAGTTTGTAAGTTTGTTTAGAAAAGAACCTTAAGAACCTTTGCGCTCTAGCTAAATACTAGGGCGCTTTTTTGTATTTGTACTAAGATCTTTTAACAAATTTCATTGATAAAGAGCACTCTTTACCAAAGAAACTTAAGCCTACGCAGACAATCGATTCTAGTTTAAACTTTTTTGCAAAAAGTCCATCAGTATATTTCTTATCAAAGATTTGCTTAAGTCCATTGTCAGCTTCTTTTACTAGATCATCTTTGGACTTTGCATGTTTTAACTCTAAGATCACAGCTTTTTTTGATTTTTCTGTAATTACAATATCAGCAAATCCATTACCGGTTTCATAACATGAAGCATAGGTGTAATCAGAGTTTTGTGAAACGTCTACAAAGATACCATTTAAAAATGATTGATAGTAAGCTTCTTTTTCAACATTGCGACCAAATTCGTTAAAGCTTGTGGCAACAATTAAAGCTTTATCAATTATTTGTTTTGCAAGTTCATCATCGCCTTCAAATAGCGCTTCAATGAGTTTTAATCTTGTCGAAACAAAAGTTTTGTTATCCTTACTGAAGCTCCAATCTTTTATATCTTTAAAACAGTTGTAAACACAACGATTAGGAATGATTAACTTTGAGGTATTGCCATATACGTAGTCATCAGTGACAGTTAAGTAGCCTGTATAGAACAACAAGGTCCAAAAGTAATTAGGATTATCATTAGTTGCTAAATCAATAAAACTAATGCATTCATCTAGAGTTTTTTCAATCGCTTCATGATTTAAAAGCTTTGCTACATCATCAGAATATAGCTCTGGGGACTTTTCGTAGATTGATTTTAGTAAGTCTAAACTTCCAGAATTTTTCCAATATGGTAAAGGCGTATTTGTTGGATCTTCGCGTAAATCGCTCAAGTAGCTTACTACATCCCAAGGACAATAAATTTCTTTATTGCCAATATGGTAGCCATCGTACCAAGTTTTAAAAACATCTTTTTTATCAGAGAACTTAAAGTAATCTAGAAGTCCCATCACTTCTGCTTCAGTAAATCCACATAAATCAGGTAAATCTTTAGTTGATAAAGCGCTTACTTTAAAATTATTAAATCCAGTAAAGATACTCTCTTTAGTGACTCTTAAGCATCCAGTGATAAAAGCTTTAGTAACGTGATCTGGATCCTTTAGCGCTGCGCCTAAAACAGCGGAATATACTTCTCTAAATTTCTCGTAATAAGGCTTTTGATAGCATTTTGCTAAAGGTACATCGTATTCATCGATTAAAACAACAGGTGCTACTTTTGTGTGCTTCTCAATAAGCAAACAAAGTTTAAAAAGCCAAAATCTTAGATCGTTAATTTTTAAATTTTCTTCATCAACATTCTCTATAGATTCAAGAAATTTCTTTTCATTTAAAGTAAGCTCAAAACTATTTAAAAAAGGCATTTCATTTATCGCTACCCAAAACTTTTGGGCAATGGCGTAGCAGGCACTTTCAAAGGTGTCGATGGCAGGAACAGTATCTTTAAATGACAATGAAATGACAGGATATTTGCCCATATACTTTGAGCAAAATTCTGAATCTTGATAAATTGCGGTATCTTTAAATAGCCTAATGTGTTCGCTTAAATCTTTTGGATCGTCGTAATTAGGTTGTAGAAAGTTCTTTAGAGTTGATAAGAATAAAGTTTTTCCAAAACGGCGAGGTCTTGTAAATAATTGCACTTTCCTAGTTTTTTTAGAGTCAGATTCTAGAATTGTCCAAAAATTTGATGTCTTATCTACGTAGTAAGCTCCATAATCTTGAAGTTCTTTATAATTACTTATCGCATCTGGAATTACTTTTGACATGTCTCAATCCTATTTGCTTTTTTCTTATCGTAGCATACATGAGTATCAGAAATGCTTAGAAAATTACTCACTATGTGCGCACAATTTTTTCAAATTCAACTCTGCAAGTTTTCTTGTAAAAGGCAATACCAAAGACTCTGATCTCTTTAATCGTGCCGTATATTCTAAACATGGCTTGAACGTAGTTTTTCTTTTTTACTTGCTCAATTGCTTCCTTTGACAAAGGTCCCATTTGTTCCATAGATTGCGCAGCTTTAATCTCAATAATGAAGCCAACTTTTGAAGATGGCCTATTATCGTCAAGTTTTAAAATAAAACTAAAGTCAGCTCTACCATCACCAAGTTCAGCATTTGATGAATACTCATTTTCATAAGGATCTAAGATCCCAGATAATCTGCCATTTAAAAAAGCATGGTACATACTCTCTTTATCTGTACCTTTTTGTGTATCATAAATACTTACATTAGCAACTAATGCTTGTTGTAAGTAATCCTCCAAATAGCTAGGATCAGTTTGCTTAAGGTTGAATAACAAATCTTGAAGAGATTCTACATACTTTGTGTTTTCAGTACTAAAATACCAATCAATGACGTTTTTGAGTTCTGTTCTTACAGACTTATTTGGGATAACAAGTTCGGCTTTACTAGTTCCGTCATCACTTTGTATTACATTTTTATAGGTGAGGTATCCAGATGAAAACATTAAAGACCAAAAATGATTGATATTTTTACTTTTGCCTAAAATCTCATAATTGATGTCATTATTCACAGTAATGATAATTGAGCCACCATTAAGCAATGTTTCAAAATTCTGTGCATAAGCTTTTGGGTTATTTGCAAACATGTTTTGCAAATCCTTGATATTGCCTGTTCCTCCCCAATAGCTTTTAGGCTCTAGCTTAGGACTTACTAATATAGCTTTAGTTCTACTTATTACATCCCATGGGCAGAAGATGTCATCATCACCTATATGATATCCATCGTACCATTCTTTGTATTCAGCATACCTATCGTCTAAGCCGTAGTAAGAGAGCATAGTTTTAACTTCATCGGTGGTAAAACCAAAGAGCTTAGAATAATCATAATTATCTAAACCACAACTGTAGAAGTTATTAAGTCCTGTAAAGATACTTTCTTTAGCTACCCTTAAGCAACCGGTGATAATTCCTTTTTTTAGCGATTCATTGTTTTTAAGTGCTGAGCTAAATAATTTAGAGATAAAGTCTCTTATCTTTTGGTAAAAGTCAGTATTAGCAGCCTTTGACAAAGGAACATCATACTCATCAATTAAAACAATACATTCTTTTCCTGTGTAAGCTAATAGATCTTGAGTTAACTCTCTTATCATTCTCTCAGCTACAGCCTTCTTTTTTACAGGATCTAAAGCATTGTTACTGATGGTTAAAATGTTGTTTAGATTTTGTAATTGATTTTCTGTGAATTTGTCATAACTTAAAAGAAAGTTAAACTTTTTAACAGAGTTTGATAGCTCTTCGTACAAACTTTGTAGAGCATCTTCGTAGCTATTAGTATCCCAAGCTTCTTTAAAAGATAAATAAATTACAGGGTACTGTCCCATGTATTTATTACAGAACTCTTTATCTTTAAAAATTTCTGTATCTTTAAAAAGTGCTATTTGTTTAGACTTATCACTTGGGTTTTCGTAATTCATCTCC
>ONCS01000095.1 GCA_900316375.1 uncultured Succinatimonas sp. | reverse complement strand
TTTTTACTACTTTGAGAGAAACTTAGGCTTCAGCAAGCCACTTTTCATGGCTTGCGTATCTACGTAAAATTTGAAGGTTCTGTGTTTAAACATGAATGTGTTTAAGTTGATCGTGTTAGCTGGTACCTTTGCTCTAGCCTTCTCATTTGCAGGTAACGACTTAGTTAATTTCGTAGGTGTTCCACTAGCTGCTTTAGATTGCTTTAACTACTATGTAGATTATGGCAATGGTGATGAATCAATGCTAATGGCTAACCTAAATGATTCAGCTGCTGCCTCAACTACTTGGTTAGTGCTATCTGGTGTGATTATGTGCATTACCTTATGGGTAAGTAAAAAAGCACTTCAGGTTATCCAAACTTCAATTAACCTATCATCAAGTAAGTCAGGTTCTCGTGAGCAGTTTGGTGCTTCAACTTTAGGCCGTATCATCACTCGTATGGGCTTAGTTCTATGCGCTATTGTTTACCGCTCAATGCCTAAGAACGCTTTAAAGTGTGTTAAAGGTCGTTATGAGCCAGTACGCTTAGAAAAAGGTCAAGAAGCACTACCATTTGATTATGTTCGTGCATGTATTAACCTTGTAGTAGCAGCCGTTCTAATCTCTGTTGCAACTTCATTAAAGTTACCTCTATCTACAACTTACGTAACCTTCATGGTAGCAATGGGTACCTCATTTGCAGACGGTGCTTGGGATAGAGAAACTGCTGTATTTAGAATCTCAGGTGTGCTTACAGTTATCGCAGGTTGGTTCTTAACTGGTATCTGTGCCTTCACCATGGCTTTAATCGTAGGTTTAGTTGTATTTAACTTCGGTTTAGTTTCAGCTTTAATCCTAACACCTTTAGTATTTGGCTTAGTTATCTACTCTAACTTCTTTAAGAAGTCTAAAAAGGATGCACAGATTGCACAGTTACAATCTCAAAACGACGCTCAGATTTTACATACCGTATCATCTGCAGTGCCTAACTACTTCCGTCGTGAGTTAGATTGCTTTGAGAAGTCTTTAAATGCCTTCTATGAGGATAATGAGATTGCTCTACGTAAGGTACGTAATAAGTCAGCAGCTTTAGGTGACAGATTATCTTTAAAGCGCAGCACTTACTATGCACTAGCAACTGATGCTGAAATTCTAAAAGATAGCAACAATACCTCAGATTCAAAGTTCTTCTTCTATCAAGTATATTCAAATATGCGTGATGCTTCAGAGTCTGTTCATAAGGTTGTAGATCAGATGCTAAATCATGTAGCAAATCGTCACAACATCTTAGCAGGCCACTTAAAGGACAGCGTATTTGAACTTCTATACAAGTTAAATAATATTGAAAGCGATTTGAAATACGTTTGTGATAATCCTTACCGTGATGCTTTTGAGACCGTGCTCAAAAACTGTAAGAAGCTCAATCACGAAATCGATAAGTGGCAGATCCGCTTAGTAGGTACTATTTCAACTGAGCATTTATCAATTCACCAATCAGAAATCTACCTATCAATTCTACAGGCAATGCGTGATCTTCTAAACCGCTACATGACTGTATGTATGCAAGAGCACGCACTATCAGAACTTGTATATGGTAATGCAGAAAAACAAGAAAAGGTTGGGAAGAGAGTTCCTGAAAAGACAACTACTTCAAATATTACCTTTGAACCACAATTAGTCTAATGTTGATTTCCTCTCTACTTATTAGTGCGCGATAAGCTAGGTAGAGAGGCCTTTTTAGACACAGAAAATTAGATAAAACCACTATGTATTTAAAGCTCCTTTTTAAGGGGCTTTTTTAGTCTTATGAAGTAAACACGTACGAATATGTACGAATATGTACGAATATGTACGAATGCGTACGAATATGTACGAATTAAATTTTTTATTTTTAATATAAATCAAATAGATAACGCTAAAATTGTACCTTGGTTAAATCATTGCTTTGTACGAATATGTACGAATGTGTACGAAATGAATAGCTCAAACCTTTACAAAAAGATCGTATCCTAACTTTACAATAAATAGCACCAACACCACTAAGATGATCTTCTTAGCACCACTAGCACCTTTTCTTTCAAAGAACTTAGCACCAATATAATTACCAAGTAGACCAAATAAGCTAGCAGTAATACCCAAGAACCACAGTACATTTCCGTGGTAGAGGAACACTAAAAAGGCAGCAAAGTCAGTGGTAAAGTTATTTGCTTTAGTTAAGCCATTAGCATCTTTTACTGAGATCCTTGTGATAGCACAATAAGCTAAGATTAAGAAAGTACCAGAGCCTGCTCCATAGAAACCATCATAGATGCCAACAATAAAAGAGATGATTGCACAGACAATTGAGAGCTTAAGACCTGTCATCGCATTGCCTAAATCAAGACCAAAGTTCTTTTTACGATATAGGTAAATTGCAACTACCGGCATGAGCACCATTAAGTTTAGCTTAAATTCTCTATCTGGAATTAAAAGCGCTATCTTTGCACCTAATGCAGAACCACCAAAGGCAAGAGTGATACTTAAAAGTGCGTTTTTAAAATTGATATAGCCAAGCTTTGCATATTTATAGGTAGTAAAGGCTGTACCTACCATAGCTGAGAGCTTGTTAGTGCCTAGACAATAATGTGAAGGAATACCTGCAATAAAGTAAGCTGGTAGTGAGATTAAGCCTCCGCCACCTGCGATTGCATCAACAAAGCCTGCTAAAAATACTAAAGTGTAAACTATAAAATAAACGTACAGATCAAGCGTCATAGTGCCTCCACGGGGAGGCATTATAGCAAGATAATTCTTGTAGTTTGATAAGTCTTAAGCCTTGATAAAAAGATCGTAAATAAGCTTTACCATAAAGATTGAAATCACCGCAATCAAGAACTTGCGAGTACCGATAGCTCCACGCTTTTCAAAGTATTTAGCACCACAGTAATTACCTAAGATACTAAAGATACCGGCAACTAAGCCTAAGCTTAATATGATGCAGTCATTTAATATAAATACTGTAAAAGCAGAGATGTTAGTTGTAAGGTTGATAGCTTTTGTTAAGCCATTAGCTTCTTTGACATTAAGGTTTGCAAAGGCACAAAAACCAAGTAATAGAAAAGTTCCAGTCCCAGGTCCATAAATACCATCGTAGATACCGATGATAAGCGCAACAGCTGCACAGACAATGCTAATCTTAAGCTCGCTTGCCTGTGGTCCTTTAGCCTCTCCAAAATTTCTCTTACGCACTAGGTAAAGGGCAGTTAGTGGCAGCACAAAAAGTAGGGCAATTTTAAACTCTCTATCTGGAACTAATAGGGCAAGCTGTGCACCAAGTGATGAGCCAACAATTGCACAAATAATGCCTGAAAGAGCGCGTTTTAAATTTATGTAGCCAAGCTTATAGTACCTAAAGGTAGTAAGCATTGTTCCCATCATTGCTGAGAGTTTATTAGTGCCTAGTGCAAAGTGAGCAGGAAGGCCTGAGATAAAGTAAGCAGGAAGTGAGATTAAGCCACCGCCACCTGCGATTGCATCAACAAATCCTGATAAGAAAACTAATGGGCAGACAATTAGGTAAACGTACAGATCAATAGTCATAGTTAAAACTTAATTAAACTAACATCGTGACTATTATAGGCATGAGCTCTTGTCTTACAAGGCTTTTTAGCAATTGCTCTAATTTGAAAAAAAGCGCCCAACATTAGTGAGCGCAATGAGTTAAGACATAGATTAAAGAGAGTCGATGTAGCTTAAAAGAAAGTCTAGAGTGTCTTCAAGTTGCACAGGTCCTTCTTGATCTTCACAAGCTTTAATTAAGTTTATGATCTTAAGTTCTTGAGTTTCTGCATCATCGTCATTAAAGGTATGTTTGTAAGAGTCTTCAAAGTTATCAGGTGCTGCTAGTTGTGCTGTATCAGAGGAGGTCTTAGTTTCAGTTAGATTAAGTTTTTCTAGAAGGGTAGTTAAAGATTTAAAAAATCCTTGTTCACTGGTTTGATAGCTTACATTCATGTGTGTGCCTCAAAAAGTACAAATTTTCCTTTGTCTGCAATTAGATAATCGCAAATAAGACGCATTTGTTCATTAAGATTTTGCTAACTTTAAGTAAAGGACTGTTAAGAATTAGAAAAGGAACTTTAGGTAAGAACTTTTTTTAGAAACGAACATGAAAAAGGCCAGCATTTGCTGACCTCATTTTCTTATTTTGTGTGAAAGTACCAAGACAAAACGGACACTTTCAGTATATTTTATTATAACTAATTTTCTGTGTTTTAAGCTTGAAAAAAGCGCCTAGCCTAAAGCTAGGCGGACCTGAACGATTAGCTTAAAGTTATATAACGATTTTTCCTATTAGGCTTCCTGAATTACAGTACTTCAAATCGTAAAGCTGTGGATATTATACAATAAAATCGCACTTTTAAAAGTGCGATTTTTCTGCCCTATTTATAAGTTTTTAGTTTTACTAAGAATTTTTATTGATAATGCTCACAAAAATTTTAGAAGAACTTATATTTGATAGTCTTTACCAATGGCTTAGTTGGAGTAACCATTGGGTTTAACTCTGCAAACTTAGGCATATGAACACAATCTGGGTAGTACTCAGGCTCAATACATACAGCGCATTGATCTTCATATACGCCCTTATCATCACGTGACATAATGTTGTTATCGCCTTGATGTACATAGTTACCTGTATACATTTGGAAAGCAGGGTAATCTGATGAAATTGCTAGGTGTAACTTCTTATCATCAGAGGTAATGGTTACAAATGGATTTGATAGATCACCGTCAATTAGGAATGGGTGATCATAACCTAAGGCTGCAGTCATCTGATCATCTTTTCTAAAGTCGCGGCCTAAGGTCTTCTCTTGAGTAAAGTCAAAAGCGCCACCCTTTACAGCACGAACTTCACCAGTTGGAATTGAGGTCTCATCTAGTGGTAAGAAGTAGTCTGAGCGCATCTTAACGGTGTGGTTTAGAACTGAGCTATTAAAACCATTTAGGTTAAAGTATGCGTGGTTGGTAATACAAGCTGGGCATACCTTATCGCACTTGCCTTCATATTCCATTACAAGCTCGTTGTCATCGGTTAGACGGAAGACCACGGTTAAATCAAAGTTGCCAGGGAAACCCATATCGCCATCAGGTGAGTGAATGGTGTAGGTTAGTGACTGAGCTGATTTTGAAACAAGCTTAAAGCGACGCTTATCAAAACCTTCAACACCACCATGTAGACAGTGCTGAGCACCTGAATTTAAGGTGTAGGTCTTGTCATCAATTTCAAAAGTGCTACCAGCGATACGGTTAGCAAAACGACCGATAGTTGCGTTAAAGAAGCAAGCTTGGGTTGACCAATCCTCTACATTCTTAACGCCTAATAAAACCTCACGAGCATTCTCGCCAGCTACAGGTACCTTCATAGAAATGATAGTTGCACCCCAGTCCATGATAGTAACTGACATGCCGTTAGCATTTGAGATAGTTTCAAGTGATGGATTTTTTGAATAGCACTCTGACATGATTTTTCCGTCCTAAATTTTATTAAAAGGCTCAAATAAGCCATAGTTTGATTTCTTCACACATTATAAATTTATCTTAATTACGAAAATATGAAAGCGTTTACAAAAAGTGACAGAGTTCTGATTATTTTTAGCATTTACCCAAATTTTCCTTGTGATCGTTTAATATGTTTGCATTGAAATTGAAAATACATTTTGAAAACACATAAAGAGGATTACATGCAAGATTTTCTAAAGCTCATGCAAGAGCGCTACACCACCAAACATTACGATGCAACCTACCAAATTTCAAAAGAAGATTTAGACAAGATCTTAGAGTTTGCTCGTCTTACTCCATCTGCTGTAAACGTACAGCCTTGGGTATTTTATGTAGGTAATTCACAAGAGGCTAAGGATAAGCTTTTACCTGCTATCCCTGATTTTAATATTCCTCGTGTACAAGAGAGCTCAGCCTACGTTTTAATTTGTACTAAAACTGATATAACTGACACTGAATTCAAGGCAATTACCGCAAAAGAAGATGCTGATGGTCGTTATGGTACCCGTACTGATATCCGTGATACTGTAGATGAGCATCGCAAAGCTTTTGCTCACATGCACATGGATATGGGCGACTTTGTACAGTGGGGCGCTAAGCAGTGCTATTTAGCTATGGCATCAATTCTTTATGGTGCTCAAAGCTTAGGTATTGATTCAACTCCAATTGAAGGTATGGACTTTGCTAAAGCAGATGAGATCTTCAACCTAAAAGCTCAAAATCTAACCTCTGTTGCAATTGTAACTTTAGGTAAGAGAGCAGTAGATGACAGCAACGCTAAACGTCCTAAGTCACGTTTAGATAAGAAAGATATTATTCGCGAGGTTTAAGATGTTTGAATATCAAACTTGTGGCACTTGCTGTAAACGTATCTCAGTAGAGCTTGATGGTAAGACTATTAAAGATCTTGAGTTTGAAGGCGGTTGCAATGGCAATTTAAAGGCTATCAAGCGCTTAGTTTTAGGTCATAGCATTGATGAGATCATTCCTATCTTACGTGGTAATACCTGTAAGACTAAGCCTACCTCATGCGCCGATCAGCTGACCTATGCTTTAGAAGAGGCTTACAAAGCTAAGCAAAACTGAATCTAAATCAGCATAGATTAAGAAAAAAGGCTCGATACCTAAAAAGTACCGAGCCTTCTTTTTGACCTTAAATAAAACTACTTGAGCTTTTTAAAATCAACATCAGTTATCTTATTAGCAACTGCAGTAAAGAGCACATCTGAGCTACTGTTTAGAGCTGTTGCAAAGCCATCTTGAATTACACCGATGATAAAGCCGATAGCTACAACTTGCATTGCCACATCGTTTTGAATACCAAATAGTGAGCAAGATAGTGGTAATAGCATTAAAGAGCCATCTGCAATACCTGAAGTACCGCAAGCACAAAGCACTGCTACTACACATAAAAGAATTGATGATCCTAAGTCTACTTGAATGCCTAGGGTATGTACTGCAGCCATAGTTAAGGTAACAATAATCACAGTAGATCCTGACATATTGATGGTAGATCCTAGAGGAATTGAAATTGAGTAAGACTCTTTTGGAATACCTAATCTTTCACATAGTTGCATGTTAATTGGGATATTAGCAACTGATGATCTTGTAAAGAAAGCGGTAATACCTGAGTGCATGATACATGCAAAAATAAGTGGGTAAGGATTTCTTCTAGTTAATGCAAAGATAATAATTGGGTTTAACACTAACACAATAATTATAGATGCAACAATACTTACACCAAGTACGTGGGCATAACCTAAAAGGTTTTTAAAGCCACCGTCAATAGTACATGCGGTATAAACTAGACCAAACACACCAATAGGTACGAATTTAATTACAAAGACCACGCCACGGCCGATGATCTCGGTAAAGCCTTGAAGACCGTCTTTTACCTTATAGCTAGCACTTCTGCAAATTACACCAAAAACGATACCCCAGAATAGAATTGCAATGTAGTTACCATTAACAAGAGCAGAGGCTGGATTATCTACAGCACGGCGAATTACTGAGGTTAAAACTGAGGCTAAATTCTGTGGAGGAGTAGCTTCAACTTTATCAGCAAGCACTGCAAAAGTACTTGGGAAGATGTCGGTTAAGAT
>ONCS01000104.1 GCA_900316375.1 uncultured Succinatimonas sp. | reverse complement strand
CTTACGACAGAGTTGTCAAATTATTTTACCGCGCACTTATATCACCGCCGTAAACGACGGTGTTTTACGTGCGCTTATTGATAAAGCCAAATTTAGCTATATTTAAAGCAAATATTTGTACAAATTAGAAGCTAGCAGTACCGTTTAAGAAGAACTTTAAGCTGTTATCTAACTTAAAGCTTGCTAGCTCATCGCCGTCGTCAAAGTAGAACTTTAGCTTACGGTTAATGGTATAAGCAGCACCTGCTTTAATTGCAAAATTCTGTGTAGGGTTAATAGTTAGATAGCCTTGAATCTCATTTGATCTATCTTGAATATATCCCTTCGGTACATAAGCAGAGTCATCTGATAATAGGTAGTATGGAGAGTAGTTAAAGTCAAACTCAGTAGATGCTGCTACATACTCGTTAAATCTGTAAGTAAGCTTGTTTACAGGGAAACCTAAAGAGAAACTTAGACCTTCTTGAGACTCGTTTTTAAAATTTGCTTGCAAAATTGGGAATAAGCTATTTTTAGGCTTACTAAAGCTTGCACCGCCACCGAAGGTAAATGAAAGCTCATCATCTGTTGCATAGGTTAAAGTTGCAAAAGGTGTGATGTTATAGTTCTTTGAAGCGTGGAAATCATCTTGCCAAGCAGCAGTATAAGAACAACCTACATAATAAGATAGACCATCACCAATCACATCAAAATACTGACCACGGATAGTTAGATTATGAAGATTGTCGATATTCTTGCTTTTATCAACATTGTAAGAAGTGTTTGAGTAAGATACACTGCCGTACTTACCACCTGCTTCTAGTCCCCATACAGAAGTACCAACATCATTGCCACCTTTAACACTTGATGAAACGTGAGAGAATGATGGAGTAATGTAGAAAGCCTGAGCAGAGCTTAAAGATAAGACAGAGCTAATCGCAGTAGCAATCAATAACTTTTTCATTTTTATTTCCTAATTTTCAAGAGCTTTAAAAACAAGTTCTAGATAACATTTTTGTTTGACTGCATTATAAATGAAAAAGGCCTTGCTGTTTAGCAAAGCCTTTAAATCTGTACAGATTTTGAAAAAGTGTTTAAATAATTAAACGTGCATGTGCTTTACACGCTGAGACTCTTCTGCTCTCTTACCATCGTTGAATCTGTCTAAAGTGCCCACTAAGTAGCCAGTTACGCGACGGATTCTCTGGAACTTAACACCCTCGCCTACAACGCCTTGATGATTAGCTCTTAGTCTGCAATTGTTTTCCATTTTATTCTCCTTAGATATTATGCTGTATTTGAAACTGTGTTTATTGTGACATAGTTTTTTAAAAAAGAAAAGCTAATAAGAATTATTATCAATATTATTAAGAACAAGTTCACAATGTATTGAAATGATGAATTTTATTCTTTAGGAGATCCCCTTTATTAATGATAAGTCTCAGCTAAGACTAATGTGTTAACTTTTTTTGACAATTAATCATTCATTCTTAATTCATCAATCTTGATTTGTGCTAGACTTGCACAAAATTTTTAAGCCTTCATTGGATTTTTAAAATGCATTATAAAAAAACACTACTTTTAGCATTGCTACTAGGCTCTCAAGCTGTTTACTCAGCCGACAATGCTAGTGATATCAGTAATAAAATCACTCACCTCGACGGCACCATTCAAAGCATTAATGGTGAATTAAATTCCCAAAGATCAGCTATCTCAAATCTTCGTTCTGATATTGATAGATCAAATGACAAATTCAAGCGTCAAATCTTAGAAGAATTAAAAGCTCTACAACGTCAAAATCAGTTCGTTTACGACTCATTAGTTGCTGAAAAAGAAAAAGAAGGTGGCAAAGTGGTAAAACCATTGCGTAACTATGATTTGCAAACTCCTGATGGCAAGATGATCTTAGGCGGTGAAGAGTTTGTGTATGTAAAAGAAGCTAATGCAACCATTGCAGCCCGTATTGATACTGGTGCTTCTCAATCATCAATTTCAGCTCAAGATATTACCGAGTTTGAGCGCAACGGCAAAAAGTGGATGAGATTTACTATTAACCACAATGACCGTTCAATCCAAGTTGAAGCTCCATTTGTGGCTCAAACCAAACTTCGCCAATCCTCAATTGAAGGCTACAGCTACCGTCCAATCGTACGTTTAAATGTAAAAATTGGAGATTACTCAACCGCAGCTGACTTTAACTTAGTTGATAGATCAAGAATGCAGTTTGCCCTTTTAATCGGTCGTACTCTTCTTACCGATATTGCTGTAGTTGATGTATCACGTAATCGCGTTCAACCACGTGCCGACAAAGATGGTTTAACTATCATTAGTATTGATGACTATGTAGCAAATCAAGCTAAAGGTATCAATGTTAATGAAAAATACGATGCTTTAGAAAAAGCTCGTCAAGGCGGTCAAATTGCAACTGTATCTAAAGATGCAACTCAAAGCTTAGGTACTAATGCTGAATCTTCCCTTCCATCAGTTCGTGAAAAGATTGAAAGTGAAAACGGCACCAAGCTTAAGATGAAGACTGATAAAAAGGCAAAAGCAACCGAAGAGACCATTGAGATTAAAGAAAAGCAAAACTCAAAGAACTCAAAAGATGCCAAAGCGAATAAAAACAAAGCATCATCAAAAGTAGCTAAAAACGACAATTCAGAGAATAAGAAGGGCTAATCATGGCATCTCGTGGTCTATTTTATTTTGTAACCGCAGTTTTATTTTTAGTAGGTATTCTTTTAATTGCATATCAAAAGATCACCTTCGATGTTCCATTTACTCCTAATTTAAAAAAGGAAATTTGGACTGTTGAGGCTAAAGTTGAGTTTGAGCCTAAAAAAGATGCAGCAGCTGAGGTTATTCTAGCTCTTCCTGCGGTACAGCCTGGCTTTACCCAAATTAAGCAAAACACAGCATCACTTGGCTATGGCGTTAACTATGTAAGACGCGATGGTTCAAATTATGTAGAGTGGTCAAAGCGTGATCCAGCAGGTCTTCAGACTTTATATTACAGTGCTGATATTTTAGTTGATGAGGATGCTGAAAGCTCTTCAATGATTGTGCCAGCTATTGAGCCAAACACTGAGCCAGAGCCTTACAACACTGCTATCAATGAGATTGCCCAAACTGCGCTTTCACGTAGCTCAAATCCATATTCTTTTGCAACTCAGGTTATCCACGAGTTAAATCAAGATAGCGAAACTAACTCCCTACTATTTTCAAAGTACAAGCGTGACGAGCTTTTAGTACATATTTTGCAAGTAGGTAACGTTCATGCTAGAACTGTTGGTGTGTTAAATCTTCGTGACGGTCGTCGTAATCAAAGATTAAAGTCATATGTAGCAGTATTTGATAACTCAGAGTACAAGATCTTCGATCCATCAAATGGCTCTACAGGTTTAACTAAAAATCAGTTAATTTGGAATGACAACGGTAACTCACTTTTAGATATCACAGGTGGCCGTAACGCCCGCATTAGCTTTACTACTTTAAATAGCTCTGTAAGTGCTGTTGCAGCTGGTGTTAAAAAGGCTAATTTAGACGTAGCAGCTGGTGAAGAGTTAGTACCTTTCTCACTATCAGCTCTTCCTGCTGATGAGCAGTCACTATTTAAGAACTTACTCTTACTACCTATTGGTGTTGTGATCGTAGTGTTCTTGCGTGTAATTGTGGGTATTAAGACCTCTGGTACCTTCATGCCAGTTCTAATTGCTATGTCTTTTCTGCAGACATCTTTAGTCTTTGGTCTAGTAGGTTTTATTGCCATTGTAGGTGTAGGTTTAATTGTAAGATCATGGCTATCGCACTTAAACTTACTACTTGTTGCCCGTATCTCAGCGGTGATTATTACCGTTATCGGCTTAATTGGTACCATTTCATTTGTATCCTATAAAGTAGGCATCACAGAAGGCGTTAAAGTTACATTCTTTCCTATGATTATTCTTTCATGGACTATTGAGAGAATGAGTATTCTTTGGGAAGAAGAAGGTTACAAAGAGGTATTAAAGCAAGGTGGTGGCTCACTATTTGTCGCTGTTTGTGCTTACCTTTCAATGTCATCATTCTTTGTACAGCACTTTACCTTTAACTTCTTAGGTCTACAGTTAGTACTTCTAGCATTAGTACTTATCATGGGTAACTACACTGGCTTTAGACTATCAGAGTTAAAGCGCTTTAAGCCACTAGCATCTCAGATTCAGTTATACCAAAACGGTGATGAGACTGAACATGAGTCAATTCGCTTAAAAGAAGAATTAAAAGAGTTAAAGTCAGATCCTCACAATACTTATCGTACTTGGAAGAAACAAGCTCAAGCTCAAATTCAAGAGCAAGAAGCTGCCAAAACTCAAGAGCAAAATAGCGATAAGTAAGAGAGTACTCCATGGAACTTTTAAATAAATTAAAAGAGTTTAAAAACCGTTACGCATCCCCATTTGAGATGGCAGATGACGGTATCATGGGCATGAATCAGCGTAATGTTAACTACATTGGCCGTTACAACAAGCGTAACTTATTCCCACTTGTAGATAACAAGCTTTTAACTAAGCAAATTGCGATGAAAAACCATGTAAAAACTCCTATTTTACTTGGCTCAATTAAAGATCAACATGATATTGCAAATGTTTTAAATATCATTGGTGATCACACCGAGTTTTGTATTAAACCTGCTCATGGCTCAGGTGGTAAAGGCATTTTAGTTATCAAAGATAAGAGTAAGACTACAGGTCATTTTATTAAAACCTCAGGTCAAGAAATTACTCACCATGAGCTAAAACGCCATATTACCAACATCCTAGCAGGTCTATTCTCTTTAGGTGGTAAGCAAGATATTGCCTTAGTTGAAGACTTAATTCACTTTGATAATGTGTTCTCAGGCTACAGCTATGATGGTGTTCCTGATACTCGTGTAATTGTCTTCCAAGGTTTCCCTATCATGTGCATGATGAGACTTTCAACCTCAGCATCAGATGGTAAGGCAAACTTACATCAAGGCGCAGTAGGCGTAGGTATCTGTGTTAAAACCGGTCGTGCGGTACGTGCCGTACAATTTGGAGAGCCAATTACTATCCACCCAGATACTGATAAAGATCTAACCAAACTTGCTGTTCCTCACTGGCAGGAAGTTTTAGAGCTTGCAGCCTCTTGCTACGATATGTCAGGCTTAGGCTACATTGGTACTGATATTGTTTTAGATAGAGATAAAGGACCTATGCTATTAGAGCTTAACGCACGTCCTGGTCTTGCTATTCAAATTTGTAATAACGCTGGTCTACTCCCTCGTTTAAGACTTATTGAAGCTCTAACTAAAAAGCATCGACTAACTGTAAAAGAGCGTGTTGCTTTCTCAATGCAACATTTTGGTGTGTTTAACCACGCTTAAGCTTTTTATCTAATCTAAATTTGGCAGTGATGTGACTTAATTTGCAAAACTGCCAAAATTTCTTTGCAATCGACATTTTCCCCTAATTTCATAGACTTATCTAAAGCTCATTTTGATATAATGTGCGACCATGTATAAGTATAATTTTTTCAAATCATCTCTACTTTTGGCCATAGCCGTTACAAGCACTTTAGCTTGTGACATAGCTAGTGCTAGCTCTAAAAATTGTACTTTATCCTATCGTCCTAAAACTAATGAAACAGCATTTGCTGCTGTCGGATCCTCTTTAAAAATTGCTGACAAAACTTGCGTTAATAGCTACCTTATCATTCCTTTTGATACTAAAGCAGGTGCCATTACCATTCCTCAAGGTCAATATGCTGCTTTAAAAGATGAAGATGGCTCAGTTTACTTCTCTGTAGAAAATGATTTAGGCACTAAGGTTGAAAGCTGTGCTTTATGTGACACTATCGAGTACTTAAAGATTAAGCGTTCTAATCCTAAAAGCTTATGTGCCGTTACTAACTTTAATCTTGAAAGCTGCGCTGAAACTGACAGCATTTCCTATGTGGTAACTCAAAAATCTAAAACTACAGAAGGTATTTGCACTCCATCATTAGTTTATTTTGGACGCACAGGAGACATTTTAAAATTTGCAATAAACGACTGCTCAACTATCTCAAAACCAACTTTAAGCTATGACTTAAAGTTAGGTGATACCGTTAGATTTTTAGATGAGCAGATTAAAGTTGTCAGCGCTGATAATCTAGGTATTTACTATTCCCCACTATCAAAACCAACACTTAAGAATAACGATGTAGTTGATGCCAAAGTTACTGCTACCCTTTTAAAGTCTAAAAAGCTTCAATTACAAGAGTGCAAGACTTTAGAAAATGAGCAAGAGCACACAGAAACAGCAAAAACATCTACTTTAGACAGTGCAAAATTAAAAGATAGTGACACAGCACAAACAAATTCAACTCAAAATACAGATAATAGCCAAGTTAATCGCGCAAAGACTAATTAAGGAAAAATATGTTTTTAAAACTATTACAAGTAGTACCGGTGGTGATCTTCTTTGTCTGCTATAAGACAACTAATGATTTAGTACTTGCTACAACCTTGATTGTGATCTCATGCGTAATTGCATCTGCTATTGAGTATGTATTAACTAAAACCATCTCAAGAATGCAAATTTTTATGCTAGTTGCAATTCTTGCCTTTGGCTTGCCTACTATCCTCTTAAAAGATCCTGCGATTATTAAGTGGAAAGTGACCGTAGTTAATTTCATCTTAGCTTTAGCTTTGTTTGTATTCCAATATATTTTAAAAAAGAACCCATTTGCCTACCTGCTTGGTAAAGAAATTCCCCTCCCAGATGAGGTGTTTAAGATCTTTGCTAACTGCTATATGGTGTTCTTTGTATTAGCAGGATTATTGAATATAGTAATTGCTTTTTACCTCCCAAGTTTATTTGATGTCACAGAAGCGCAAGCTGAAGACATTTGGGTAAGCTATAAGAGCTACGGTAATGCTATAATCAATTTTGTCTACACTTTAATCGTTTTAGGCTATTTGATGAAAAAATATCCCAAAGCTTTTAGTGAATGCGGAACGATGCTTAAAAATGATAAAAATCAAAAATAGCATAATTTAAAATAAACAATAAATAACAGAGGTGCATAATGCCAGATCATAACTTTGGTAACATCAAATATGCAGTGATCCCTGTAGCAGGTCTAGGTACCCGTCTACTTCCAGCTACTAAGGCAATTCCTAAGGAAATGATGCCTTTAGTTGACAAGCCACTTATTCAGTACGTGGTTCAAGAAGCTGTAGCTTGCGGTATTAAAAACATCGTTTTAATTACCCACTCTTCTAAGAACGCTATCGAAAACCACTTCGATACTTCTTTCGAGCTAGAAGCTACTCTTGAAAAGCGTGTTAAGCGTCAGCTTTTAGCTGAGGTACAAAACATTGTCCCAGATGACGTTTCAATTCTAAGTGTTCGTCAAGGCGAGTCAAAAGGTTTAGCTCACGCTATTTCATGCGCAGCTCCTATCGTAGGTAAGAACCCATTTGCAATTTTATTACCTGATGTGATCATCGATGATGTGAAGTCAGATTTAAAGAAAGATAACTTAACAGCTATGGTTCGTCGTTTCGAGGAAACCGGTGCTCCACAAATCATGGTTGAGAAAGTTCCTCATGAGAACGTAAGCTCATATGGTGTTGTAGATATCGGCGGTGCTGCTCTAAAGGCTGGCGAGAGCCACAGCATCAAGACTATGGTTGAAAAACCACCAGTTGAGAGTGCTCCATCAGACTACGCAGTAGTTGGTCGTTATGTATTACCTGCTGAAATTTGGTCTCTATTTAAGAAGACCCCATTAGGTGCAGGTGGTGAGTTCCAGTTAACCGATACTATCGATCTTTTAATGAAGGTTCAGGAAATTGAAGCTTACAACATCGTAGGTCAATCACATGACTGCGGTAACAAGCTAGGTTACGTTGAAACCTTTATTGAATACGCCTTACGCCACAAGGCAATCGGCGAAGATTTAAAGAAGTTCTTAAAGCCACTAGTAAAATAGTCTTTAACTACTACTAATAAAATAAACATTTACCATTCAAGCTCAAGGTTTGTATTTTAAGCAATACTAAATCTTGAGTTTTTTGCTTTTCTTTGTCATCAAAAACGCCTAAGTCTGCAAAATCACCTATAATAGAAAGACTTACTAAGGACGTCGTATGAATTGGAAAATACTTTTAGCCATCTGTGTATCTTTTGCGCTTTTAATGAGCTCAAGCTATACCATGCTAATTCCCTTTTTACCAATTTATATGCAAAAAGAGCTAGGTGCTGACAATGACGCTGTAGGTTTATGGTCAGGTCTTACCTACGCAATTTCCTTTGCTGTAAGTGCTATCGTAGCTCCTTTGTGGGGAAAGCTCTCTGATAAAACGGGCAAGAAACCGATGATAATCAGATCATCAATTTTGCTTGCCATTACCTATTTTCTAGGCGGTATCGTCCAAAATCCTTTTGAGTTATTTTTAGTCCGTGCTTTCCAAGGTATTGCAGCAGGTTTATGGCCAGCTTGCCTTGTAATGGTCTCTGCCTATGTACCTAAAAATAAATTAGGTCTATCTATGGGCCTTATGCAAAGCGCGAACATCTGTGGCGGTATTATAGGTCCTTTATTAGGTGGTGTTTTAGCTACTTATTTTGGTATGCGAAACTCATTTTTTATTGGTGCTGCTGTTTTAACTTTAATTACCTTAACTACTATCTTCTACATCAAAGAGCCTCCAAAAGAGCTTCTACTTAAAGAAAATCATGAGCACCAAGAGAAAAGCAATACCTACATGGCGCTTTTGAAAAACTCAAATGTACTGACCTTGCTTATTGTTGTGTGCATGACCTATTTGGTTATCATGCAGATCCAGCCAATTGTAAGTCTATATGTACAAGAGCTAAGTAATAACTCAGATAAAACTGTATTACTCTCAGGTGTAATTTTATCTTTAGGAGGTATCGCAGGAGCTCTAGCCTCTCCTATTTGGGGCAAGACTGGTCAAAGAATAGGCTTTTATAAAACCATTGTCGCAGCTTTAATTAGCGCCGGTGTTTTAATGGGCCTTCAAGGTGTACCTAATACCTTAATCTTATTTGGTTTAATGCAGTTTTTATGTGGCCTATGCTTTTCAGGGATCTTCCCATCGGCTAACTCGATTATTGTGCTTCTAACCCCACCTTCCTCTCGTGGTATTGCCTTTGGCTCAATGTTCTCAGCGCAAATGATAGGTGGTGCGGTAGGTCCGATTTTAGGCGGTGTGATTGTCACCTTCTTAAGCTACAACTTTGTGTATGTGATCTCTGGTGGTATCTTAGTAGCCCTTGGTTTATACCTTATCTTTATCGCTCCAAAGAGCTTTAAAGAAAAGGCAAATCAAGTAAAAGCTGAAGCTGTTGAGTCTAAAAGTGATTACATCAAAAAGGCTAAAGAGAGTGCTATGCATGAGCTTAATGAGAAAAAGGCTTTAAAAGATTCGATCTAAGACTTTCTTATGACAACTTACAAAAGGCTAATACAAGGCAAAGTTCTAGCTGTTCTTTTGCATCTACCTTTTCAATTTAGCCTTTTTCTAGATTGGTCGTTGGTATCCACTATTCTTGATTTAAGCTTTCAAAGGCCTCTTTAAAAGTAGATTCTAATGGCGCATTTTCAACTAGTACCTTATTTAAGGCCTTATCAAGTCCCTTCCAAAACTTACCAAACTTCTTTTGCGTAGGCATTTCTACAGTGTGTTTAAATTGGGTTATCAAGGCATTAGCAAAAGGATCATGATTGATTAAAGATGCTAAGAACAAATGTTTTAAAGGTGGTAATTCATTAGTAGCACTGTATCTATACAAAGCATATCGAGGACGAGTAACTAGCTCTAGAAATTCTTTTGCAATCTTTGGATGCTTGGAAACTTTAGGAATTTAATAGCCTTTAGTACTTAAAAATGACTTTAGTGGCTTACCATCAAAAGACTTTGGAAATGGAGCATAGCCTAAATTAACGCCACATTTAGATAGAATTGATAAGGCCCATGGACCGGTGATGATAGCTGCAGCTTTCCCATCACAAAAGAATTGATTAATTGAAGACCAATCACCCATGGTTAAAATTGACTTAGGCACGTACTTTTTAGTGTAATCTACAATCTCTTGCAAGCCTTGCAAAGCCTCATCACTTACAAGTCCCATGTCATTTTCATTATAGGTGCCATCAGCATTTTTTGAGAAGATATAGCCGCCTTTTGTTTCCATGAAAGAAAAGTCGACATAGAACTCATCAAACTTACCAATTAGGCCATACATACCATGTTTTAGCATGTAAGCGTTAAACTTTTCATACTGTTTCATAGTCTGAAAAGGAAACTGCATCAAATCTTTATTGAGTAAATCATCAAGACATCGGCAGAGCGTGGCACTGCGTAATACTGCCCTTTAATCTTATAAGGCTCTACGGCAATTGGTGCATAAGACTCGGCTTTATCCACTAACCGGATGCGAAAACACTGCCATTTATGGCGGTGATGAGCATCAAAGTAAACTGTTTTAAGCATTGTAAGCTAGT
>ONCS01000041.1 GCA_900316375.1 uncultured Succinatimonas sp. | reverse complement strand
TTTTGGATGTTCTGGTTATCCAGGACACACTTCATCAAATCAGACTTATACCATTTCTGATGAATCTGCTATGATTATTGATAAGGCTTTCTGTGAATTAAAACAGAAACAGCCTAATCTATATAAACTGCTCAACATGTTTTATATCCAGTGTAAATCTCCTGATGAGATATTCCTGATTCTGAAAAAACAGAACAAAGAGCAGAAAATAAAACGACGTCATTGTTCAAACTACTTTGAATTCAATCCTGCTGTAGATACAGCTTTAAGATATGTTACTACTCAGGCTATCTGTGACTTAATCAGAAGGGGTGAACAGTTGATTCTCAATCAGCTAAGGATTATGAATGAAGGTGTTTGAATTTGAAGGTAAGTGTTATCGCTCAATGCGTTTGTTCTGTCAAGAACGCGGTGTTTCTTATCAGAAGATGAGAAGACTCTGCAGACATTATATACGCGCTCATAAAGATCCTACCATTGCAGCAAAATGGCTTTTAGGAATAGAACCGTTTAAAAGCAATGAACCAAAGACCTTTCTTTATGAGCAGGACTTACAAAAGTCTGAAGAACGCAACGCTAAATTCAAAGACAAAATGTATCAGCAGTTTATGGAGAATTTCTGACTTGTCCTAAGCTATCCTAACTTATATTTTCTTATCCTAATATATTGACATTTTTATTTTTTGCTGTAATCTTTTTAGTAAATAAAGTTTCAGACCTCGACATTAGTCCTCTCACTCTCAGAGAAGTGACGAAGTCGAGGTCTTATAGTATGTGGAGAATTTTTTAAAGTTTGCGATAATAAACACGATTTAGTATTGAGAAAACAAAATGCAAAATTTATAATTAAATAAAAGTTTAGTCTTTTTAGGGAATATTTATTATGATTGGTGCATATAATTTCGATGAAAAATCACCTGTAATATCTTTTAAAAATGGTGGTTTTGGGTTTAATTATAAAAATAAAAAAGCATCAGAAAATCTGTTAAGTAATTTTGCAAAATGCAAAAGATTAACTGAAAAAAAGATCATTTCAGTTTCAAATAAAAAAGAACAATAATTATTTTATTTTTGCTGCTATGGCTCCTTGTAGGGGCCTTTTGTTTATATGGAAGCGTTTATTTTAGTTATTATAATGACCAGTGGGTTTATGTTTACAAGTAGATATCCAGTGGCAAGATTTAAACAATTAAGATCTGACGGTTGGGATCAATATCTTCATGTATTTTCTTGGGGGCTTCCATTTGCGATATTGTCTTTTATTTTTGTATCAATTTTGGAAATGACAATCAAAATAAATAGTCGTATAGGTACTGTGACGACACGCCAATGTCCTCGGGTGGCAAGGCGCCCGAAATTCGTCTAGCTACACCACTTTTTATAATGCGGACTTTGCTATAATAATCAGCAGAAGGATAGTCTTTTTGAGAGGTAGCAGATATGTCCGATTATTTTTCTGATGGAGTTTCACGCAGAGCGTTTGCACGCGACATTGGTGTTGATGAAAAAACCGTGAGAAACCTTATTTCAAAAGGTATTCTGACTACTGATAGCAATCTGCAGATTAGTCTTTCTCAAGGCCGTAAGGCTTACAATACCTATAAGAAAAAGCAGGAACAGGCTTCTGAAAAAATAGAGAAAATTTCAAAAAAAGTAGGTGCGGACTTAAAGGGCAAAAACTCTCAAGACTTCAAAAAACTTCTATCCTCATGGCTGAATGATATTGATTCAAATCCAGGTCAAGTTCTTAATTCTGCAAAAGCATATCTGACAGCACTTCAGGTTCAGGAACAGAGGATGAAAGTTGAGGAGATGGAGAAGCGCCTGATTCCAATTGAACGAATCAACCATGATGCAGAAGAAATTGGCACTCTGATTCGCAGTAAACTGATTACAATACCATCCAGAGTTGCAACAGTCTGTGAAGGTCGTACAGCCAGGGACATTGAAGAGATTATTGATATAGAAATCAATAAGGCACTTGAAGAACTTCAGAAGCTGTTTGTTCAGTTATAAAAACAACAAAATTTTTCATAAATAAAATATGATAGGTGCGACACCTATCTTATATACCCTCAAATTTCAAATCTAAGCCACCTCAGACGCGTTTCTTTTATAAAAATGGGTAACTGTACCACTAAGACATTAAAATCATTCTATGAGCGTTTTAGAAATAGATCTTAAAGAAAAAAGTATCAGATATAAAAAAACTTTTGAAAATCGGGCGTTAGTTATTGAAAAAATTACGCTTCGCACATATAATTTAAGTCAGTAGTGCCCTTCTGCGCTTCTTACTCGCGAGAGTATAGCGGACCAGTGAAGGGCCTTTTTTTTTGGGTTAAAAAATGGTTTCAGTTAAGTGTCCTTTATCATATTCAGAACAGATTGAAAGATTAAAAAACTTTCATAAGATGAAGATTGAAGATGATAATCAAGCAAAAGAAATATTGCAAAAGATCAACTATTATAGATTAAGTGGCTATGGTATTGGATTATTATCTTCATCAAATAAAGACGAATATAGAGAAGGTATTTCTTTACAACATCTCTTTAGATTATATAAGTTTGATAGTGTATTAAAAAATGCCTTAATGCACGTTATTGAGCAAATAGAAATTCAATTAAGAACTCAGATTTCATATGCACTCGCTATGAAATATGGGTCTTTAGGTTATTTGAATGTTACAATTTTTAGGAATAATGTCTCTAAGGCTCACTCAAAACTAATTAATACTTTTTACGGTGAAGTAGACAGAAATAAATCAAAACCTTTCGTTAAACACCATATTGAGAAGTATGCTGAACAGTTTCCTATATGGGTAGCTGTAGAGCTTTTTACATTTGGAAATATCAGTGTTCTTTTTAATATAATGAATGATGATGACCAAAAAACTGTAGCTCATTTTTTCAAGTGTACACCTAGATATTTATCAAACTGGATAAAAGTATTAGTTGAAATAAGAAACATATGTGCACACTACGGCAGACTATATAATTTGCCATTAAAACACGCTCCTATGTTGTACAAAGAAAATAATCAATATATTTCTAAAAAAGGTCAGCAAAATAAATTATTTCCTGCATTTTTAGTAATTAAAAGAATTTTGAATGCTAATGTTGATTGGAAGTTATTTTATGAATTTTTTAAGTCTGTTATGAAAGAGTACAAGGACGTTGTAAATTTATCTTTTAATGGCTTTCCTCGTAATTGGGAGCAAGTTTTAGATAAAGAACTTAATCACTGTGCGAGCCCACTGAAAAAGATCTGATTTAGCTCATTTGTTTTTGTCAGATTCTTTTATAAAATTCCTCTTTTACAAAATAGATCGTTTTTTGATCGTTTTTTGATCGTTTTTGGATCGTTTTTCTGTTTTATACTCATAGACAATACAGTGGCAAACTGTAATTAGGTGGTACTTGGCCTCTCAGATAATTTGAGAGGCTTTTTCTTTTTCTGGAGATAAGTCATGTTGCCCTCTGAAGTAACTTTGTTCGCATTAGGTGGCATGGCATGTAGTGTAACTTCATTTTTGGTTTCGTCATTTTTCAAAAAACCACCTGAGTTTATACGAAGAATTTATTATGCGATGATTTCAGGAATTGGAGCCATGGCCATATGTTGGTTAAGCTACAGATATTTTCCTGAAAGATTTGAGGCATGGGATGCAGTTCCTTATGGAGTCATGATCGGACTGTTCGGCATTGGCAGAGTTTTAAATTGGATTGCTAAAAGATATGGGATAGACAAAAATGAGCGATAAACATAAACGATATATATCACAGTGGCTGATTCCGTTTTGTTACTTTGCTGAGTTCTCCTGGGCATTTATCAGTATTGCTTTAGGTATCCCTTTTTTAGTTTATGGAATTTGCAACATTGCAGGCATTTTGACAATTAACTATTTAACATCAGGAATAAATTAAGATGCGTGTTTCTTCTCATGCCATTGCCCTTATTCAGAATTTTGAAGGCCTCAGAACAAAAGCATATAAACCTCTATCTCATGAGAACGGCTGGACTATTGGATATGGTCATCATTCCCCAGATGTGTATGAAGGCATGGTTTGCACTGAAGCAGAAGCAGAAATGCTTTTAAAAGCAGATATTGCTAAATATGAGTATCAGATTGAATCAGCGTTAAATATTGATGAGATTGAAGTCACTCAGGGAATGTTTGATGCTCTTGTATGTCTTCTTTTCAACCTGCAGGGAGCTCTTAAAAATGGTAAGCGTCTAACTCCTATTCAGACTTTAGTCAGTTACAAGCTCTGGAAGAAGATGAAAGCAGGTGATAAGGAAGGCGCTGCACAAGAGTTTTTGGATATTAACAAAGCTGGTGGTGTTGAAGTTGCAGGTTTAACCAGGCGCAGAAAAGCAGAAGCTAAATTATTTCTTTCTTAAGATTTCCACGTGTTCAGGTATTTGAAAAATCCCTCTCTTTGCTGTCAGAGGTAAAACAGACAGCTCACACTTATGAGTGGTTTACTAGTCTTTGTCGGTTTCGCTAGTAGATTGCTCATAAGTGTGAAGTAAACTTTTGTTAAATTGATTCGTAACAATTCATTAGTCTAATAATGAATATCAAGGCGTTTGCTTCACACCTTAATAGCAAGAATCGCAAGACACTAAGAAAAGAATTTAATATTTTTAATTCTTAACTTGATAATGTGTATTATAGTGTGTATAATTTTATATGTAACTTAATTATTGTGAGGTCAAGCTAATGAGCAGTGATGAACTGATTAAGTTATTAAAGGCAAACGGCTGGGTGCTTGTTTCTTCAAAAGGTGATCATTTCACTTTTAAGCATCCTAATTATGCAAAAATAATAACCATTACACATCCTAGAAAGGATATGAAAAAAGGTTTATTACATAGCATTTTGAAAACTGCAAACCTTAAATAACACAAAAGAAGAGATTGAAATATATCTCTTCTCTAGTGATTAGGAGTTTACATATGAAGTACTACATTGCTATAGAGCCAAAAGATGCAAATAATGAAGATTATGGTGCTATGCTTTTGGATTTTGATGGCTGTACTGCTCAATCAGAAACTTTAGATAAGCTATTGATTGATATTGCAGAAGCTGGAGAAGAATGGGCGAAGGTTGCAAATGAGAATAATATAGATATTCCTCAACCTAGCGATATTGAAACTTTAAAAACAAAATATCCTAATTTAGATGATTTTGTTTTAGGTGTTGTTGATTTAGATTTATCAAAATTAACAGACAAAGTAGAAAGAATAAATATTACTTTATCATCAAAAGTGTTAAGACGTTTAGATAGGTTAGCTCAATCTATTGGAGAAACTAGATCGGGTTATATAGCTAAATTAGTTACACATAATTAACACTTTATTTGCTCAAAATAAGGGTACTCATGTGAGTACCCTTTTTTTTATTAGTGATTTTCTTTGGTTGGTGCCCGTATGAATTTTTTAGATTATTTTAATGTAAAAGAGTCATACCAGATACCAGACAAGCTTCTGCAACTTCTTTTATCTGACGCTACAAATTTATTTGATCTGTACTCAGCAGAGCACTTATTAGAAAAATATGATCTGCTATTTTCGTTTCTGGAGTCTCCCAATGTTATCCATTAAGAATACATTGATTGCTGGTGCAGTCGCTTTTGCGGTTGGTTATATCGCAGGTTATGCTACAAGAGACGATCAGGCTGAAATTGAACGTCTGAACGTTGCGAAAAATGCACTGGAGCAAGAAAGAGCTAATTTGATTCAACAGCTGGAGGTTGAACATGAACACCAGAAGACAGCGCAAATCAATGCATCAAAAACGCAGGAAGACTTGGATGATCTTGAAAAGCGTTATACTAGTGCTATCGATGAACTTAATGCTCTGCAGTTGCAGTTCTCAGAGTACACCGATTCCGACACAGCAACACTGCCCTCAGATGCCACCGCTTCCTCAGCAGTATCACAAGGTAAATGTGACTGCAGTGGAAAAGACAAAAGAGCATTTCAGAAATTACTTAATGACCAGATGATTGTGGCAAGAGACTGTGACATCAACGCTACTTACCTCAACAATCTGATTGAGTGGTATGGCATGATTTCTCAGAAGTTAAATGTAAAGGAATAAGTCAAATGAAACTTCTAACAATATGTTATACAGTGATTAAACTGGCTATTTATCCAGTCTTTTGTGCTGTCGTAAGTGTTGTGATTTATTCTTTATGTAAAAATGGTATTCCGGACCTAATTTTCTTAGCTTATTCTGGAGAAACAACTAACATTTATACTGTGCAGGTTGATTCCTTTTTGATAGTGCTATTTGTGGCATTATCATTCTTCTGTCTTGGAATTCTTGCTGTTGCTGTGTCTCGTCTTGTTTATGAATTTCTTGTTGTACGCTCTGTTGGTAAACTGTTTGACCGTATTGATAAATCTCAGAAATTCCATAAATAAGTCCGTTAATTGCAAGACCTATTAGAAGGTCTTTAATAATTACCTGGTACAGAGGTTTAGGCTTTGTATTCTTTGCAACGTCACTTAATTGATTGGATATATTATTAAGTTCTGCTTTGATAGCAATAGGATCTAAATCTGCAAAACCAATCAGGGTTTGAGTTGATTCCTGTATTGATAACTTTTGCGTTGCATTATCAAAGTCTGTTTTGGATTTGTCGTCAAGAGCTTCAACTTTTTCATAACCTTTAACAATACATTGAAAATCTTCTTTCTTTAATCGTTTTATTTCAGAACAGAGTTCATTCTGAGAATTGGTATCTAACGTATTGATGATTGAAGATAAGTTTTTAGCATGTTGAGCAAACTGAACTGCTGCTTTAGCCAGGGAAGGAGAAACAAGTTCTTTTACAGCCATAGCCCATTTTATTGATGGTTCCATAGCTAAGAATGTTGTTCTGAGAATAGTTTCAAACTCCTGAGAATAAAATATCTTGTTGACTGAATAAACTGTTTTAGCGAGAGCCAACATGGTCGGATTGTGTAACTTATATATGCTTTCAATAGCTTGCTGTAGGGCAGGATCAATGCTTAAGGTTAGATTGTTCTGATTCATAAAATATCCTTGTATATAAAACGTCTAAGCACAGATGATTGTCGCAGATTGTCTGTGCTTTTCTCTATTTTAAGCCTATGAATCTATTTTTTTCCGCTCTAAATAAAACTTTAAAGCCTAGACCAAGGCTTACTGGTTCGGAGTGGTCAGATCAATACCGTTTTGTAGCACCTGGAACATCACCTGAACCAGGTAAATGGAGAACTAGCAGAGTTCCTTACATGAAGGAACCTCTGGATATGGCAACATCTCACAGTGTTGAAAAGGTTGTGATTATGGCTGCTTCTCAGGTTGCCAAATCAGAACTTCTCATGAATGTGATGGGTTACTACATAGATCAGGAACCTTCGTCAATCATGATGATTCAACCTACTGTAGAAAATGCTGAAGCATTCTCCAAAGAACGTATTGATCCTACCATTCAGGCTTCACCAGTTCTGAAAGAAAAAATGAGCGTTACAGTTTCTGATGAAAAAGGTCGCTCAAGAAAATCAAGTTCAACTATCCGTATGAAGCATTTCACCGGTGGTTATCTTGCAATGGTAGGTTCCAATTCCCCTTCTGGGTTGGCATCTCGTCCTATACGTGTATTACTTTGTGATGAAATTGACAGATATGGCTCAACTCAGGAAGGTGATCCTTTAAAACTTGCAGTTCAGAGAACACAGAATTTCACTAACCGAAAGATTGTATTTGTTTCAACACCAACAACAGAACAACGTGAAGGCGGTCCGACAATCTATGAAGAATTCATGAAGTCAGATCAGCGTGGTTACTTTGTAACCTGCCCTCATTGCGGTAAGCAGTTTGAAATGGAGTGGGGAAATGTTCACTGGTCAAATGATGAGCAGGGGGATCTTGACGAAAATTCTATCAGGATGGAGTGTCCTCACTGCAATCAGAAAGTTAGAGGCAACGGAAAACCTGATCCTTATCTGCTTGAATCTGGGGTGTGGATTCCTAAGAACCCTGAAGCCAGAACCATTGGTTATCACTTAACGTCTTTATGTTCTCCATGGGTTGAATTGCGTGATCTCGTTGAAGAATGGGTTGATGCAAATCATAAGAAGGATAAGAAAGGTCTTCAGGAATTCATCAACTTGAAGCTCGGTGAACCATGGCATGAAGATGAAGCAGATTTGAACTTATGGGAAAAGCTTTCTCAGAGAAGAGAATTTTATCCTGAAGCTGGTCTTCCTAAAGAAATTCTGATGCTTACATGTGGTGTTGACGTTCAGCAGAACCGTCTTGAAGCAACAGTATTTGGATGGGGCGCAGACTTTGAATCCTGGGGTGTTTGTCATAGGGTTTTCTTTGGTGACACCAAACAGAATGAAGTCTGGTCACAGTTAGATGTTTTATTGATAGAAAACTTCCATCTGCAGGATGGCAGAGAATTGAGAATTGCCTGTACTTTAGTTGATTCTGGTGACGGTTCAATGACAGATACTGTTTATCAGTACACTAAGGCACGTGAAAAATCACGAGTATTTTCTTCAAAGGGTTCATCTGTAGCAGGTAAAGACCTGATAGGTCCACCTTCTCAGAATAACCGTTACAGAGCATTTCTTTTTGTGGTTGGTGTTGATGCAGGTAAAAGACTGCTGTTTAACCGCCTAAAAGTTAATGATTTTGGCCCTGCCTATGTGCATTATCCAATGGCACGT
>ONCS01000125.1 GCA_900316375.1 uncultured Succinatimonas sp. | reverse complement strand
TTACTTTGATGCTCATCACCGCCATAAATGGCAGTGTTTTCGCATCCGGTTAGTGGATAAAACACCAATGACGGCAAAGGTAACACGCCAGCCCACATAAAGACCAATTACACGACCTAAAGGTAGACCTACTACCATCGCAGTAGACGTTGCTCCAATGATCATGGCAAGACCTAAACTTTTCTTACCATCTGGGGCAATTTTTACAGCAAGTGGTGGGGTAATTGACCAGAAGATAGCATGGCATAGAGCTACACCAATACGGGAACCCATCAAAGAGTTAAAGCCAATAGCTACAGATGAGGCAATATGGGATAGGACAAATAGGCCTACAATTAAGATTAAAAGCTTTTTAAACTCCATTTTGGCAAAAAGCATCATCAAAGGAAGGGAGGCTATCATCACCACCCAGGCATAAACAGTAATGATCATGCCAGCTTGTGACTCAGATAAGCCAAAGTCACTGCCAATATCGGTTAAAAGACCAATTGGTATGTATTCTGTAGTATTAAAGGTAAAACCTAAGATAGTTAAAGTGATAAGAGGGATCCACTTTCTAAAGGTGCTTGATTGTCCCATAGCGTTGTCTGACATAACGGTTCCTTAAGATTAGTATCTGAAAATTATGTATTTTGTTCTTTCTTAAGTGTATGTATGATTTTGTTATAGTAATAATGTAAGCACATTATACGAAAAAAGGCCTTCATTTTAGAAGACCTTTATTTGTTGTTTTATCACACTTTTTTACGCAAACTGTGCCTATTTTTAGACAATTGATCATCCTTTTCGTAAATGATCAAGTTTGCAAAAAAGTGAATTAAACTGCGTCGTTAAACATTACAGAGATTGACTCATCATTGTTAATACGACGGATAGCTTCAGCTAAAGTTGGAGCTAATGATACATAACGGAACTTACCAGTTGCCTTGAATTGCTCGGTAGCTGGAATTGAGTTAGTTACAACGATAGTATCAATTACGCTGTTTTTAATGTTCTCGTAAGCTGAGCCTGATAGTACTGGGTGAGTACCATAAGCGATAACTTTCTTAGCACCGCGTGCCTTTAGAGCAGCTGCTGCCTTGCATAGGGTACCACCAGTGTCAATCATATCGTCAACAATGATGCACTCTCTGTCCTTAACCTCACCGATTAGGTTCATAACCTCTGATACGTTAGGACGTGGACGACGCTTATCGATAATGGCGATATCTGCATCGTTTAATAATTTTGAAATAGCACGAGCACGAACTACACCGCCCATATCAGGTGATACGATGCAAGGGTTCTTAAGCTCTATTGACTTCATATCTTCAACAAATAGTTTTGAAGAGTAGCAGTTATCAACTGGTACATCGAAGAAACCTTGAATTTGCTCTGCGTGTAAGTCTACAGTTAAAACTCTATCTACACCTACTGATGATAATAAATCAGCTACAACCTTAGCAGTGATAGGCACACGAGCAGAACGTACACGACGGTCTTGACGAGCATAACCAAAGTAAGGAATTACAGCGGTGATACGACCTGCTGAAGCACGACGTAGAGCATCAACCATTACTAATAACTCCATTAAGTTGTCATTAGTAGGAGCACAGGTTGATTGGATAATGAAAGTATCGCAACCACGAACGCACTCATTGATTTGAACGTGTACTTCACCATCTGAGAAAGTATCAACAGTTGCATCAGATAGCTTGGTATATAGGCATTTTGCAATTTCATTTGCAAGCTCTGGAGTTGCATTACCAGAGAAGAGTTTTAAATCAGACATAATAGCTCTTAATAAGATCTGTAGTAAAACAAAAAGGTGTGCACATTATAAATGAAAAAAGCTGCGCGAGTGCACAGCTTTTTGAAAAATATCTTGATCCTTTGAAAATAAAGGTAATTTAGTTTACGTGAACCTCATGCTCATGACGTAGGGCTTGTGCTACTAAGGCAGCATTGCGCTCTTTACGCTTTTGCTTACGTACAGTAAGTACCCATGAGCCAAAGGCAAACATACTTACAACTAGGACAATAACAGATGCTAAAGCGTTAATCTCAGGGCTTAAACCACGACGGACGCTTGAGAAGATCAGCATTGGAAGAGTTGTAGAGTTAGGGCCTGCAACGAAACTTGTAATAACTAAGTCATCCATTGACATGGTAAATGACAATAGGAAAGCTGCAATTTCAGCTGGCATAATTGCTGGCAGAATAATTACAAAGAATACCTTTAAAGGACCTGCGCCTAAGTCTTTAGCGGCCTCTTCAATTGATACATCAAGCTCAATAAAGCGTGAACGGATCACAACTGTTGCATAGGCAGAGCAGAAGGTTACGTGAGCTATCCAAATGGTGATCATGCCTCTATCTGAGAACACAGGAATAATGTCACCTAAGGTTACAAATAGTAGCAATAGGGCAAGACCTGAAATTACCTCAGGTAAAATCATAGGTGCAGTCATAAACAGTAAGAAAGCACTTTCACCGTAGAACTTGTGTACACGTACCATCACAAAAGCAGCTAAGGTACCGATGACCACAGATGCTAGTGCTGAGAAGAAGGCGATAGTTAAAGATACGCCTACAGCTGTAATAATTGCACTATTGTGGAATAGAGCGGAATACCACTTTAAGGAGAAATTGGTCCATACAGTAACCATCTTAGACTCATTAAATGAGTAGACAATTAAGGTCATAATTGGCATGTATAAGAAGGTTAGGGCTAGAGCTAAAATCACAAAACGTAAAATTAAGCTCTTAGTTTGCTTTTTAATAGTAAACATTACATAGCTCCTTTCTTACGTTGAGACTTAAAGAACCAAATAATTGGAATTGCCATGATGGTTAACATTGTAATTGCAACAGCTGATGCTAAAGGCCAATCACGGTTATTGAAGAACTCTTGCCATAGAATTCTACCGATTAAAATAGAATCCTTACCACCTAATAGCTCAGGAATTACGTACTCACCGATAGCAGGGATAAATACAAGCATTGAGCCTGCGATAATACCTGATTTAGTCTGTGGTACTAAAGCGCTAAAGAAGGTCTTTACAGGACGGCAACCTAAGTCTTGAGCAGCCTCAATTAAGCTGTAGTCAACCTTCATTAAAGCAGAGAACAATGGCAATACCATGTAAGGTAGATAGCAATACACAATACCAATGTAAACTGCTAAATCAGTTTGCAATAAATGCATTGGGCTATCAATAATACCTAAGGTCATTAAAATATCGTTAATTAAACCATCACGCTTTAAGATGGTCATCCACGCATAAATACGAACTACAAATGAAGTCCATGATGGCATGATAATTAAGATAAATAAGATATTGCGAGTTGCACTTTTTGCAGAGGCTAAAGCCCAGGCAATAGGGTAACCAATAATTAGACACAAGATGGTAGAAAAGGCTGCAACCTGAATAGACTTTAGGTATGAGCGCATGTAGGTACCATCAGGATCGGTGAAGATATTAGTATAGTTTTCTAAGTGCAATATGATCTGCATGGCTCCTTCTTCAAAAGTAATAATTGGAGAATATGGAGGAATGGAGATCTCGGTAATAGAAAACGAAATCTTAAAGATAATTAAAAATGGAATTAAGAAGAATAAGATCATCCACATGTATGGAACAAAGATGATCATACGCTCTCTTAAAGTGATCTTTTTACCAACCACAAAGCGTGGTGGTGGACGATGTCCTTTTGACATCGGTCTTTTGCTAACTGATATTGCAGCCATCTTAGCCTCTTAGAAAGTCAATGCGATGCAAGACTCAGGATCCCAACTTAGATATACCTGGTCATCCCATGTAGGAAGGCCAACTTTAAATCTATCTACGTTAGGAAGAGTTGATGAGATGATACGACCTGATGGTAGACGTACGTAGTAAATAGAAATATCACCTAAGTAAGCGATGTTCTCTACAATACCTGTACACCAGTTAGTCTCCTCAGCAGGTGCCTCATGAGAGATGTAGATCTTCTCAGGGCGCATTGCAATTGATAGAGGCATACCGTCAGCAATATCGATATCGTGTGATAACTCGATAGGACGAGGGAAGTCTTCACACTGAATGATAGAACCATTGTCATTTGATGTAGTTAAAGTACAATCAAACATATTTACAGAGCCGATGAATTCAGCTGAGAAACGGCAGTTAGGGTTTTCGTATATTTCACGAGGACCACCAATTTGCACGAACTCACCACGATCCATAATCGCAATTCTATCTGCCATGGTCATAGCTTCTTCTTGATCATGGGTAACCATTAAGCAGGTAACACCAACAGAGTTAATAATATCAACTAACTCTAAGCGCATTTGCTCACGAAGTTTTTTATCTAAAGCACCCATAGGCTCGTCAAGAAGCAATAAACGAGGCTCTTTAGCAAGAGAACGAGCAAGGGCTACACGCTGACGCTGACCACCTGATAATTGATAAGGTTTTCTATCAACATAATCTTCCATGTGTACAAGCTTTAACATCTTGTCAACACGCTCGTTGATAACGCTCTTAGGTAACTTTTCTTGCTTTAGACCAAAAGCGATGTTCTGTCTTACAGTCATATAAGGGAATAGTGCATATGACTGGAACATCATATTTAAGGTTCTCTTGTATGGAGGAAGATCAACAATATCTTCACCATCTAGAATGATGTGACCCTCAGTTGGATGCTCAAAGCCTGCAAGCATACGAAGTAGAGTTGACTTACCACAGCCAGATGAGCCTAAAAGGGCAAAGATCTCGCCTTCATAAATAGTTAAATCAACGTTGTTTACAGCAGTGAAATTAGCAAAATTCTTTGTTAAGCCTTTAATTTCTAAGATTGGCTTTTTATTTTGCTCTACAGGACTAGCTTTTTGACCTGGAAGTTCGCCAGGAAGGTGTATTTGTTTTTGTTTATTGTCGCTTGGCTGTTTAACAGCATCAATAGCGGTAGCGTTAGTGTTTTCCACGCGTAAAAATCCCCATAAAAAGAGAAAAAAACAAAGAATTCTTTTTGCGTGATCTTAAAGTAATATCAACGTGTGTCAACCTTTATTTTTATTTTTGCCAAAATTAAAAAACTCTAGCATCAAATATGATAAAAAGGCCTTATCTAACTTATTGAAATAGCGTGATTATTTTTGTATTTATGATTTGTTTATATAACTTAAAAATTTGGTGAACTAAAGGTGAAATTTTTGTTAAATTTATGTAAATCATGCAAATTCATTTTACAAGGAGTTGCTTATTTAAAATTTTTCTAATGCTTGATTTCATAAGTCACTAAAACAAAAACTTAAGCTGTGGTATGCTTACACCATCTAAAATGTAGGACAAGTAATATGCATAACTTAAACCCTTTAAGTGATACCTTAATCTTTAATGATGAAAATGCTGAAAATGATGTGGGTCGCCAGATTAAATATTTAGGTGGTACAAATGTTTTAGTGATCTTCAATGATAAGAATTCTAAGGTTAATCCACTTTTAGATAAAATCAGACGCTCACTTAAAAATAGCGGTTTAGATTATGTTGAGCTTGTAAATAATGACGTAAACCCTCGTGTTGAAAAAGTCTTTGACGGTTTAAAGATTTGCCAAAACAATGAAGTAGACTTTGTGCTATGCATAGGCGGTGAAAGCGAGTTTGCAATTGCCAAAGTCATTGGTGTGGCAGCTGTTTATGACGATAACTTCTACAATATCTTCAAAGCTGAAAATGATATTGATAAGACTTTACCTGTAGGCATTATTTCAACTTCTCTTCATACAGGAGCAGCTTTCTTCCACAAAGTACAGTTATCTCACAAATTAGATGATGGTTCTTTAACTTTCTATACTTGCAAGAATTTAGTACTCCGTCCTCGTTTTGTAATGTTTAACGCGCCACTTTGCCGCTTTGATTATCAAGATCCAAAGTATCCTGTGATCCGTATTATTTCTTATATTTGCCATCGCTACTTTTCTAAAGCAAATCGCTCTACAGTGCTAGTAAAATGCATGACTATGTCATCTTTTGTCTGTGTTTACGAGATGTACAAAAAGATTAAAAGAAATCCTGAGGATATGGATGCTTTCAACAATATCATCTGGGCAAGTGTGGATATGGCTTTAACTCCAATGTATAACATTGAAGAAAATGTTTCTGTAGATGCCTTAGCTAACGCCATTGTAGGCGTCTTTGACTGCCCAATTGAACATGCTGAAAACATTGTAATTCCAGCTTGGTTTGAATTTGCTAAAACTTATTTAGAGCGTGAAATTACCCAAATTGGTAATGTAGTGTTCAATGTTCCTATAAACTTTTTTGACTACACTGAAACTTGTAAATTAACTATCGTCAAAATTAAAGAGTTTGCTAAATCTTTTGATCTGCCATACAAACTTCGTGATTTAGGGGCTGATGGCACCAGAGTTGAAGAGATCTTATATAAGGCAGGTTTTCCTGAAGTTGAGTCATTAGCAGGCTACACTAAACTTGATAAGACTGCCTGTGAGGTGATTTTATCTTTAGCGATGTAGACTAAATTGTCTTTTTACTCTAATTTAAAACAAGATCCCAAGCTTAATGACTTGGGATTTTCTTTTACGTGGAGGTTGTTAGCTTTTAAAATGCAGGTGCAACTGCGCCTTGGTATTTTTCCTCAATGAATTTTTTAACATCGGTACTGTGCAAAGCCTTTGCAAGAGCCTTAATGCCTGGCTTATTGATAGATCCTGAGTGTGCAACTAAGATGTTGACATAAGGGGATTCTTTTTCCTCAACAAACAAGCTGTCTTTTAAAGGATTTAAGCCAGCCTCAATTGCATAGTTAGCGTTAATTACAGAGGCATAAGTATCCTCAAGTGATCTTGGTAATTGCGCTGCATCTAATTGTCTAAACTGAAGATTTTTTGGATTCTCAACAATATCAAGCTCAGTTGCAACCACATTGTTTGGATCATCAAGCTTAATAAGTCCTGCCTTTGATAATAAGATTAGGGCTCGTGCACAATTAGATAGATCATTTGGAATTGCAATTAACGCACCATCTTTTAGATCTTTTAAGTCTTTGATCTTCTTTGAATACACGCCCATTGGCTCAATGTGCACAGCTGAATTTGGTACTTCAATTAAGTCATGATGGTGCTCACTTACCCATGCTTTAAGACCTGGGGCGTGCTGATAGAAGTTGGCGTCAACATCATGGTTGTGAACGGCAAGTTGAGGAAGAGTGTAGTCATTAAACTCTGTAACTTGTAAGTCAAAGCCTTTTTTTTCAAGAATTGGTTTAACCACCTCTAAGATTTCGGCATGAGGAACAGGAGTTGCTGCAACTGTGATTTTCTCTAGTGCCTGAGCATTATTAGCAAAAGATAGAATACCTAAAGATAGTATGGTTGTAAGAATAATTTTAGCTTTCATGTTTATCTCCTTTAAATTATCCTTAACTATATTTAAGTACTTAAAGTATTTAAAATCAACAAGTTAGCTATACTATCTTTTAATATTAGGTAATAGAAATTGGCTATAAATCAAGTTTGAGGAGACATGAGAGTCTAAAATAAGAAAGGCTTGAACATTGCCAAGCCTTTGAAGAATTTTTAAGAAAAAAAGATAATTAACTAGATCTTTTGAACATCATCTTTTGTTTCTTTATCTTGATTGATAGATCCCTCTAATGGAGAGGCTGCCTCATCACGAGTTCATCCTCTGATAATTGCTCATCTTTCTTATTGGTCTTGTTTTCTTTAACTTCATCAATCTTAGCTACCTTTAAAGCAGAAAGTGCATCATTTTCAGTCTTCTTATCAAATGTCTCACTATCATCAGGGCCAATTTCAATCATTAAGTTTTGCATGAATGAAAGCATATTAGCAAAGAAAGCTAAATCTACATGCTCACAGGCTCTGTATAAATCGCCACCTTTATAGGTAAAGGTAATGCCAGGGGCATTTAGGTTGTAGAAGGTAGACACCGGCATTGGGCTTTCTTCTTTTAAAGCCTTAAGCGCAACATCAATACCTACAGGGCGAATAAAGCAGTTATCGTTAGCAGGGCACTCGTTTTCAAGGCTAATTCTATCTTCATGATCTTTATTAAACTCTTCAACAGCGCGGTTAATCTTTACATAAAGCTCACGATCTAGGGCATTAGTGCGACGTAATTGCTGCTGTGGGATAAAGTCATTACCTAGGAATAAAACCACCGATGGTCTTGGAAGACGGGCTAATTCATTTAAGCGCTCAATAATCGATTTGATGGTGTCATGATTGGTTAAATCGTCATTAGCACAGCGCTGAATTAAGCCTTCAATAGCTGACTTTAAGTTGCCTTTATAGTGTAAGGTTGCTCTGTAGAATAAATCAGAGAAAGATAAAACCTCAGCTTCACGTGCTGGATTTAATGGATCACTTTCATTTAACTTACAATATAAGTTTTCTCTGTCTTCAATGTAACCTGCGGCCTTTTCAATGGCACTTGCAGCAATCTCTTTTAAGTTTTCCATCAAATCAATTAAGGATAAATTGATAAATGGGAAGTTAAAGCTTAAATGTACCGCATCAGGAGTATTTGGAGAGCGGTTATTGTAAGTATGTAAATAGTTAAAAGTTGGCGCAATTGCGCTGTGGGAGATCTTTTCAGTGATCTTTGGGTTTAATTCAATTTCTTCAATAATCTTTGAAGCAATTAAAGTAGGTGAGAAGCCTTTAAAAGGAGACTCACTGTCGGTACCTTCACCAAAGATGTAAAAGCCAGACTCAACTTTACCCATATTAGCGGTGTAGAGTTTTACGGTTTTATCTTCTTTATTAGATGAAACTTCTGGCTTAAATGAAAGAGCTAAAGTTAACTCAACATTTTCATCGTTAATTAGATTGTGAATGTATGGAAGGCAAGTACGAATACCCTCATGACCATTTAAAGACTCGCTGTTGCAAACAAACAATAAGTTGCAAGGAAGCTCCCACAAACGCTCGGTGTAGTACTTTAAAAGAATTAACATGCCGGCAATTGGAGCTTTGTTTTCAAAGGCACCTAAGCCGTAGATATTATTAGGATTTTTAAGCTCTTCAAATTGATCTGCGGTAATGTTTGAGGAGGTCTTAAGTTTATTTCTAAGCTCGTCAGACTTGAAAGCGTATGACTTTAAGGTACCATACACTTCATTTGAAGAGGTATCGGTATTGCATAAGACTACTAAAGTTTGGGTAGTTAAAATATCGCGTCTGACAAAGGCGGTAAAAGAGTGATTTTTTTGATCGTCATGAGTAATGTAACTTAAGTACTCAGGATGATTTTTAAAGTATGTAAACTCTGAGACTGTGTTGTAAATGGTGTGATTGATGATCTCATCACCTGGGGTTCTTGAGATACTTGGTATTGCGATAAGCCACTTTAAAACAGCAAGGGCTTCATCTGTGAATTCTTTAGCGCTGAGCACGGTGCATCCTTGGTATTTGTTGTTATTTTTATATTTGAGCTATTTTAGCTTACTTTTGAGCTAAAGCTTCTTTATATAGTTCTGATTTTAGAATATACACGGTATTTTTGAAAGAATCACGTAATCTTGCAGCAGTTGCAGGAGATCCTGAAGGTAAATCAACTTTTAGAGGATCGACTGCACGGCCGTTAACGTGAACTTCATAATGTAAGTGAGGACCTGTTGAATAACCGGTGTTACCAGATTTACCGATGATCTGTCCGATGTGAACCTCTTGGCCTTTTCTTACATCAAACTTTGATAAGTGCATGTAAACAGTATTGTAGCCGTTTTTGTGACTTAAAATTACAGTATATCCGCCACCGCGCATGTAGCTTGCATAAGTTACCACGCCATCAGATGGAGCATATACAGGAGTACCGATATTTAATTTAAAATCAACGCCATAGTGAGGACGTCTGCGCTTTTTAATTGGATGATAACGGTTGAGGTTAAATGGAGAGTTAACCTTAATTTGACCCATGATTGGGAAACGACGGAAGTTACCAGTGCTTGGAGTATAGCCATTCTCTTCATAGAAGATATGATTTTGAGGATGACGATATAAGTTTACTTGTCCGTACTTACTTGAGGTTACAGAAATAGCGGTCATTGCAGTGCCTTGACCAATACCGTTAAAGAGTACTCTAAAGCTATCTCCAGCCTTTAGACGTCTAAAGTTAATCTTGCCAGAGTATTGATTTTTAATACTTACAATCTCAGATCTAGTTAAACCCAAACGAGCTGCTGCTTTATCAAAGGACTCTTTAGCACCAATTGAGCCAATAATAAGTCTAGGTCTTGTAAGTGGATCAACCTTGCTCTTTGGAAGAATTGCAGGAGTATCATCAGAGGCTTTGGCTTTTTCTGCGTTTTCTTTAGCAAGCAAAGCTTCTTTTTCCTTTTGCTCTTTTAACTTTTGCTCACGCTCCTGCTTTAGAGCAAGCTCCTTTGCCTCACGCTCTTTTTGAGCCTCAATGTAGCCAGGCATGGTAGTAGCTTTAGCAAGTTTCTTTTTCTTATCTTTTGCTTCAAATTGAGCAAGTCTGTCTTCATAGGTAACAGCAAAAGAGTCATTATCTAAATCACGGCTAAAACGAGCTTGCTTATTATCAGCTAAAGGTAGGGTAATTTCTTGAAGTAAATTGTCTTGATTTACACGGAACTGAATTTTCTGTCCTACAGATAAACTTAGCTCTTCTTTATTAGCAACTTTGGTAATTGCCTTTAAATCACTTTGCTCAAGATTTAAGTAGTTGAAGATCTTAAATAAAGAGTCGCCACGACGCACGGTTTGTTCATACCATTTACCGTCATAGACAAATTCTTTACGAGGGGCTTTTTCCTCTTCTACAATGCCGTCCTTTGCCTCTTGAGTAATTTTCTCTGGGCTTAGGATGTTAGCAATGTATTTTTCGTCCTTTTTGATCTCTTCTTTTAATCTATCATCAGAGTAGAACTTTTGACGAGCTTGCTCTGGAATTGCCATTGGCACTTGAGCTTTATTATCAGCTGCAAATAAAGCCTCAGGTAAGATTTCATCATCGTAGTTTTCTTCAGAACCTGCGGTGGTAACAATTTCTACAGACTCTTCAGCTTGTTTTTCATCATTTTTCAAATAGGCCTGCTCAAATGCTTCATTTTGAATTTTTTGGCTATTTGAAAATGCCATGAAAGGGGAGTCTTGCTCTGGGACTAGAGATCCAAAAGGAAGAGCTAATAAAACGGAGATCACGCCGACTACAAAGACACCGAAGACGTGCTTACTAGGCAGGGCTACTGCACCAGTTTCACGCTCTACAGCTATGAAATCTTCTGTTACATTCTTTGTAGTTATCTTAACGTTAATCATAAACTTTAAGTTTAGCACGTAAGCTTACATTAATATGTGATTAATGTACGGTTATTTTGTGCATAGAAAATTATTTTCAAATCTAATGCTATCAAGGTTTTGTTAGTGATTGGCTTATATAAGCCGATCTATCTAAAACCTGCATAAATTGATAATTATGAAAAAACTTCACATCTTTAAATGTACTTATTGATAGTGATTTTCATTGTGCTCATTAATACTTAGATCTTTCTTAGCAAGTTAAGAGTTTTTTAGAAAATAATCTGAAATTCCTCAATTGAAAATTCTTTGTTTGTCATTTGCAAATTTGATAGCTGTGACATTTTCAAAAATTGAGATTTAAACTAAATCACACTTTAATTTTTTTATATCTAGGTGAATTTTCTTATTTAATTAGAATGTTTGATTAAAGGTAGTTTTAAGCTTAATGCTAAATCCAAAATGGCATTTGACTGTAACTTTGATTAGATGCAAGACATACATAACTATAAATATAAGTACGTATCTATGAGATTTATTGTTGATGTTAAAAGCTTAAATCAGTGTTTAAGAAAAAAGGCTAGTTACACTTAAGGATATTCTATGAATCAGGCCTATATCACCTTAATTATCTTAGCTGTCGTAGCAGTAATGTTCGTAGTTGAGATAGTACCTGCTGCAGTTGTGGCACTATCTGCGGTAGTTTTATTGGTTTTCTTTGGTATCTTAACTCCATCAGATGCTTTCTCTGGCTTATCTAACTCTAATGTGGTGCTCTTCGGTGGCATGTTTGTGGTTGGTACTGCGATGCTAAAGTCAGGTTTAGCAACAGCTATTGGTAATGCTATTGTTAAAAAGGTAGGTACCTATCAAATTCCTTTAATTGGCTCTTTCATGGCCTTAACTGTAGGTATGTCAGCCTTTGCCTCTAACACCGGAACTGTAGCTTGTCTGCTACCTGTTATCATCGGTGTATGTCTATCAGCTCGCATTCCATCAGCTCCTATTTTGATGGCAACAGCGGTCGCTGCAAACTCTGGTTGTATGTTAACTATGGTCGGTACTCCTCCTAATATGTTAGCTGTAGCAGAAGCTGAGAACTATGGCTTAGCTCCATTTGGTTTCTTTGAGTTCGCCTTATTAGGTGGTCCTATTGTTATCGCTTGTACCATCTTCATGCTAACAATTGGTATGAAGTTATTACCACAACGTGAGGCTGATACTGGTTTATTAACTCGTGATGTAGGTGACAGAGGTACTAACCGCCAACGTATCATGTCTCTTTTAATTCTTGTATTCGTTGTTATTGGTATGATCGTAGGTATTCCTGGTTTATCTCCTGCGATGGTAGCTTTAATTGCAGCCCTACTTTGCGTACTTACAAGAACTATTACTGAAAAACAAGCTTATCAAGGTATTGATTGGCAAACTATCTTCTTATTTGCTGGTATGTTGCCATTTGCTTTGGCTATGCAAAAGACAGGCGCAGGTGAGCTTATAGCTAACACCGTAATCCATGCACTAGGCTCAACTCCAAGCTATAGAATGATTATCGCAGCTTTATTTATCGTCTCAGCAGGTCTTACCCAGTTCATGCCAAACACTGCAACTGCTGCGCTTTTAATGCCAATTGGTTCATCAGTTTGCGCAAAGCTTGGTATTCCTGCATATGGCGCTTTAATTACTGTTGCTGTGGGTACTTCTTGCTCATTTGCAACACCAATTGCAACTCCTTGTAATACCATGGTGTTAGGACCATCTGGTATGCATTTTAAAGACTATGTAAAGGTTGGTGTGCCACTAGTTCTCATTGCCTTTGTACTAACAACAGTTTTAGTTCCAATGATTTGGTAGTGAATTTTTGTGAACTTAATTCACAAAATCGACCTAATTGATAAGAATTGTCACTAATTCTTTGAACTATGGTAACTTTTTGGTGCAAATACTTTGCTATAATCAAATACATAACAATAGATTAAAGGGGATATCAACCACCCACCGCTTAAAGCTACGCTTTTGAAGCGGGGGCTTCACAGCCTAGTTGACTAGACTAAGTGCTTAGAGCACTACGTTATTTGA
>ONCS01000109.1 GCA_900316375.1 uncultured Succinatimonas sp. | reverse complement strand
ATGCGTAAATTTATGAGTTTTTAAACAGCTACTAGCACGTTAAGTGCTAGCTTTTAAATTAGGTAGTCTAGATTGTGATCTCGATCAACTAGACTTGGTCGTCGTAAAATAAGTATTTGTTATAACTTTGCGTCATGCGAAAGTTGAGTTTTGTAAGTTCTTTAGCGATTTTAATTAGGTTGTATAATTTAAATCTAATTTCTAAGGAATGTTTCAACGAGTCTTTTGCAAAGGCTAAAGCTCAGTATCAAAAGTTACTTTCATCAAAATTAGAAAATAAAGAATCTTCTGGTGGTAATTACTATAGAACTGTTGGTTCGCGATTAAGTGCTCTTTTAACAAGAACTTTAATTGATGCAACATCAGTTGGGAAAACTACTTTTAGAGATGCCACTTATCTTTTAGGACTAGGATCGGTTAGTGTGTTTGATAAGTTAGCTAAAAGGTATTAAAGAATATGTCTGATAAAATTAAATACCTTTTTGATTCTAATATATTCATTCAAGCATCAAGACTGTATTATCAATTTGAATTTTGCCAAGTTTTTTGGAATTGGATTAAGACGTTAAATCCTAATGGTATGCTTAGTATCATGGAAGTTTACAATGAATTAACTGTAGGTGATGATCAATTAAAAGATTGGATAAAGCCACAAAAGATGTCTTTTGTAAACTTTGATGCTGTCTCTGCTCAGTATTTAAGCATCATCGAAGAAATTCTTAGAAAAGACAATATTGAACCTTCTAAAATTAAGGAGTTTTTAGATCAAAAAAGAGCAGATGCCTTTTTGTTAGCTTATGCAAAAGCTCATAATTGTGTTGTGGTTTCTCACGAAGTCTCAATAAGCAAAATTAAAATCAAATCACATAAGGTTCAAATCCATAATGTTGCAAAAGATTTAGGTGTTCAAGTAATTACAATCTTTGATTTAATGAGATGTGAAGAAAATTACTTCTTAGGACTTAATAAGAAAGCTAGCTGATTTAAAACTAAAAGACCTAAAGCACAACCTTTAGGTCTTAATCAATTCAAAATTTCCCCAATCCATTAACCATACAAATGCTTAGAGAAATATCTATCTGATCTATCAGGTGCTACAAACACAATATTGCCACGAGCACCTTTATCAATAAGCTTTAATACCGCAGCAAAAGCAGCACCTGTTGAACTACCACCTAAGATACCTTCAGTTTTAGTTAAGGTGCGACTTCCTGCAAAAGCCTCAGTATCAGTTACCTTAATGACATCATCTACAAGTGACATATCCATGGTGTCGGCAATAAAGTCATTACCAATACCTTCAATGTCATAATCTTGATGTTCACCACCGCCCATAGTAGAACCTACAGGATCGGCTAATATGCCTTTGATGTTTGGATTTTGCTCTTTTAAGTATTTAACAATACCAGAGTAGGTACCACCAGAGCCAGCACCTGCTACTAAATAGTCAATCTTGCCATCTAAATCTTCATAAATCTCTGGCCCTGTTGTTTCATAGTGAGCCTTAGGATTGGCCATATTTTTAAACTGCTCAAGTGAGATAGAGTCTTTGATAGTTGTGCGCAGTTTTGCAGCTTCATCTGCAGCACCTAACATACCTTTTTCTCGTGGGGTATGAATGATCTCTGCCCCTAGTGCTTTCATTAAAACTTGCTTTTCCTCTGAGAACTTTTCTGGTACTACAAAAATGACCTTAAAGCCTTGATTAAGCGCTGCAAAAGCCACACCTAAACCAGTGTTACCAGCAGTAGCTTCAATAATCGTAGATCCTCTTTTTAGTCTGCCTTGTGTAATTGCATCTTCGACCATGTAAAAACCAGTTCTGTCTTTTACTGATCCTGTTGGATTGTAGTACTCAAGTTTTACAAATATATTTACGCCATCTGTATGGGGTAGAGCATAGTTTAGTTTTACAAGTGGAGTGTGACCTATGAGGTCACGCATAGAATTGTAGTAGTGCATTTTTAATCCTTAAAATATCCTTGCTTAAATAGTCTATTTAGTAATTCATGACTTAAAGCTTTATCGAAATTTAAATTCTTGACTCTTCAATTGCTTTAAATAAGTCAGCTTTTAAGTCGTTGTAGCTTTCAATTCCTACAGATAATCTAATCAAATTGTCAGTAATACCGACCTTACGGCGAATGTCTGCAGGAATTGCAGCATGAGTCATAGTAGCTGGGTGGCAAACTAAAGACTCCACACCACCTAAGCTTTCAGCTAGGGCAATTAACTTTAAGGATTTAAAGAACTTGTTAATGTCATGGTGCTCATCTAACTCAAAGGAGATCATCGCACCGCCATTACGAGCTTGGGCCTGATTTACTCCAAAGCCAGGGTGAGACTTTAAGCCAGGATAGTAAACCTTGGTGACCTCACTGTGCTCATACAGATCTTGAGCTAGCTTTTGTGCGTTTTCAGTGTGTCTATCAAGACGCACTGATAAGGTTTTAATACCGCGGATAAGTAAGAAAGAATCAAGGGGGCCTAACACAGCACCTACAGAGTTTTGGATAAAGTAAATCTTTTTGGCAAGCTCTTCATTATTGACTACTAATAAACCTGCCACTAAATCAGAGTGACCTCCTAAGTATTTAGTAGCCGAGTGAAGCACAATATCTGCGCCAAACTTAATAGGTTGTTGCAAATATGGAGTCATGAAGGTGTTATCCACAATGGTCAGCAAATTGTGCTTGTGAGCTAAAGTTGATACTGCCTTTAAGTCAGTGATAGTTAAAAGTGGATTAGATGGTGTCTCAATATAGATGGCTTTAACTGAGTTATCAATCTTGCTCTCAACAGCCTCTAAGTCAGAGGTATCGACAATTTCAAAGGTAATACCAAATTGCTTAAAGATAGTATTTAAAATTCTAAAGGTGCCACCGTATACATTAGATGAGATTAAAAGCTTATCACCTACGGTAAACAAAGATAAAGCAGCTGAAATTGCTGCCATGCCTGAGGCAAATGCAAAGCCGTGAGTACCAGCTTCAAGCTCTGCAATTAAAGCTTCTAAGGCGGCACGGGTAGGATTACCTGAGCGGGCGTACTCCCACTTAGGGTTAGTGCCAATACCATTAGGTTGCTCAAAGGTAGATGTTTGATAAATAGGTACGTTTACGGCATGAGTTGCAGCATCACCATAAATACCACCGTGAATTAAAGCAGATTGAATGTCAGTGTAGTTTTTCATAATCAATTCCTTTTGTTATTTAAATCTAGTTGTTAAATCTTTAAAGTTAAAAACAGTTAAGCAAAATTAAAAAGTGAAGTAGGGACTTACTTGGTTTTAATTGCAGTTACTAAATGCACATTAGGAAAGGCTTTAAGTGAGCTTCCATGATTGAGTAAGTCTTGTTGAATAGCTTGCGGACATCGATGATCTAGCACCTCAAAGTGGTGGCGCTTTAAAATGTCTTTTATCTCATCAAAGCTGAACTCTTTAGCCATTTGCTCGCCAAGATCTTTGGTCATGGAAGAGAGCTTTTTAACTAAGTTAAGATCATATTGATATGCCTTACTATCAATTCTATGGTCTGCATTTTCATAAGCGTTTTTAGAAAGCGCACTTGGATAATCAAAGACAAAGTAACTGCCAATTGATAAGAGCTTTTCAAGTTTAGATACCGTATCTTCAAAGACAGAGGCGGTTAGATAGTAGGTCACACCTAAGAGGCTAACAAAGCTTAAGACATCCTTTTTAAAGGTAGTGCCTTGCATGACTTCTAGTAAGTTGTCAGTGTTAAAGTTAATTCCTACAAAGTGAAGATTTTGTGGAATTACCTTTCTTAATTGAGTTAAACGCTTGATCTTATACATGCCTGTATTTAAGTGGTCTAACTCGTAGATCTGAAGATCACTTTTATCATTTCTAAAAGCAAAGGTATCAAGGCCAGCACCTAAGATCACATACTGTAAAAGAGAGTCTTGAGAGCTTTGATTAGCTATGGCCTTTTGATAAAGTTTTTGTAGCTGTGCCTCAGTGTAGGCAATTCTAACTAGTGGAATGGCACTTAAAAGCTTTGTTACTGTTTTCTCAATTAAAGCTTTGTTAAAAGTTACGTAATTGCTTGAATTTAAAAAGTCCTTTAAAGTCTTTTTTAGATCAAAGTTGTTTTCAATCAACTTTGCCATCTGTAAAAACTCATGCTGTCCCATCAAATCGTAGGCAAAGCTATCATCAAAGATCTTAGGTTGACCATAAAGACTATGATAGGCTCTGACAAAGGCGCAAAGTTTAGCGGTAATTGACTCTTGATAATCGTACATCTGCTTTTCCTGAAAAATTGTGTCTGTTTTTGAATTTTGTTGTTAGCTTTAATCTAGAAAAGCAGGCGTTGAAAGATAACGCTCACCGGTATCAGGTAATATCACCACAATGTTTTTATGTTGGTACTCATCTCTTTTGGCAATTTGAGCGCCCGCAAAGGCAGCTGCCCCTGAGGAAATACCTACTAAAAGACCATCTAATTTGGCAATTAAAGAGGTACTTTGATAAGCATCCTCATCATCAACATCGATGATCTCGTCAATTAAACTTAAATCTAAAGTCTTAGGGACAAAGCTTGTACCAATACCTTGTATGCCATGAGGATGAGGCACAGAGCCTTTTAAAAAGGCAGAGCGTTTAGGCTCTACAGCAACTATCTTAATTTTGCGGTTTTGCTCTTTTAGGTATTTGGCAATACCCGTGATTGTGCCACCGGTACCCACACCTGCTACAACTACATCTACCTTGCCATCAGTGTCTTTATAGATTTCAGCACCTGTGGTTTGATAGTGAATTAAAGGATTAACCTCATTTTCAAACTGCATCGGAATAAAGGCATTTTGATAAAGCTCCTTTAACTCTTTAGCTTTGGAAATAGACGCTTTAATTCCAAGTGAGCCTTGGGTTAAGACAATTTCAGCACCATATGCATGAAGCAGCTGACGTCTTTCCACGCTCATCGAATCTGGCATCACAATCACAAGCTTTAAGCCAAGCGATGCGGTAACTGAGGCCAGGCCGATTCCGGTATTGCCAGAGGTTGGTTCAATAATTACGGTATGCTCATTGATTAAGCCACGCTGTAGTGCATCTTCAATCATGGCTTTAGCAATTCGGTCTTTGACAGATCCTGCGGGATTAAAAGATTCAAGCTTAGCAATTAAGCTTTGATTTAAAGCATGGTAAGAGGAAAATCCTCTTAAGTTTAGAAGGGGAGTGTTACCGATTAAATCTGTAATTCTATTGAAAATATTCATGATGTTATCTCTGTCGTTTCTTAAAATCCTAACGTTCCTTTAGCTCCTAAAACTAATTAACATTAGGAGTTAAAGCTTTACTTACAACAACAGCGACAACACTTAAAAGTCATGATATCCTCTTTAAAAATCAAATTCATATATAACCTATCAACTTGATAGGTATTAAAACACCAAAATAAAAACTTTGCAAGAAATTTTTTGATCTTTTTTAGTTTTTGACTGAATTTTTCCTTAGAAGGTTTTCTCTATAAGAAAGAAAATTTCATATACTTGATGAGTGAATTAAATCTTTGGTAGTCACTAATTGCTTACGAAAAGTAAGAGCTTAAAAGCAAATGCTCAATTCAAATTAAAACAATATCTAGATCTTTGATAGAATGTAGTAAGTCCAGTCAAGGAGCATTTATGTCGGATTTTAGCAAGGTAGTAAAATTGAGTGTAGAAGAGTTTTCTGACTTCTTTGTAACTCAACAACCAGGATATTATGTAGATAAAACTGCATTTATCAAAGATCTTGTTGAAGATGGCTTTAAAGTAGCTCTATTTACTAGACCAAGACGTTTTGGTAAAACCTTAACCTTGTCGATGCTTAATTCATTTTTGAAAATGGATTATCAAAACACGCATGAGAAAGATAAGTTAAAAGAAGTTTTCAGGAGCTTGGCTATTGGGAAACAAGAAGACTTCTTTTCACAAAATTTTGCAAGCTATCCTGTTGTCTATGTTTCATTTAAAGATGCTTACTCTACTTCATCTTATGAAGACAGTTTAATCGAACTTGGTAAAACTATCTCAAGATTTGCTAAATCCTTAATCTTTTTAAAAAATTCAAATAAGCTCTCTGATTTTGACAAAGAAAGTTTAAACGGAATCTTAAATCTTAAAGTAAATCCTACAATTTCATATTTAACTGATAGTATCAAGACACTATGTGAGCTTTTGCAACAAGAGACTGGCAAAAAAGTTTATCTGCTGTTAGATGAATACGATGTACCTTTGTATAAGCTCTATCATTGCCATTTCTACGATAAGTTCAAAGAAATCTATACAAAGGTTTTAAGCTATTGTCTAAAGACTAATTCATCATTAGATAAATGCCTAGTCACTGGCTGCTTAAAAGTCTCTTACGAGAGTATCTTCACAGGAGTTAATAACTTTAAGTGTTTTGATATCGATGATCAGAAATATTCAAAATTGTTTGGTTTTACTAAAGATGAGACCAAAGCTTTTCTTGATTACTTTAATTTAAGTTCATCATTTGATGAGTGTAAGTCATGGTATGACGGATATAAGTTTGGTATAGATGATATCTTCTGCCCATGGGATGTAACTAATTACGTCTATGAGAAACTAGATACCAAAGATTATGCTCCTAAGCCTTATTGGATTGACTCATCTTCAAATGATTTAGTAAGAGAAATCTTTTGTAAAAATCCAGAGTTGTATGCTGATGATTTAGCAAAATTGATAAATGGTGAGTTGGTTGAAGCTTATATTGAGCACAACCTTAACTACCAAATGACAGAGACAGATGCAAACTTAAATTACTTCTTCTCGCTATTGTACATGACAGGGTATTTAACTAAGTCTGAAGGTAGTCCCCAAGATCCGCAAAACACCTTACTTAAGATCCCCAATTCTTGTGTGCATGAGTGTCTAGTTCATCTCACTAAGTGGTGCTTTAGTATTGCCTCAAAAGAGTTAAGAGATACAAGCTCAAGCTTATATGATACCTTCCGTAAAGGTAGTGCAAGCCTAATTGAATTTAAGCTAAATGAGATCTTATTTTCTTATTTTAGTGTCTTTAATATCCAAAAGGGCACTGATAAAGAAGCTTTGTATCATGCATTTTTAAATGTCGTCTTTGCTGCTAATTACAATACAAAAAAGTTCCAATATCAAAGTAATTCAGAGCTAGGTGACGGCTTTGCTGATATTTCCTTTGTATTACCTCCATTATCTGATAATGAAGGCTACATTGGCGTGATTATTGAAGTTAAATCTTGTAGTAAGCTAGAAGATCTTCAATCTAGAGCACAAGAGGCAATAGAGCAAATTAAACAAAAGCGCTATGCTCAAGGATTAATTTCTCAAACAGCCTTTGTAAAAGAAGTTAGAGCTTATGGCATCGCATTTTTCAAAAAGCAGTGTAAGGTTTTAGAAACTTCCGTACATTAACCACGTGATAGGCAAAGCTTGCATTCATGATGATTTTAACTGCTTTTCTCCTTATACTTATCAGAGAACTGACAGTGAGCAGTAAATTTTAAGAATTAAGTTTGAGCGGTGTAAAAAAGGAAATTTAAAAAAATTATATTTGGCTTTACAGCTAAGTCAAGATCCAAAATTCAATTTGATTAATGGTAAAAGCTAAAAATTAGCACTATTAATCAAAGAGTTAATTTCTTACAATAATGCCAATAATAGCAGATTTAGTAAGGCATTAACTCATGAGTGATCAAGATTTTTTCTTTGACGAAGTAATATCAGAAAAAATTTTACATAAAGACTTAGGTGTAGGACCATTGATAGCGGGAGCCTTT
>ONCS01000015.1 GCA_900316375.1 uncultured Succinatimonas sp. | reverse complement strand
TTTCCTTTCTATTTCAAATAATTATTCCTAATTTTACACACTATTTTTTATTAAAGTTTTGGATCTAGAGATCTTATATATGAAAAGTTTAAAATTTAAAAAATTTATCCCTTGTAATTGCAAAGACAAAGTTTGATAATACCTAAAACTGCTTGTCGGAGTGCCATTTGGCTGAGATTGCAATTGCAAAATCCGCAAACCTGATCTAGTTAGTACTAGCGTAGGGAACAAGGTTCATTTCGGCACGCATATAAGAATTCATCCACAACTTATAAGAAGACGTGCCTATGCCACACACCAAAGACAATTACATCTTCAAACCAGATATTGAGCGTATTAGTGTTCAAGGTTCAAAAGACACTATTAAAGTTCCTTTTAATAAGATTAACTTATCAAATGGTGACAGTGTTTTAGTATCAACTGTTGAAGGTCCTGATGTTAATGCTAAAACCTTACCTAAGGTAAATGAAGGTTACACTCCATACATTATTGATGGTGATAAAAAGAAGGTTAAAAAGACTCAATTAGACTTTGCTAAAGAGGGCAAGGTAACTGACTACATGGAATATGTAGCTATCCGTGAGTCTTTTAAATCAGGTGAGAACATGCCTTTTACCCCAGAGGATGTATGCTCGCAAATGGCAAAAGGTGTTGCTGTAATTCCATCTAATATTAACCACGAAGAGTGTGAGCCTATGATCATAGGTAAACATTTCTCTGTTAAGGTAAATGCTAATATTGGTGCCTCATCACTTTCATCTAACTTTGATGAAGAGATTAAAAAGCTAAGACTATCTCTACGCTTTGGCGCTGATACTGTGATGGATTTATCAACAGGTATTAAAGATTTAGGTGGCCTTCGTAATGCTATCTTACGCGCATCTCCTGTACCTATTGGCACAGTACCAGTTTATGAAGCCCTAGACAGAGCTCATGGTGATGTAAATTTACTTACTTGGGAACTCTTCCGTGACACCGTAATTGATCAAGCAAGACAAGGTGTTGATTACTTTACAATTCACGCAGGTTTAACTAAAGACTTACTTCCACATGCTGCTAAGCGTATCCTAGGCATTGTCTCACGTGGTGGCTCGATTATGGCTTCACAAATGCTCCGTCATGAGTGTGAGAACATGGCCTATGAGCACTTTGATGAGTTAATTGAAATTTGCCATGATTATGATGTAGCACTATCACTAGGTGATGGTTTACGTCCTGGCTGTATTTCTGATGCTTGCGACAAGGCTCAGTATGGCGAGCTTGAGAACATCGGCAAACTTGCTAAACGCTGCTTTGAGGCAGGTGTCCAATGCTTTATTGAAGGCCCAGGCCACGTACCTATGGATAAAGTCAAGGAAAACCAAGAGCTACAAGAGAAGTTCTGTAACTACGCTCCTTTCTACACCTTAGGACCATTAGTAACTGATATTGCTCCAGGTTATGATCACATTACATCTGCAATCGGTGGCTCAATGATCGCATCCTACGGTACTGCTATGCTTTGCTATGTAACCCCTGCTGAGCACTTAGCACTTCCTACAGAAAATGATGTAAAAGTAGGTTTAATTACCTATAAACTAGCAGCGCATTCAGCTGACCTTGCTAAAGGCCTACCAGGTGCAAAACTTCGAGATGATGCTATGGCTTTAGCCCGAGCTGATTTTAGATGGTATGACCAGTTTGCACTATCTTTAGATCCACAAAACGCTTACGACGTATGGCGTGCCCAAATGCCAGAAGAGTGTGCTAAATCTCATGAGCCAGCATTCTGCTCAATGTGTGGCCCACGTTTCTGCCCAATTCGTCTAAACCGCAAACTTCAAGAAAAGTTTAATAAGTAAGGCTTACTATGCTTAAAAAAGAAAGACCTTTAGTATTACTTGTAGCAGGACTTGATAGTGGCGGTGGCGCTGGTGTAACCGCTGACTGCATGACTGTCTATGACAATGAAGCTTTCCCACTGCCATGTGTGACAGCACTTACTTGTCAGTCTTTAAAGAATATTACTAAGGTAACAAATACTGATGATGAGACTTTTAAAGAGACTTTAGAAATTGCTCATCGTGACTGGGAGGGTATTGATGCAATTAAGGTTGGCTTAGTATCTAAACAGTCTCATTTAGAGATTTTACTTGATAAGCTAAACACAGACTTTAAAGGCGTACCTGTAGTTTGGGATCCTGTTTTATGTGGCACGGCAGGAGATTTAAACTCTGTTGATCTAAAGCAAAGTTTAGACAAGATTTTACCTACTGTTACCATCTTTACTCCAAATCTTCCAGAGGCTTTAACCTTAGCTGCTTGGTCTAAAGATGATCTTGAGAAAAATGGTGTAGAAGCACTAGCAGATGTCTTTTTACAAAAAGGATGTCAGTCAGTCATTATTAAAGGCGGGCACAATCAAGGTAATGATAGTGTCGACTTTTTCAAATCTGACTATGTAAGCTTTACCATGGAAAATCCTCGTGTAGAAGGTGAGGGGGCTCATGGTGGTGGCTGTGCTTTATCATCATGTTTGGCAGCGCTTTTAGCAAGTCGCTTTGCACTGCATGATGCAGCAGTAGTTGCTAAAGCTTATGTTTATCAAGGTATTGTAAATCCTGCCTTAAAGGCATTAAGCAGCTTTGATAACACTAAAACTTACCGTCCACCTGTAGGTCATTTAGGACTTGTCAAAGACTTAAAGTACATGCCAAGCGTGCATCAAAAAGGATTTCCAATTGAAAATAAAGCCTTTCCACAATGCCCACTGCATATGGGATTATACCCAGTTGTAGATTCTGTTGAGTGGATCAATCGCCTTGTCAACTTAGGTGTGCGCACCATTCAGCTACGTATCAAAGATAAATCTGATCCAAAGCTTTATGACAAGATTGTAGAGTCTGTAAAGTTTTGTAAAGAGCACAAGGCAAGATTATTTATCGATGATTACTATGAGCTAGCAATTAAAGCAGGTGCCTATGGCGTGCATTTAGGTATGGAAGATTTACTTGAGGCTGATGTAGAGAAAATCAAACAAAGTGGTCTTCATTTAGGTGTATCTACCCATGGTGCGTATGAGACCTTAAAAGCTTTGCAGTTAAATCCAAGCTATATAGCCCTAGGTCATATCTTTGAGACGCAATCTAAAGTTATGCCATCAAAACCACAAGGTTGCTTTAAGCTCTCTGTCTTACAAGATTTAATTAAAGATAAAGTGCCTACTGTCGCAATTGGCGGTATCAAGCTTTATAACGTTGAAGAAGTACTCTCAACAGGGGTAGGCTCTGTTGCCTTAATTACTGGTATTACCAAGGCAGAGAACCCTGATGAGACTTGCAAAAAGTGGCTTAACTTATGTGGCACTGGAGGCGATGAGATATGGTAATTCATTACAATCAAGAAAAGGATATTGAATTAAAAGAGAACACCACTTTAAAAGAGTTTTTAGAGTCTAAAGGCTTAAATAAAGACGGTGTAGCCGTAGCTGTTGATGAGAAGATCATCAAAAAAGTTGATTTTGACAGCTTTGTACTTAAAGACGGTATGGCAGTTGATGTTTATAACATGGTATCAGGAGGTTAGGATGACTGAAATTATTGATGGAAAAGTGAAGTTTGAAGATAAGTTAGTGTTAGCAGGTAAAGAGTTTACTAACCGCTTAATTATTGGTACTGGTAAGTACGCCTCAGGTGAAGTGTTAACAAAGTCAGCACAAGCTTCTGGTGCGCAAATTGCAACTATGGCTGTAAAGCGTGTCGATACTAAAAATCACACCGATGAGATTGTAAAGCCTTTAACTGATTTAGGTGTTACCTTAATGCCTAACACCTCTGGTGCTAAGAACGCAAAAGAGGCTATCTTTGCAGCTCAGCTTGCAAGGGAAGCATTAGGTACTAACTGGGTTAAAGTTGAAATCCACCCAGATGTTCGCTACTTACTACCTGATCCTGTAGAGACCCTTAAAGCTTGTGAAGAGTTAGTAAAAGATGGCTTTGCAGTATTTCCATATATCCAGGCAGATCCTGTTTTAGCTCGCCGTTTAGAGGATGTTGGTTGCTCTGCTGTTATGCCTTTAGGATCACCTATTGGTTCTGCTAACGGCCTACAAACAAGAGCTATGCTTGAGATCATCATCGCGCAGTCACACGTACCTGTAATCGTAGATGCAGGTATCGGTGCTCCATCAGATGCAGCTTTAGCTTTTGAGCTAGGTGCAGACTCGGTAATGGCAAATACTGCAATTGCAGCTTCTGCTGATCCAATCTTAATGTCACATGCTTTCAAACTTGCTCAAGAAGCAGGTCGTGCTGCCTACATCGCAGGTTTAGCTCGTAAGGCAACCACTGCGGTTGCTACCTCTCCTATGGAAGAGTTTTTAAAGGAGGCTATGAAGTAAATGAGCTTTTTTGATGAGATTTCTAAGGTTGATGTAGATAAATTTACAGCTTTAGTTGACTCTCGCACCGATGCTGATGTTGAAAGAGCCATTTATAAAAAAGGTCCAAAAACTGTTGAGGACTTTGCAGCCTTAATTAGTGAAAATGCGCGTAAGCACTATTTAAATGTAATGGTACAAGAGGCCATGCAGTTAACTCGTAAGAGATTTGGTCGCTGCGTTAACATGTATTTACCATTGTATTTAACTAACCTTTGCAATAACAAGTGTGCTTATTGTGGATTCTCTGTAATGAATAAGTTCAAGCGTGTAGTTTTAACTTTAGAAGAGATTGAAGAAGAACTACAAGCTATGAATGATATGGGATATTCAAATATCCTGTTAGTCTCTGGTGAGAATGCCCACAAAGCTGGTATGCCTTATTTTAGACAAGTACTACCAATTGCTAAAAAGCATGCTGAATACTTACAGATGGAAGTACAGCCACTTGATACTGAGGAGTATGCTGAGCTTAAAACCTTAGGTTTAGATGCTGTATCTGTTTATCAAGAAACCTACCACCCAGGTTGCTATAAAAAGGTTCACCTAGGCGGTAAGAAAGCTGACATGCGCTATCGTATGGAAACACCTGATAGACTAGGACAGGCTGGTATTGATAAAGTAGGTATGGGCGCATTACTAGGCCTTTATGATTGGAAGGTAGATTTATGTGCTTTAGCAATGCATGTTCTTTACATGAGAGATCATTATTGGAAGACTAATCTATCTATCTCTTTCCCTCGTTTACGCCCAGCAACCGGTGGCTATGAGCCTCATTTACCTGTAAATGACGCGAAGATGGTACAGATCATCTGTGCATGGCGTATCTTTGATAATGAGCTAGATTTAACTATCTCAACCCGTGAGTCAGCTCAGTTTAGAGATTTAGTCCTACCAATTGGTATTACTGCTGTATCTGCCGGTTCTTCAACTGAACCTGGTGGTTATGCTCACAAGGGTAAGAATCTAGAGCAGTGGACTATCAATGATGATAGAACTGTAGAGCAGGTAGTAAATGCTATGGAGAGCTTAGGCTTTGATGCTGTGTTCCATAACGCATCAACAACTTACTTTAGAAATGTAGGTGCGGTTTAGTACTTAAATTTTGCAGTGTGATTTAAAGGCATGGTTTTTAAAGACCGTGCCTTTTTGCTTTGAAATAAATTAAATTTGAAAGATTAGAAATTCCAGCTACTCTCTGAGGCGATAGTAACTTGCACTGCACCATGTTTTAAACCAACCATTAACTCCTCATCATAAGGTGGATTGTCAATAATAAGTCTATCTACCTCAGTCCATGGTAAGAATAAAGATAGGGCATTGCGTGAGATCTTTGAGCAATCTGCAACCACAATCTTCTGCGTTGATTGCTTTGCCATTACTTTATAAGTCTCAGCCACATCTATGTCAGCATTAGATATTCCATCTTGATTTAGTCCTGTTGCTCCTAAAATCACTTTATTTGCAAAAATGTTATTAAAGTAGTTAATGGTTTCTGCCCCGTACACGCAATTTTTATCACCATTATATAGACCTGGAGCTAAATGCACTTTAAAGGTCGGATTGGATGATAGTGCAGAGGCAATTATTGAAGAATCAGTAAATACGGTTAAGTCTTTTTTATCAGCAGCAAGTCTAATGGCAACTTGTAGAGTGGTTACAGAACTTGCGATAATTAAAACTTCACCATTTTGAATGTAGTGAGCTGCAGCTTTGGCAATAATTTCGTATTGAGGTGCATTGATAAGCTCACGCTGTTTAAAGGTTGGCTCTTTGTTTAAAGCAGGAGCTGCACCGCCATGGATGATAAAGCCTAAATTTGGTGCAGAATTGAACAATGATTTAGCACAATTAGAAATGATTAAGTTCAGTGAGTAAAATTTAGAAAAGAACTTTCTAACTTAAAGTTAAGTAAGGATTATTTAAAAAGTTAAATATTTAGTCTTTGAACCTACATCAAAGAAAAAATTAGCCTTAAGATCTATAAGATAGGCATAAACAAATACATAGTAATTTATAGGATCATCCATGTCTAAACTCTCTAAAACTTTGGTAACTCTAGCTTTATGCTCTGCTCTATCTATATCTTCAGTACAAGCTGACAACTACTTCCACGTCAAAGCAAGTCAGCCTCTAATTGTCTCAATGATGGCGCCATACGTTGATAAGGTTGAGATGACATCAACACAAAAGGATATCCTTCGCAGTTTCTTTAATGAAGTAGTCTCTCAAGATGTAGTTGATTACTTAATTGACAGCAATCTAAATTATTTTAAAGGTGTTGAGAATGGCAGTGCCGATATGGATGTAGGTAAGCATCTAGGCATGGATAAGTTTGTATTATTTGTAAATAAAGGTCTAAAGCTTATTGATATTCAGACACTTAATGAGTACTTAGTTTTAGAACAAGAGATCTTAGATGCCATGGATAAAGATACCTGTGGCGGACTTTTAAAGATGAATAGTGGGATTGCGCAGATAGATTCAAACTACCTTTTAAAGTCAATGCGTGCACGTATGCAAACTTTATCTGATGATAAGTTAAAGCTCTACTTTGACATTCAAGCAAAAGCTTTAAAGTTAGGCTTTGCCAATAAAGATAAACAAGATCCTGTAATGCCAAGTGAGCTAAAGACAAAGGCAAGCGAGATCTTGCAGCAGGAAATGGTCTCATATTTCCAAAACTTCAATGATGATGAAAGTCAGTATCTAAATAAGCTTTGGGAGAATTATCTATCTAATCCTCGTGATATGGATAACGATGATTACTGTGTCCTTGGTACCTTAATGCTTGATGCAATGCTTAACATTGAAAATAAAGAAGATAGATATTTAGTTTTAGATCTCACCCGCTTAAAGTAATTACAACTCCTACTAAACAACAGCAAGTCCTAGATTGGGCTTGCTATCTTCCAAAATTTTCTTTAATTATCTTGTACAAAATTATCTATTATTGTATTTTTGAAAATTTTGAGGTGAATTTCTGTATTTTAATAAAAAAGTCATTGTGATGCACTTCTTATAATAATTACTAGCAGTAATTATTATTAATATATATAAGACAAGATTCAGATTACGGGAAAAAGATCCCTATTGATTAAAATCACATAAAGGCCTGCAACAATTTGCAGATACATAAAATGTGAAGTAAAAACATATTA
>ONCS01000056.1 GCA_900316375.1 uncultured Succinatimonas sp. | reverse complement strand
GTAACGTCAGATGTCAGATTTTTTTAAGGACTTTTTTTAATATTTTTCTAAATTGTGCTTATTTGACTGATTTATAAGTGAATTAATACTTAAGATTAATACGAAAAAAGCTCCAAAGTTTCCATTAGAGCTTCTTCTTTCAATAGATTAATCGTTAAATACTAGTCGATGATCTGACGTAGCATGCAACGTAGAGGCTCTGCAGCACCCCATAGTAGCTGATCACCTACGGTGAAAGCTGATACGAAGTTCTCACCTAAGGTCATCTTACGCATACGACCGATAGGTACATATAGTGAGCCTGATACCTTAGCTGGAGTTAACTCTGAGAGTGTTACTTCCTTGTGGTTAGGAATTACCCTAACCCACTTGTTTTGAGCCTTGATTAAATCTTCAATCTCAGAGATAGCTAAGTTCTGCTTTAACTTAATGGTTAATGCTTGGCTGTGGCAACGCATTGATGAAATACGTACACAGTTACCATCAATAGGTAGAGTACCTGGAGCGTAACCTAAGATCTTGTTAGCCTCAGCCTGGCTCTTCCACTCTTCACGGCTTTGACCATTCTCTAGCTCTTTATCAATCCATGGTAGAACAGAGCCTGCTAAAGGAGCACCAAAGTTTTGAGTTGGGAAGGTAGCATCATTCATCTTAGCGCGTACTTTACGCTCGATATCAAGAATTGAGCTATGAGGATCTGCTAGCTCTGAGTTTACACAATCATATAGTGAACCCATCTGGCATAGAAGCTCACGCATGTTCTTAGCACCAGCACCAGATGCTGCCTGGTAAGTCTGAGTTGAAATCCACTCAACGTTACCTGACTTAATTAGGCCAGCAAGAGCAATTAAAAGTAAGCTTACAGTGCAGTTACCACCGATGTATGACTTGCAACCATCATTTAAAGCCTTATCTAAAACTTCACGGTTAACAGGATCTAAGATGATCTTAGTGTCTTGTTCCATACGTAAAGTAGATGCTGCATCAATCCAGTAGCCAGTCCAACCAGTGTCGCGTAGAGCTTTGTACATCTTAGTTGTGTAATCGCCACCTTGAGCGGTAATGATGATGTCCATTGCCTTTAAAGCATCAAGATTGTAAGCATCTTGTAGAACACCATAGTCTTTACCGTTGAATGATGGGGCCTTTTGACCTGCCTGAGAGGTTGAGAAGAATACTGCATCAATTAGAGCAAAGTCATTCTCCTGTTGCATACGCTCCATTAAAACAGAGCCCACCATACCACGCCAGCCGATTAAACCAACCTTTTGCATTTATATCCTCACAAAAATAGCAAAATTAAAAAAATTCTTACAAAGTTAATACTTAGAGATCGCATTTAGAGACAGAAAATTCTTTATGGAAAGAATCGTCTTTAGCATCCATGATCACTACGATTTTCTTGCCTTTCTTAATCATATCCAAAAATAATGGAATTTTACAGAAATTCGATTTTGCACTGTCAATGTACAAATTTAGTGCTTTTTCTTGATCTTGAGTGTCTTTAAATGCTTCTTGAGACTTAGTTATCTTAAGTGTGAAGTTATTTTCTACTAGGTCTACCGCGGTTAAGGTAGTAGTATCATCAAGTTCAATGGGTAATTGAGCTTGAACATTTTGAAGCGACTTGTCATCGCTATCTTCAAAGTACACACCATAGATGTAATAACCAATGAATGCCACTATTATAATGATAAATAGCTTAAAATTGCGTTTTATTTTCTCGCTGACATTAGATTTACTTAAATTCAATTGCTCTACCCTACTTTTGGCCTTGTTATAAAAAAGCGTTTCTACCTTATCTAAATCCTCTGTTGTAGTATGTTCTGCATCTTGCTTAGAATTACCATCAGAGAACTTATCTTGCTGATTGACATTATTAGGAGAAAGTCCTTGTGCCTCAAGCTCTAATTCTCGCTCAAGCTCTTCTTTACGCCTTAAAACTTCTTCTGGTAAGCCCTTTACCTTAATCTCGTTATGAATTGCCTCATAGCCATTTAAGCGTCTTACTCGCTCTAAAGCTTTAAAGTACAAGCTAGGACCTGCCTTATTCTCATAAGGATTTTCTTTTTGGGGCTCATTTTCACCATCTTTTTCTTCTTTAAAAGAGTCATTTAAAAGCTTTTCTTTTTGAGAATTTAAAACATCATCTGTCAAAGGATGTTCAATGATGTCATCGATACTGCCTTTAATTGTATTCTTTAGATGATCATAGGATGGATGAGAGAGTTCTTTTCTAAACATATAAGCTTCTACTTATGAAGATCAAGCATGCAAATTAAAACACCTAATTTGTATGATGATCTCTTAATCTTACTTTTAGCACGCAAATGCCATGTGGTATCATACCATATCTGAAAATTTCACAATTAGCGCAGGATCATTAGGATTTTTTATGACAAATATCGTAGGTAAAGACGCACCTTTAGAGCAAAGTATTGAGCACTTCAAAGAGATCTTAAATAAGTTACAGATCAAAACAGTTGAGAGTAATTGGTTAAATCCACTTAACAATGTTTACTCTGTAAATTTAGCTGTTGAAAGCTGCCCTACTATTTACACTAATGGTAAAGGATCTTCAAAGCTTGCAGCAACAGCTTCAGCCTACGGTGAGATGTTTGAGCGCCTAGCAACTCAAATGTCATTTTCAGACTATTACTTAGGTCTTGATAACTCTAATGCCCCATATGTGCATTTTAAAGATGAAAAGTGGACTACTATTGATCAAGACGATCCATCAATTCCTAGTGATGTTTTAAACTCTTCATTACGTAAGTTCTACTCTGAAGGTACTGACTTAAATCTTGAGGATTTAGTTGAGATTGGCTCTTCTGCCTTTAGCCGTGGTGTGTGCTCAATTCCATTTACTAATGCCCGTAATGCTGAAGTTGTCTACTTTCCAATTAACCTATTAGATAACCTTTATGGCTCTAATGGTATGTCTGCTGGCAACACTAAGTACGAAGCACTAGTTCAAGGCTTATCTGAAATTGTTGAGCGCTATGTTAAAAAGGAAATTATAAAGCGCGGCTTAGGTCTTCCTAAGATCCCTCATGAGATCTTACAAAAGTATGAAAAGTCATATCAGACCTTACAAACCTTGCAAGGTGATGGTCTAAAGGTTGTAGCCTATGACGCTAGCCTTGGTGGTAAGTTCCCGGTAGTTTGCGTAGTACTATTTAATCAAAGAAATGGTACTTGCTTTGCCTCCTTCGGTGCTCATCCAATCTTTGAGGTAGCCCTTGATAGAACTTTAACAGAGTTAATGCAAGGTCGTACCTTTAGTGATTTAGATAACTTTGATGAGCCTGATTTTGATTTAGAAAGAACCTCTGATGTTGTAAATCTTGAAAGTCACTTTGTTGACTCTACGGGTATTTTGCCTATGCAGATGTTTAAAAAGGTACCTGACTATAGATTTATCGCATGGGATTTTAGTGGCTCAACTGAAGAGCAATACAAAGCCATGCGCTATATCATTCAAAAGCTAGGCTTTGATATTTATATCCGCAATTACAACTATCTAGGAGTTGAAGTATACAGAACCATCGTCCCTGGTATGTCTGAGATTTACCCAGTTGATGATTTAGTCTATAACAACACTAACTCTGGCATTGATTTCCAAGAGTCACTCTTAACCCTTCCTGATACTAATGAAACAGAAGATATCTACGCTAATTATTTAGATGAGCTTGAAAGCGAGGATATCGATAATGAAGCCTTAGTATGTCAAATGCTAGGCGTGTTACCAGATGAGAAATCACCTTGGGCAAGTTTACGTATGGGAGAGCTTCGTTGCCTTATCGCACTAGCTGGTAAAGTTTACTCTTCAGCTTTAACCTATGCCATTTGGACTGTACGCTTTAATCAAAATAACTTTAGCCTAGAAAAACTTTCATTCTATCAGTGCTTAATTAAAGTACTTGAGTGTCTAACCGATGGTGCGTTAAATCTTGATGACTACAAAGATGGTTTAACCCTACTTTATGGTCAAAAGACACTTGATAAGGTTCTAGCTCATATCGATGGTACTCAAAGATTTAATGGCTTAGTCGCATCTGATTTAAACCTCAAAGGCTTCAAGGCTCATCAAGAGTTAATTAGAATTTATGGTCTTTTAAAAGACGCACAGGAAACTAACTTAAATGCAGATTAAAAACTTACTAAAACCATTAGCTCTAGCTTTGGGTATTACAGTACTGGCTACTGCTTGTACTTCTAACACTGAAAAGTTAAATGACTTTGCAAATTTAACTACCGAGCAAAGAGTACATGCGCTACAAGGCATTAAACATTTAGAAGAAGATGGCCGTATTGCTTTAATTGGCCGTTACAAGAAGCAAACCTTTTCTGTAAATTGTAACTATATCTTCAAAAACGACTCTTACACCCTAGAGTTCACAGGCCCTATGGGGATGCGTTATGTGCAGTTACAAGTTTACGCTAACGGAACTACCTTCTTAAATGTACAAGGTGAGAACTACAAAGGCGATAGCGCTCGTCAATTATTAAAAGATGAGTTTAACCTCGATGTTCCTGTTGAAGATCTTCACTCAATTATGGTAGGTCTACCACGTGGTGAGAAGACCTATGATGCTAAGGGCTATGTAAAAACTGCGACCTATGGTGACGTGTATCAGGTTACCTACAAGAGCTATAAAGCTTTTAGAAAAGGTATTCCTCTTCCTGATAACATGGAGATCTTAACTCCTTATACTAAAATTCTAATTAAGATTAACAATGTTAATAGCCTAGAGTAGTTATAAAGTTAGGTAGTTTTTATGTTATTTACCACCACCAGTCCTTGTAAGTTAAATCTCTTTTTATATATCACCGGCAAGCGTCCTGACGGTTACCATAATCTTGAGACACTATTTGTGATCTTAGACTATGGCGATAAGATGACCTTTCAAACTACCGATGAGGATAAGGTAGAGTTAATTACAGACTTTGGCTTTCCGGTTGCAGATAACCTCATTTACAAAGCAGCGATGCTTTTAAAGAAAACTACCAATTGCCAAAAGGGCGTTAAGATCTCAATTGATAAAGTCCTTCCTCAAGGTGGTGGTTTAGGCGGAGGCTCAGGTAATGCTGCTACCGTACTTTTAGTTTTAAATAAGCTTTGGAACTTAAATTTAGATAAAGCTACCCTTTTAAAACTAGGTACTTCTTTAGGTGCGGATGTACCTATCTTTATTCAAGGCACTTCTGCATACGCTACCGGCATTGGTGAGATTTTAACTGAGGTTAAAGTACCTAACCACTATTACTTAGTTGCAACACCTGATTGTAAAGTCCCTACTAAGCTCTTATTCTCATCAGATAAGTTAGTTAAAAATACTCCTTCAAAAACACTTGAAGAACACTTAAAGACAAGTCATGATAACTGCTTTACCCATGTGGTAGTACAAGAATACCCACAAGTGCAAACGCTTTTAGATTTACTTAAAAAATATGGTAAGTCTTATATGTCAGGTAGCGGTTCTTCTTGTTTTGTCGCTTTTGATGATATTGATCATGCAAAGTGTGCGCAAAAAGAATTAAATAAACTTAAGATCTCATCTTTTATTGCTAAAAGCGTTGATCTATCGCCAGTTATCGCCGATCTCAATAAGTTGTAATTTTCCGTAAACAAAAATTTGAAAAGGCAATCTTTACAAAAATTGTCCTTTAAAAAGTGTGACAAAAGTTTTAAAATAGGCCATCTTTAAGATTTTGGTAATGACTTAAAGATGTCTTTTTTAAATCACTCAGGATCACTCATCTTATGGCTGATATGAAGCTCTTTGCTGGTAACGCAACACCAGAGTTAGCTAAGAAAATCGCTGATCGTCTCTACACTAGACTTGGCGATGCTACTGTTGACCGTTTCTCAGACGGTGAAGTTCACGTTCAAATCAATGAAAATGTTCGTGGTTGCGACGTTTTCGTTATCCAATCAACCTGTGCACCAACTAATGACAACTTAATGGAGTTAATCGTAATGATTGACGCCTTACGTCGTGCATCAGCTGGCCGTATTACTGCTGTAATCCCATACTTTGGTTACGCACGTCAAGACAGACGTCTACGTTCTGCTCGTGTGCCAATTACTGCAAAGGTTGTAGCAGACTTTTTATCATCTGTTGGTGTAGATAGAGTTTTAACTGTTGATTTACACGCAGAGCAAATTCAAGGTTTCTTTGATGTTCCTGTAGATAACTGCTTCTCTTCACAAATCTTTGTTGAGGACATGTTAACCCTAAATCTAAAGAACCCTTGCGTTGTATCACCTGATATGGGTGGTGTGGTACGTGCTCGTGCTATTGCAAAATTATTAAACAACGCTGATATCGCTATTATCGATAAGCGTCGTCCTCGTCCTAACGTATCTGAGGTTATGAACCTAATCGGTGAAGTTAAGGATAGAGACTGCATTATCGTTGATGATATCATCGATACTGGTGGTACCTTATGTAAGGCAGCAGCTGCTCTTAAAGAGCGTGGTGCTAAGTCTGTTACAGCTTACGGCACTCACCCTGTATTATCAGGTGATGCTTATAAGAATGTATCAACCTCAGCTTTAGATCACTTAGTTGTATCTGACTCAGTTCCTGCAACCGAGCAGTTCATGAAGTTAAAGTGCTTCCGTCAGTTAACTTTAGCTCCAATGTTAGCAGAGGCAATTCGTCGTATTAACAACGAAGAGTCAATCTCAGCAATGTTTGAGCAAAACTAAGAAAAATAGTTTGAAAAACGAAGGGGGCCTTAGGCCCCTTTTTAGTTTTTGGACTTTGTTTGTAAAGCTCTTGTTTTAATACAAAGTTTGTGAAAAGAAAGATAAGAATAGATTTCAAGACACCAAAAGTTAAAGTCTGCGCTCACGACGCTCTTTAACGTCTTTGACAATACCTAGTGCTTTAGCTACTGCATCCGCCCAGTTCATAGCATGACTAATCATGTTATAGAATTGATCTTTATTAGAATTTAAAAGCTGAACGCTCTTCTCTTCTAAGGCCTCTTCTACATGGTGCTCTACTAGTAACATAATTACTTTAATAATCGCACCTAACTGACCACCACCATCTTTATAGTTTGAGCTTACTGCATTTAAAGGAAACTCATCAAAGGTCTTTTCAGCAGTATCGTGTAAGAAAGTTTGAGCATATCTAAACATACCAGCTAAAAATGATTGTGGGCTTTGGATATCATCACAAATGCCTTGAGCAATCTGCTCAACAAGCTTACCTACAAAGAGTGCTTGAATAAATGGCTCAAAGTTAACTTTCTTAATGTCAAACTCAAGTCTTCTTTGAGTAAGTGAATGCTCTTCAGAAATGATATAGGTGTTGTAAGCAACCGAAATTGCTAAGAAGTTACGTAAATCGTTTTGAGTTAGAACAGGATTTTCTGCAAGTGTTGCAGCATTACGCTTAATCGTTAAGGCAACTAACTGCTTTGAGCCTACCATGCCTTTCATAGCCTGGCTCATATAAGGGTAAACAGACATTACCTGAGCAATTTCTTTAACATCATAAATTGATGAGTAAAGCTGAGCAAAGGTTCTGAGCATTTCGTGTTGCCATCTTGGACGTTGAGTTTTATAAACTAATTGATAGTTCTCAACCGTGCCTAAGACATAATCGTATTTTTTAGCTTCTTCTTTGGTGAAGGTAAAGATAGATTGATAATGCTTAAAGGCAATAGTTTTAAAGTCTGAGTGCTTTTGACGAATGGAGCCGACAATTGGCGCAAACTCTTCTTCGCGCTCAAAATCAACTAATAAGAAATCAATGCAAGCTAAGATATCAGGATTTGAGGCAATATCGCCCATGGCATCAACACGGACCGCAAACTTCATACCCATCTTACGTAAACGTAAGATACAATCGGTGTATTCAGGAGTTAGGGTAATCGAGTTTTCAAGCCACATGACAATACGACTTGGGTCATATTTACGTGCTTGTTTTACCCATATAGCAGATGGCACAGTTGGGATCATGATGTTCTCATAATCACCACGCAATACCGACAGATTCGTGATAGTTAAAACATCACGAAGTAGACTTGGCACGTTTTCTTTACGACAAAAGCCAAAGTTTAAGGTGTTACCGGCTGCTAGCTCTAGACAATAGAAAGCCGTCTGACCACTATAGTTTTGCACTGCTAAGCGATCATAGACACGACACATCATGGAAGGATTTTCTAATTCTTCCTGAGAGAGAGATTTAACTCTCATTGTCCAGCTATCTACCATTTAATTCCTTATTTTTCTGTTAACTATTGTGCTAACTGTCGTTTATTATTCTTGTTGTTAACAGTTTTGCTAAAGTATTGTGACACTTAAGCTTTTGTTTACTTAATCTTTGTTTTGTAGTTTATCAAGTAGCTTTTGATGAATACCATTAAAGCCACCATTACTCATCACAAGGATGGTTGTTCCTTTTGGACTTTTCTCTACAATTAAGTCTAATAATTTATCAAAATCTTGTACTACATGTAGAGGCTTTTTGCTCTGATTTTCAAGCTGCTTCACATCCCATTTAACAGAATCGTTAGCATACACAAAAATCTCATCAGCACAGTCAAAAGAGTTAGCTAAAAACTCATGATTTGCGCCCATCTTCATAGAGTTTGAACGAGGCTCAAAAACAGCAACTAAACGTTTTTCATGGCCTATCTTTTCACGAAGTCCTTCAAGGGTTAGTTTAATTGCAGTTGGGTGATGCGCAAAATCGTCATACACAGCTACATCATTTATAACGCCTTTAAGCTCCATGCGGCGCTTTGGTAACTTAAATGTCTCTAAAGCTTTGGCTGCATCTACAAGTGAGATCCCAGTGTAGCTAGCTGCCTTTATTGCCATTAAGCTATTGTGGACATTATAAGTACCAGTACAACTATATTTAACGGTGGTAATGAATTTATCTTTATCATAAATTTCAAATTCACTGCCATCTGATTTTAATAATTTAGCATGTAAACTGTTCTCATCCCCTACTTTGCAAAGAGGAGTCCAACAGCCCATTTCTACAACTTCATCAAGATTATGATCATCATTTGGCATTACAACTAGTCCTTTGCCGGGTACGGTTCTTACTAAATGATGGAATTGCTTTTGAATATCATGCACGCTGTCAAAGATATCAGCATGATCATATTCAAGGTTATTCATGATAAGTACGGTTGGATGGTAATGAACAAACTTTGAACGCTTATCAAAGAAAGCACAGTCATACTCATCAGCTTCGATGACAAAATACTCACTATCAGTAGATCTTGCTGAAATTCCAAAGTTCTCTGGAATACCACCGATTAAAAAGCCAGGGTTCTTACCGTTAGCTTCTAAAATCCAAGCTAGCATTGAAGAGGTGGTAGTCTTACCATGAGTACCAGCTACTGCTAACACGGTCTTGTGAGTTAAATAATGCTCTTCAAGCCACTGAGGACCTGAAATATAGCGCATATTCTCATTGAGCATACGCTCAACTACATCCATACCACGCTTCATGACATTACCAACTACGATGACATCAGGATGATTATCAAGTTGCTCTGCATCAAAGCCTTGGTGAAGTTCAATGCCAGCACCTTCTAGCTCATCTGACATTGGAGGGTAAACGTTTTTATCACTGCCTGTAACCTTAAAGCCTGCTTGCTTGGCGATCATGGCAATGCCGCCCATAAAGGTTCCGCAGATACCTAAAATATGAATATGCATGTTTGTTTACTTAATCTGTATCAATAGCCACAGTATGTACTTTTGGTTAATAGATTATACTGTGGCTAGAAAAATTATTTTGCTGCGCAATCTAGGTATTTTTTAAATTGCTCAGTGTATCTAAATTGAGGTTGGCCATTAACTAACTCAATAGTTGCAATTGGGTAGTCATGCTTATTGCCCCACTCTAAGGCTTTATCAGCACCTAATACTAAAAGACCGGTGTCTAGTGCATCTGATTCAAAAGCAGAATCAGAAATTACGGTTACAGATAAGGTCTTGTGAGATACTGGGTAGCCTGTCTTTGGATCGATTGCATGAGAGTAAACCTTACCAGTTGCCTCTTCTTTAAAGTAGTTACGATAGCTACCAGCGGTAGTTACAGCTTTATCTAAAGCACAAATTGCTTTAAATACCTTAGGCTTTGGAGAGGTTGGATCTTCAATGCCTAAGCGCCACTTCTTACCTTTAGCATTCACACCAAAAGAGCGACTAGCACCTGCTACGTTAACCATAAAGTTAGTATAGCCTTCATTTAAAAGTGCTTTAGCTACCTCATCAGCACCTAAGCCTTCACCAATGGTAGCTAAATCTAAGCGTACATTAGGATGAGATTTAACAATGTAGTCTTGAGTCTCAGAGGTTCTAACTTCAAACTTATCTAAACCAACAAGTTTTAAAGTCTCTTTAATCTCATCATCAGTTGGCTTTTTCTCAAGACGCTTATCCTTACCAAAGCCCCATAAATTAACTAGAGGACCTACGGTAATATCAGTAGCCCCATCAATACGGCGACCTTGATACACAGTATCTTGAATGATCTTACTTAGCTCTTTTGAAATTGGATAAGGCTCTGTAGATTTAAAATCATCTAGCTTATAAAGCTCAGCATTTGGATCAAAGGTTGAGATCTCATCGCAGATCTTCTTAAAAATACCTTCAGTTAATGCTTTTAAGCCTTCTTCTCCACCTTTATAGCCACCTACTACGTTTACAGCATAGAAGGTACCCATGGTACGGCCTTGAATTACAGTTGAGGTTTGCTCGGCTTGCTCAGTGATGCCTACATGCTTATCAGCTCTATCACATGAGGTAAATGAAACCACCGAAATTACCGCTGCACTTAGTAAAGACAAAAAGAAATGTCTTTTAGTAAATCTATTTTGCATTTTTTGGTCTTGTTAACTTTTAATTTTTTGTATTTTTATAGTCTGTCAAAGTGTCTTTAAACTGTTTGATGAGGGATCTCTACATCCTTAATGCAGTTTTTAGACTTCTTAACAACCTTAGTATTGCCAGCTAGAGAACACATCTGAGTACAAGTAGCACAAGCACCATCATCTAAAATTGAGGCTTTAGCTTCATCTTCAGTCATCATTGGGCGTTTTTTAACGATCATGCTCAAAGATAAGCCTAAAACGAAAAGTAAAAATACGACAAAGCTTGCTAGAAATACCATAGTAGAACTCTCTTTAACTAATTTTTATCAAGGCTTATTTTACCATGTTTGTGCATTTTCTCGACAAACTAAGATATTTTTTCAATTAGCATTCAACGTAGTAAGAAGTATATACAAATGCTCAGATCATTTACTTTCTCTTCAAACTTGTCTTTAAAGCAATCTACATTGTGAGACTCATCAAATTTAACCTCATAATGTGCTAAAATTAGCTAAATTTTTTTAGCCCAAAGCGGCATTAACTTAATTTATTTAACTAGGACTTACGATGCGTACAAGTCAATATTTACTATCAACCTTAAAAGAAGATCCAAAAGAGGCTGCTGTAGAAAGCCACCGTTTAATGTTACGTGCTGGCATCATCCGTCAGATTGCATCAGGTATCTATACCTGGTTACCAACTGGTATGCGTGTGTTATCTAAAGTAAACCAAATCGTTCGTGAAGAGATGGACAAGACTGGTGCTTTAGAGATTGCTATGCCTATGGTACAGCCAGCTGATCTTTGGAGAGAGTCTGGCCGTTATGTAAAGTATGGTCCAGAGCTTTGCCGTTTTAAGGATAGAAAGCAAAACGAATTTGCTCTAGGTCCTACCCACGAAGAAGTTGTAACTGATATTGCTCGTCGCGAGATCAAGTCAGCTCGTCAACTACCTATGTGCTTATACCAAATCCAAAACAAGTTCCGAGACGAAATCCGTCCTCGTTTTGGTGTAATGCGTGGTCGTGAGTTCTTAATGAAAGATGCTTACTCTTTTGATACCTCAGTTGAAGGTACTATGGTTACCTATCAAAAGATGTATGACGCCTACTCAAGAGTATTTACCCGTATGGGTCTAGAGTTCCGCCCAGTTGAGGCTGATACAGGTTCAATCGGTGGTAACCACTCTCACGAGTTCCAAGCTCTAGCAGATGTTGGTGAAGATACTATTGCTTGGTCAGATGGTTCAAATTACGCAGCTAACATCGAGATGGCGGAAGCTGTAGCTCCTTCATATGATCGTGAAGCACCAGGGGAGGCATATTCTGAGGCAGAAACTCCTAAGTGCCACACTGTAGATGAGGCTGCTAACTACTTACACATGGATGCAAATAAGGTTCTAAAGAGCTTAATCGTTCATGGTGAGAAAGATGAAAACGGTAAGAATACCTTAGTTATGATTTGCCTTTGCGGTAATCAGACTCTAAATGAGGTTAAGGCTGTTCATATTCCTGGTATTGCTGATCCTCTAGAGATGGCAACAGAAGAGGAAATTGGTGAGTTTACCGGTGCTCATACAGGTTCTCTTGGCCCTGTAGGCTTTAAAGGCCGTATCTTAGTTGATAGAACCGCTGATAAGATGTCAAACTTTGCCTGCGGTGCTAACAAGACTGGCTACCACTTAATCAACGTAAACTGGGATCGTGATGTTCCAAATTATGAAGTATTTGATCTTCGTAACGTTGAAGAAGGCGATCCAAGCCCAGATGGCAAGGGCACCTTACACCTACGTAACGGTATTGAGGTAGGTCAGGTATTCATGCTCGGTACTAAGTACTCAGAGGCTATGAAAGCAACTGTTAAAGATGAGAATGGTAAAGACATTCCTATGGTAATGGGTTGCTATGGTATTGGTGTAACTCGTGCTATTGCTGCTGTAATTGAGCAGCACCATGATGACCGCGGTATCATTTGGCCTGAGAACATCGCTCCATTTAAGGTAGCAATTGTTGCAATTAAGCCTACCAAGAGTGAGCAAGTAAAGGCAGTTGCTGAGAAGCTATATGAAGATCTTCAAAACGCTGGTGTTGAAGTTCTATACGATGATCGTGATGAGCGTCCTGGCGTAATGTTTGCGGATATGGAGTTAATCGGTATTCCTCACATTATCACCATCGGTGAGAAGAGCTTAAAAGACGGCGTTATCGAGTACAAGTTAAGAAAGACTCAAGAGAAATCAACTATCGCTGTTGATAATGCTCTAAACGAGATCTTAGCAAAACTTGAGAAGTAATCTAAAGTTTAAGGAAGTTTATGCAAAGCGTAAGTGAAGCTATAGCTCAATGTAAAAAAGTGGCAAACACTGCAAAAGATGGTTGCCCTGCAGAAACTTACGCTTTAATGACTTCTCTTTTAGAAGAAATTGTAAAGCTCTCTGGGAACATGAATGAAGAGTTCCCTGGGGTTTTTAATTCAATTGTCAAAGAAATCTTGTCTGCTCAAGAGAAAAACGACTTACTTAAGATTGCTGACTTTTGTGAATTTGAGCTAGTGTATGTGCTCGAGAATTTTCAAAAGTAGTAGGCGCCTTTCTATTTGTGAATAACCTCTCCCTAAAGGGAGAGGCTTCGAAGATCAGACCTTAAATATTGCTACTTAAGACCTATCTTCATCTAGAGGTG
>ONCS01000211.1 GCA_900316375.1 uncultured Succinatimonas sp. | reverse complement strand
GACCAACGTGACTCATCTAAGCGTCCGTCAATTGAGCTTTCCATAAGGCAAGTTACTTTTTGAATCGTCATTTCCATAATATTTTCCTTCTTATTTTTAATCAATTTTAGCGCAGGCAGCCATGCTCGTATATGATTTTAGAAAGATTTTTCAAAAATGGCTTATATATCGGATTTGTTAAATTTGAGCTAATTTAAAGGTTAATTTTAGGCAAAAATTTTGGACCTAATTTTCAAAAAATCATTGACAGTACAAAGCATTATCAATATAATGCACTCCGTTCGGTGATTAGCGCAGCCCGGTAGCGCATCTGGTTTGGGACCAGAGGGTCGCAGGTTCGAACCCTGCATCACCGACCACCTAAAATTTGAATTAAAGTCGGTGATTAGCGCAGCCCGGTAGCGCATCTGGTTTGGGACCAGAGGGTCGCAGGTTCGAACCCTGCATCACCGACCATCTAAAGCAACTTAAGGTTGCTTTTTTTATGCCTAAAATTCCCTTCCAACACTTTCCTAATATTTTAAATATCTTGTGCTAGATCAAATATATACCTATCAATTTTTGTGTTTTTTGTATCTATGATCTATATAGTTAAAAAGACCCGAAATTATTAACTCTGTGAAGGTCTCAATCCTAATGTAAACAACATAAAATCTCAAAGTTAAACTCGAAGACTTAAAAGATCATCTACGCAGGATCACGATATGTTAATTGCAGAATTTTTCTTCCTTTTCGTAATTCTTTATATTGGAAGTCGCTTTGGTGGTTTAGGCTTAGGTGTAATCTCAGGACTTGGCCTTGCAATTGAAGTATTCATCCTTAGAATGCCACCATCAAGCCCTCCTGTAGATGTAATGCTCATTATCATAGCTGTTGTTTGCTGTGCTTCAATATTAGATGCCTCAGGTGGTATTAAGTACCTTTTACAAATAGCAGAGAAAATTCTCCGCAAAAATCCTAAAAGAATTACTTTCTTAGGCCCTATTACCACTTATTTACTGTCTTTAATTCTAAGCACGGGACACGCTGTTTACTCTATCATGCCTATTATTGGCGATATTGCTCTTAAGAATAATATCCGACCTGAAAGACCAATGGCAGCAGCATCTGTTGCCTCTCAATTAGCGCTTACAAGCTCTCCTATTGCAGCGGTAGTTGCTTGCTATCTAGGAAAGGATGTCTTGCAAATTCCAGGTCTTGAGAACTAAACTTTATTTGACATTTTGATGGTGAACTTTCCTGCTACCTTCTTAGGTGTCATCGCCATGTGTATCTACTCAAACTATAGAGGTAAAGAGCTCAAGGACGATGCAGAATTTCAAACAAGATTAAAAGATCCTGAATTTAAACGCCAAATAGAGACAAGCACACAAACTAACCTAGGTGAACAACTGCCCTTATCTTCAAAAATATCAGTTACCATCTTTTTTATTAGCACTATTGGTCATTGTCACAATTGCAGTTTTACCTGAAATTCGCACTATAGGTAATATGCAAAGTCCAATTTCCATGAGTGTTATCATTCAGATCATGATGTTAGCATTTGGCGCGATTATCTTATTTGCAACTAAAACCGACGTTAAGAGCATTCCTCAAAGTGTGGTCTTTAAATCAGGCATGACTGCCTGTGTTGCAATCTTTGGTATTGCCTGGATGGCTGATACTTTCTTTAAAACAGCTATGCCTGAATTTAAAGCTGCAATTACTTACATTGTTGAAGACTACCCTTGGACCTTTGCTCTTGCTACTATTTTGGTGTGTATGTCGGTAAACTCACAGACAGCTACTGCTAAAATCATAATCCCTATTGCTGTAGCAATTGGTCTTCCTGGTCCTATTTTAATAGGTCTAATGCCAGCTACTTATTTTTACTTTTTCTTTCCAGTCTATCCATCAGATGTTGCCACCATGAACTTTGATATCACAGGCACTACAAGAATTGGCAAATGGTACTTTAACCACTCCTTTATGCTACCAGGCATAATCAGTGTGACTACAGCTTGTTGTGTAGGCCTTACCATGGCAAAGCTTGTACTCTAAAATCAAAATTTCCCACATTAACAAAGAAAAATCCCCTGTGACTTAAAGCTACAAGGGATTTAATTAAGTTCAAAATTAAAAGCTAACTACTTAACCTTAATAATCTCTCTAATCTTAGATAGATTATGTAAAGCCTCATTTAATGTGTCATCAGATTTTGCAAAGTGCAATCTAATGTAATTGTGAACATCTTCTTTAAAGAAAGATGAACCTGGCACCGCGCCCACCTTAACGTCACGAGCTAGATCAGTACAGAACTCATAGTCATCAGCGTAATTAAACTCACTGATATCAACTAATACAAAGTAAGTACCTTGTGGCTCATAGTACTTTAGACCAATCTCATCTAAGCCTTTAATAAAGAGGTTCTTTCTGTGAGTAAATAGATCACGTACACCTTGATAGTAAGAATCAGGTAGCTCTAGGCCTGCAATTACCGCCTCTTGTAGAGGAGCTGCAGCACCTACGGTTAAGAAGTCATGTACCTTACGAACTCTGTCCATTACATAGGCAGGAGCACACACATAACCTAAACGCCAACCGGTAATTGAGTAAGTCTTAGATAAAGAGTTACACATTACAGTACGCTCTTTCATGCCTGGTAAGGTTGCAAAATAAGTATGATGATATGGCTCAAAGATAATGTGCTCATATACTTCATCGGTAATTACAAAGGCATCATACTTTTCTACAAGCTTAGCAATTGCTAGTAACTCTTCACGGGTAAAGACCTTACCGCAAGGGTTAGATGGGTTACATAAAATTAAAGCCTTTGCACCATCTTTAAAAGCTTGCTCTAGCTCTTTTTCATCAAAGCTAAAATCAGGAGTATGTAGTGGTACATAAATAGGAGTAGCACCACATAAGATACAGTCAGCACCATAGTTTTCATAAAATGGTGAGAAGATAGCGATCTTTTCCCCAGGGTTAATAGTGGACATTACAGCGCACATCATCGCCTCAGTACCACCACAGGTAATACATAGCTCAGATGCTGGATCTACTTTTATGCCTGAGAAGTGCTCAATCTTACGAGCTAAAGCTTCTAAGGTCTTAGGAGCGCCCCAGGTAATTGCATACTGATGAGGACCAGTGTGTGCTACTTTTGATAATCTATCCATTAGCTCTTTTGGAGGATCATTATCAGGAAAGCCTTGAGATAGATTAACTGCACCGTATTGATTACATACACGGGTCATACGGCGGATCACAGAATCTGTGAAGTATTTAGTACGTTCTGATAAAGAGATCATGACTTAACCTTATTTTGCATATCCATTGTGTGGATTTAGTAAATTAAACTCATCAAATGACTTTTTAACATTGATCATTAGCTCTCGCTCTAGTGGATCAGTGTTTTCAATAAAATACTTACGCTTACCCTTGCCTACACCATGCTCACCTGAGACTAAGCCGCCTAACTCATAAGCTTTGCCATAGAGTTTTTCCATAGTGTCATTTAAAATATCACGCCACTTATCATCAGGAATATCATCTTTTAATACACATAGATGAACATTACCGTCACCTGCGTGGCCAAAGGCAACCATGCGAGGATAACCTTGCTCGATAAGTGAGTTTACATAATCAACAAAGGTTGTAATTTTATCTAGTGGCACTACAGTATCAATTGGCTCCCAAGGACCTGAGGCATTTACAGCACGCGCAATTGCTCCACGGATTTCCCAAACTTCTTTAGCAACAGCTGGATCATCTAATGGGATCACATCAATGGCGCCATTGTCAGTTACGACTTGCTTTAACTTTTCAAAACGCTCGTAAACACCATCTTTATCACCATCTAGGGCCACAATTAAGTAAGATTTAGCTCTTTGGCATGGAAACTCTTTATTTAAGAACTTCTCACCATAAGCAATCACCTTCTTTTCTACAAACTCTATGGCAGTTGGATCAAGATGAGATTTGAAGATCTTGTTTACGTTCTTAATACCTTGGCTTAAAGAATCAAAAGCAATTACAGTATTTAAGGTAAACTCAGGAAGTGGTAAGAGCTTTAAGGTAATTTTGGTGATCACACCTAAAGTACCTTCAGAGCCTACAACTAGTTGCTGTAAATTAAGGCCTGATGAATACTTATAAGTCTTTGAGCCTAAACTTATCTTAGTTCCATCAACTTTAACTAAATCAAGACCTAAGACATAGTTGCGGGTGACACCATATTTAACAGCTCTCATGCCACCTGCGTTAGTAGAGACATTACCACCAATTGATGCGCCCTTTTCAGCAGGATCAGGTGCGTATAAATAGCCTCTGTCTTCAACATATTTAATTAAATCTTTTAAGATCACACCAGGCTCAACGGTGATAGTTAAAGTATCCTCATCTAACTTTAAGATCTTGTTCATGCCAGACATATCAAGTACCACACCACCATCTGGAATGGTAGAGCCAGCTAAATTAGTACCAGCGCCACGAATAGTCACATTTAGCTTATTAGCATAGGCAATCTTCATGACGGTCTGAACATCTTCATCATCAACAGGCTTTACATAAACATCAGCCTTGCCTTGATAGTAACCAATAAAATCAGATAAGTACTTTTTATCTATAAAAGGAGCAAAGACTAGCTCTCCTTTTACCTTACCTTCAAATAATGCTTTGATATCACTCATATTAAGCCTTTATATATTATGTTAAATTATGTTTTTAATATCTTTAAAAATCAAAATATTAAAAACATAATTACAGGCTTACTGATGATCAATAAGCCTGCAAAATTAACTAATGAGAGAGCTTTTTAGCTATCTTGTCACCTAGATACTGCGCAAACTGCACAAAGATCACTAAGACAATGATAGTAAAGATCATAATACCGGTTTCATAGCGGTAGTAACCATACTGCACTGCAAGATTACCAATACCACCGCCACCGACCATGCCAGCCATTGCACTAAAACCAATTAAGCTAATAAAGGTCACGGTAATACCACGAACAATACCAGGGAATGCCTCAACTAAGAGTACTTTTCTAATGATAAGTGAGGTATTAGCACCGGTTGCTAAGGCAGCTTCAATTACGCCTTTATCAACTTCACGTAGTGAAATCTCAATTAGACGTGCTAAGAACACGGTTGCGGTAATTGATAAAGGTACAGATGCTGCAACAGGACCAATCTTGGTACCTACTAAAAGGAAAGTAAATGGCAAAGTAAATACTACTAAGATAATAAAAGGAATTGATCTTATGAAGTTAATTACACCTGCTACAACCTTATTTAAAATAGGCTTGTCAAAGAAGGTCTTATTTGAGGTTAAATACAGTAAAAAACCTAAAATTGAGCCAAATACTAAGCTAAAGACAAAAGAGATGCCAAGCATAATAGCTGTCTCATATACAGCTTTCCACAACTCATTTTGTAAAATGGTTATAGTTGAATTTAAAATCTCTTCCATCTTTAAGCCTCCACTTTAAACTCATGAACAAAGGCTTTAGTCTTTAAAAACTCAAGCACAGCTTGACGTTCTGTCTCATTGTCTCCACGTAAAGAGATCAAAAGTCTTCCTAAAGGCTTTTGCTGAATGTACTCAATATTGCCTGCAATAATACTTAAATTAGTATGAGGATAATCACGCGATACTTGAGAGATCACAGGATCATAGGCGTTCTCCTCTTTAAAGGTAATTAGATACAAGTTCTTCTCGTGTACTAATACCTCATGAGGGATCACTCCGTCTAATGACTTGTTAATTAAGTTTTGAGCTGCAGTACTTTGTGGGTGTGAGAAGATGTCATAAGAACTGCCAACTTCTACCACCTTGCCATGCTCCATTACAGCCATTCTGTCAAATAAGCTCTTAGCTACTTCCATCTGGTGAGTAATGAAAAGCACAGTAATTGGGTACTTTTGCTTAATGTTACGTAAAGTTTGGATAACTTCTTTTGTATTATCAGGATCAAGTGCTGAGGTTGCCTCATCACATAATAAAATTTCAGGGTTATTAGCTAAAGCTCTTGCAATAGCTACACGCTGCTTTTGACCACCTGATAATGAATTCGGATATAGTAGAGCCTTATCACGAAGACCTACTACATCTAAAAGCTCTTCAACACGGGACTTAATTAAAGACTTTTCTGTTTTTGAAGCAAGTAAAGCAAAAGCTACATTATCAAATACAGTGGCATTTTTAACTAAGTTAAAGTGTTGGAAGATCATGCCAATACGTAAACGAAGAGCACATAGCTTATCACCGGTATATGAGGTTACATCCTCGCCACCTACAAACACTTTGCCAGAGGTTGGCACTTGTAAAAGGTTAACGGTTCTCACTAAGGTGGACTTGCCGGCGCCTGATGCACCGACAATACCAAAGAACTCACCTTTCTTGATTTCAAGATTTGCTTTATCTACAGCGATAAACTCTCTGTCATCACGAGTAAAGCTTACAGTTATGTTCTCAAATTTAATCATTTTTATCTTTATTTCCTAAGATCTTAGTTCTTCTTCCACCAAGATGGGCGAGTGAAAGCATCAAACTCATGATCATTTTCAATAGCGTCAACAAATTCTTTTGACTCTACAGCATCTTTAAATAACTTACCTACAGTATCCTTATTCTTAACAGCAACTGCTACGACATTCTTAATAGGCTCAGATACGGACTCAACGCCTAAAGCCTTTGAATAGTCCATGTGGTTAGCATAAGCATAATTACCAGGAATGAAACCTACAGCAATTGAATCTAAAGAACGGCTGATTTGAGCTGCTTCCATTGGCACAAATTGATAATTCTTAGGATTCTCACCAATGTCTGCAATACTTGCCTTTTGATCAGAGCTTTGAGTCTTTAAAGTAATGATACCTAGTGACTGAGCAATACCTAAAGCACGTGATAGGTTAACAGCATCAGTTGGAATACCAATTTGAGCACCTTCAGGTACCTCATCAAAGGTCTTGTACTTATCAGAGAACACGCCTAAACCTAAGGTAGGAACATTAACCACAGAAGTTAACTTTAAGCCTTGGTTTTCAACAATACCATCTAAGTACTTTTGGTGCTGCATTAAGTTAACATCAATATCACCTGAGTCTAGAGCAGCATCAGGCTGTACATAATCAGTAAACTCAACGAATGTGATCTTATAACCTTGCTTTTCAATAATAGGACGGATGTGCTTATCAATCATTCCACGATATGGTCCTGGCACAACACCTACTTTAATAGTCTGTGGGATAGCTTGAGCTTGCTCAGCTTTCTTATCATCACCACAAGAAGCTAAAGTAAAAACAGCAGCAACTAATAAAGCTGCCTTAGTAACCTTTGAAAAAAATTTCATATCAAATCTCCAAAATTACTTCCTTATATATAAGGATCAAAAGGAAGTGTAGTAACGAAACTGAGGCTATTATGTCACAAATATAACCTAGTATAAAAGTAGGTTTTAGGGATTTTTGCTATTTTCACCATAATATTTCAAAACTATAGCTCCTTACAAAGTTATAGCTATTACCACATATAGACTAAGACTATAGAAAGGCAGAATATTAAAATCCACCAGCGTTATTTAGAAAGAATTTATTGTTTTTGATCAAATTTAAATAAGGAAGGGAAAATCAGATTTTAATAGGATCAAAATTAACAAAACTAAAAAAAGTAAAAACTTCTACATGGTCAACTGCAGGGGAGAGAATACATACGTCCTACCCAAAGGACATAAACTCTTAATTTGAGCAATTCTGAAGATATTTAATAATACTAATTTTTAGAGAAAATTCAAATTTATCAATATTAGTTAAGTAATAGCATTAAAAAATTCAATAATTACTTATTTGTTATTTATGAGAATTCATATTACATTTCTAATTTTATAAATGTTAAGTATTATATTATTTTTATTTACAGAATATTTAACAAAAATAGCTTAATAAAATAACATCAATTACAATGAACGAACTTTGATTAAATACTCTGTAAGTAAATTACATTTCAATAATTACATTTTTGTAATTTTGTAATTTTAATAATTTTATTGAAATTCTCACAAAATTTTATCTCTTAGTTTTTACATAAAATTCAAACACCGTCATTTACAATTTTAAAAATTTTTAACGTAAATTCATTATGTTATATTTGTTATTAAAATTTAATTCATATTTTATACAACATATATTTTGAGTTTTTTTTCATTACTACAAACGACTTACATTTTAAATACAACTTTCAAACTTTTAAGCAAAGTCTTCCCTATTTAAATTACAAAATGTAATTCTTTTAAAATTCTACATTTCTCTTTTACCTTTGTTTTTGTTAAGTGTTGAAGAAATTTTTATAAAAAAGATCTGCTTTTTATTAGTTAAAGATCACAATATTTAACTAGTTTTGATTAAAGTTATGATCAATAAAGATGATCATGTGCTATATTTAGCGTATGGATTGGATCATAAGTAATATATCTTATTTATTACTTAAATCAGTAGTGAATGGTGATTCAAGCTAAATTTCAAGATCTTTAATCCAAAAGGTTAATTACACGAAAAGGTCACACAAAGATGTGATCGAGAATGCTCGAAAGAGACTATAGCAAAGACTCAGGCTACCCTAGTGGTAGCCTGAAGTCTTTTTAGGATATCTATTCATGTGTTCACACGTACGTCACAATTAGCTTTAAAATAATTTCCCCTTCTTTATGTATTCTATGGCTCTTGCTGTCTAATCTTGTTTGCTAATTGTAAGTTTTTGTTGCTCCAAAGCGCTAATGATTTGTTTACAGTATTTAAGCTTGTTCTCCCTAATATTCTGTTGTATAGCATCTTATGGAGTAGCTAGCATGCATTCTTAGAGCTGCAATTAGGACTTTTGTGGTAGCGATTTGTAGATAAAAAAAAATCCCTCTAAGAGGAGAGTCTTAGAGGGAGAGAATGTCTTAACTAACGTTAAGAACTACAGCAAATTAGGAGAAAAATTAACTTTTTAAGCGTAGCGAGTCTTTGACTTTGATAAAGCTCTAAATCCGAATACACACAATGGATTTACACGGATCATTTGTCCTTTTCCGAAGCCTCTGTCGTGCTCGACATCTAACACTAATTCTTTGTTTAATAGCATTAGTCTTGTAAGCCCATCGGCATCACATGGATCTAATACTACACAGTCACCAGCACGATCATTAACTGCATAAATGGTGACTAAGTCGCCTCTCATAATATTATGGCGTACATTTGATTGTACAAAGTATCTTGATACACCCATGAAAGGTCGAGTAAATCTTTGGCATGCTACTGCATTTAAGCCTAAATCTAAGGCACCTGCGTCATCTACAACTCTTCCAATGCCTGCTTGATAATCAGTTAACAGCTCAGCATCCTGAATGGTAAAAGAAGCATTTACTTCTGGTTTCTCGTATAAATCTTCAACTCTATATAAAGTTTTAAAGATGTACGCATGTCCGTCATCAGTTGTTAAGTGCACGCTTAACTTTCCATCGCGGAGAGTCCACGTACAGTCATTTTGAGGATTGATAACCATAAGTAATTTGCTGTCCTATCAATAAGTTATAGTAGTTTGTAATTTGATTACATTTTATTACAACCTATTTTGAAAATAAACTGATTTTTTTAATTTTCAAAAAGATTTAAACAGCTTTTGATCGGTCAATCACACTATTTTATTCTTAACAAGAGTTAATCTTATTAACAAGTATATATTAACTTTTGTAAAGTGCAAGATCATTATTGATTACTTTGTATGTTTAACGATTTTGATTTTAATTTTAGATCACTATATATTAGTTCTTATTGATTATTACTTTTTAAATTTGATTATATTTGTTTTCTTACTCTCCCATTTATCTTCCATTGAAAAGTCTTTCTCTGCTTAATTTACTTCTCTACATCGCAATCACTTCCCTAGCGTTAAATTATCCTTAGCAATAATCTATATATAAGATCACCTCAAAGTCTAATTATCGCTTTCTAATCTCAATTTGCTTTTAAACTTCAGCATTTGTCATCTTCATGTTGTATGAATCTCTGTGGTGAATAACCTCTCCCTAAAGGGAGAGGCTTCGAAGATCAGACCTTAAATATTGCTACTTAAGACCTATCTTCATCTAGAGGT
>ONCS01000038.1 GCA_900316375.1 uncultured Succinatimonas sp. | reverse complement strand
TCGGTTATTTACAATTTGGCGCTAAGCCTTAAGGAAAAAGGCCTTAAGCAAACTTTTTTAGGAGCTTAAGACCCTTTATATGAAATTTAGGTGAAGATTTTCTAGTCATCTTCTTCATAATGATGTTTTACTTTGTCTAAGATCTTAAGCTTAGCTGTCTTTAAAGTTTTGCGAATATCTTTATTAGAATTGATAACCTCACCTATAGCATTATCCATAATAGGCCATACATAATGCATCTCAGGCATGGTTGGCAGATTTACCGCATTAGCTGACTGCAAAGCCATTACTTGAATAAGCTCATCGTTATCTAAAATAGGATTTTCTAAAACTTTTACCTGTGGTGGTACTTGCTTACCTAGTAGGTAGCTACTTAAAGCATAGCTTGGCTGATTGATAAACTCTAAGAAGCTTTCCGCAAGTTCATGATGCTTTGACCACTTAGAAATAGCATAAGCTTTAGTACCTAAAAATGAGGTCATACGCTCACCATTAGGAAGAACTGGTAATGGAGCAATACCAAGATCAATACCCGCTGCTAAATAACTATCTACAGCCCATGGACCATTGATAATAGCAGCAGCCTTGCCAGTTCTAAAAAGTTTTGACATGACTTTATAGCCTTGATCGCCTTTTAACTCTTTAGAAATAAGACCTTTTTTAGCCATATCTCTAATGTAAGTTAAAGCTTCAACTGATTCATCGTTGTCAATACCAATATCAGTTAAATCAGTATTACCATCAAGATCAGACTTAAATAGATAACTACCGTAGGACTTCATCAAACCAAAGGTAGTATAAAAAGAATCCCACTTGGCAACTAATCCATACTTATCGTCCTTTTGCATTTTTACAGATAAGTCATTGTACTCTTCAAGAGTTGATAATGGCTTTGATAAAAGAGCCTTATTGTAAAAGACAACTAAAGCTTCAATAGTCTTTGGCACACCATAACAACGACCATCAAAGGTCACTGCATTAAGTGCATTTGGAAGATATTGAGTAGCATCTAATTGCATATAGTCAATTGGAGCTAAAGCATCTTTTTCTTTAGCATTACCGACCATGTCTGAGGCTAAAACTACAATATCTGGACCTTTATCTTTAGGACCTAACTTTAAAAGCTTATCAGTTTGATCGTACATATCGATTTCTTCAACCACGACATTACAATCAAAAGCAGACTCAAAGGCTCTTACACCATAAGAGATATAGGATGAACGCCCCTCATCTTCCCAAACTACTAATGTATCTTTAGCAAAAGCACTACTAGTACTTACTGTAAGAGCAAGTACTGTGCACAAACTACAAATCTTATTCATAGCACCAAACTCTTGCAAAAATTTAAAGACCAGTTTTTAAAGTTTCAATTTGGTAATTTACGTGTTCAACTGCAGCACGTAAGGCGTCTTTAACAGTTGCTTTATCAGTTACAACCTTTGAGATTGCTTCATTGATAGGGCCCCAAACTTCAGACATCTCTGGAATAGAAGGAATAGGTACAGCACGACTTGCTTGAATTGCAATTGCATTAGCAAAATCGTCATTGATGATCATTGGATCAGCCATTACAGCCTTTAATGGAGGGATCTCCTTAGTCTTTACATATCTTTCTTTTACGTATTGAGGCTGATTGATGAATTTTAAGAATTGCTCAGCAAGATTGTGGTGCTCTGTCCAAGCTGAAATTACATAACCTTTTACACCTAAAAATGAACTCATAGGTTTGCCATTAGCAACAACAGGCAAAGTAGTTACACCAAAGTTAATATTTGAATTTGAATATGGCTCTAATGCCCATGGGCCATTGATAACAGCTGCAGCTTTGCCATTGATAAATAATCTATCAATGTTACCCACGCCTGATTCACCTAAAACCGCATCTGGGAAACAGCCATTTTCAAAGAACTTTTTAATAGTCTCTACGCCTTTAATAGAGCCATCATTATCAAGACCTACATCTTGTGGATCAAGATTGCCATCAGAGTCAGTTCCAAATACATATGAGCCAAATGGCTGCATTGCGCCGTAAGCATAGTAGAAATTATCCCACTTAGCTAAAAGGCCATATTGATCTGCCTTTTCATCAACAATTTTTTTTGAAAAATAATAGTAGTCTTCTAAGGTTTCATAAGGCTGTTTGAGTAAATCCTTGTTATAGAACATTACAAGTGATTCAACTACTTTAGGCACAGCGTAGATTTCTGAATTGATAGTAAATGCATTGACCGCAGACTTAATGTATTTGTCTTGATCTTCTTGCATGAACTTAATTGGATTGATTAAATGCTGAACTACAGCAGCACCTACTCTGTCAGCAGGAATCAATAAAACATCAGGACCTTGACCTGTAGGTCCGTCAAGACGCAGTTTATCTACCTGACTTAAAAATGGAACTTCTTTTACTTTAACTTCACAATCAAATTGTTCTTCAAAGTCTTTAATGGCCTCGGTAATACCTTGTGACTTTAAGTCATCTTCCCATACGGTAAGGTAAGTTTTAGCACAAACTTGCGAAGATATTGCTATAGCGATTAATCCGAGAGCGATTTTAGTAATTTTCATATTTTTGCATCCCATTTTTGGTAACTGATTGGTCTTTAAAAGGCACAGTTACTCTTCTTATATTTTATTATTCACATTCTAATTTGAAACTGAAGAATATTGCTTTTTAAAGCGTGACAGCATTCGCAAATAGAGGAAATTTATTAGGGATCTTAAAGATTTATTTACACAATATTAACCTTATTTACACATATTTAAACATAATCTTTAATATTGTGCCTTACTGAATATTTTATTGCATAAACAACAATGGGAGCCAAAGCTCCCACTACATAAAGAAAAACTGAATTTAACATGCACTGCTTGATTAAAAAAGGTACCTCTTGCGAGGTACCTAATATCAAACAATGAAACTCATATTAGAACCAAGCTTCGATCTGTGCGCCGAAGTAATTGTCTTGGCTTACTACATAACCAGCCTTCTCTGAAGTACCTGGCATTGAAGTATTGCCTACACCGTTACCGTGAACGTATGAGTAGAAGAAGCGGATCTCAGGACGTGACCAGAAGTTTGAAGCATCTGGAGTAATTGCGTAAGCTAAAGTGTACTTCTGAGCTTGCTCAACAACCTTCTTACCCTTTGTCTTATCCTTTACATCAACAGAATCAACAGACCAACCAGCTTCAGCGTAGATACGGGTCATCTTGGTTAACTGTAAGAATGGACGTACTACTAACTGGAAGCTCTTATGAACATCAGTATTATCAGTGTAGTCACCTGAAATAGCACCTGAAATTACGTGCGCCATACCGAAGTTATCAGCAAACTTTACGCAACCGAAGTTCATTAAACGATGGCCGTAAGCGTTGTTTGAATTACCATTGTTATCAACTGCAGAACCTGCACCCCAGTGGATATCTTGAGCTGTTGAGCCCTTAACAAACTGGTAAACAGTATTGTTAAAGCCACCTAGTAAGCTCTGATTTAACTCTAAGGTTACTAAGTTAGAGTTGTTAACATCTGCTACGCCCTTAGTCTGCTTGTACCAACCTTCGTTATCGCCACGCTCAAAGGTCATGTATGACTCACCTACTTGGAAAGATGCGCCATCCCATACAGGGAACTTGTAACGTACATCAAATGTATTTACAGTACCAGCAGTCTTGTAGCTTGGCTCATGTTTCCAAACACCAGCACCTTTTTCCTCATCCCAAGAATAAGTATCTTCGTTGAAAGTCTTATCTAAGATGTCACGATCTGAAACGTTGTTCTTTAATGCAAGCTTAATGTCAGCTTGATCATTGGTTACCCAGTTGAAAGATAACTTACCTGAACCTAAGGTTAAGTTCTCGATACCAACACCAGTACCCCATGAACCAATGTAGTAGTTATGATCAGTGATATGTACGTCTTCACGTTGGCCGTAACGCTTACCTACCCATAAGGTACCATCATCTAAACCACCGAATAGGCCTTTAACCTCACCGTATAACTGACGGCAAGCGAAGTTTGAATGCCAATCTTTACGATTGCCATCTTCACCCATAGAAATCATGTAGCCCATTGACCAAACAGTGTCATTTACGTTAGCAATATCAGCTGAGAAAAGGATATCAGCAAAACCTGACTCATTGCCTAAACGACCAACTCTACCTACCTGGTAGTTATTGTTGTTAACGTTGTTTGAGTGCTTAGCACCTGCACGGAAATAGCCAGACATATTTGCAGGAGCTGCAAATACTGCTGAAGAAGATAAAGCACCGGCAGCTAACACTGCAGCTGCTAATAGATTAATTTTTTTCATATTTTTACATCCCATAAT
>ONCS01000086.1 GCA_900316375.1 uncultured Succinatimonas sp. | reverse complement strand
TGTGATCTTGATCAAATAAAAATTTTGAACTTTTTTAAAGATGTTATGCCGTCCCCCCATACCAAAGATACGCGTTCGCTAGATACGAGAAATGAGATTTTTAAGTGCTGATGAAATGTACTTTTGACAATAGAGATTAACAAGCTCACAAATAGAAGGCTATCAGTCAATTTCTAAAATAAGAGAGTTGCAAGTAGTGTTTATTTACCGTTTAATTTTAAAGGTTGTAGTGATTATAGAGTTTGCTTGGAAAGGACAAAGAAAAAGGTGCAGTCTTTCGAGAGCACCTTCTTACTTTTGAGAAATCATATTAGAACAACATTCCATTGTGAAAGAAACTGATAAGTACAGTAGCTATAGCCACAATTGTTGTAAGTGCAATAAGCACATTATTAGTCTTGATCATCATATATACCTCGCTTCAAACTTATTATTGTTGTTTATCCTTTGTTTGTAATGAAGGTCTTTTTTATAATTTGTTTTTATTTGTTTTGATATCTTAATTTTAGGTAATTTTTGAGAAATTAAAAATGAAAAGGGCCCTGTATGTGACAGAGCCCAAATTTGTATTTTAGAAACTGTGATCTCTATTTCTTTTGTGGAGGGATAGAGCCTTCAGCATTCAAGTTCATTAACTTGCTCTTGTGTGAATTTACCACAGCCTGCATGATGATGAATAAGCAGAGTAATAGACCTACAACAATCTTAGTCCACCAAGCAGATAAAGTGCCTTGGAAGGAAATAATGGTCAAGATAGTACCTTGAATCATTACACCTAATAAGGTACCAGGCATAAAGCCTACACCACCCATTAACTGAGTACCACCGATAACAGATGAAGCAATTGCATCCATTTCCATACCTAAACCATGTAAGGTATAGCCAGATAGCATGATCCATGAGTAGCAGATACCAGCTAGTGCGGCGCAGAAACCTGAAATCACATAGACACGAAGTCTAATAGAATCAACCTTCAAGCCCATAAGTCTTGCTGATTGCTCATTACCACCAATTGCGTATACGCCACGACCAAATGAAGTGTAACGTAACACGATAGTAGCAATTACAACCATACATAGAGCGATAATTGCACCTAGAGATAAGAAACAATCACCAATTTCTAATGAGAAGAAAGCTAGATCAGAGTATTGAGCATTATCAATAGGCACTGAATCACGAGATAGAATTGCAGTTAAACCACGGCATAGGAACATAGTACCTAAGGTCACGATGAAAGGCTGTAATCTAAAGTAAGTGATTAAGAAACCATTGATTAAGCCTACAGCAATACCAATGAATAACACTAAGAACATACATAGGTATGGACTTAAAGTAGTATCACGCATTAGTACAGCTAATGACATACAAGTTAGAGCTACAACGGCACCTACAGATAGGTCAATACCACCAAAGCCAGAGATAATGGTAAAGGTGATACCTATAGTGATAATGATTAGAGGAGCATTATCAATAAATAGGTTTAAAAATACCTGTGGTGAGAAGAAACCTTCAAAGGCAATTGAACCAATGCCAAAAAGGATCACAAATAGCACACCAGTTACATAGAATGGGAAATTCTGAGATGCAACTAAGTTAGATAAGAATCTACGCATTTGTAGCCTCCTTAGACTTTGCATTCTCTAAACGTTTTAACTTGTAATTGTTATACATCTGCTTGAACTTCTCAGACTGGAATACAATAATTAGAAGAATAACAATCGCTTTTACAGCAGGTAATCTATCTGATGAAACGCCTAATGCATACATGGTAGTAGTTAAGGTCTGAATGGTGATTGCACCGATGATGGTACCACCAATGTAGTATCTACCACCAACCATCAAGGTACCACCTAAGGTAACTGCCAAGATGGCATCCATTTCCATGTTCAAACCAGCGTTATTAGCATCGGCTGCTCTAATTAAAGAGCCTTCGATTAAGCCAGCGGTACCTGCACAGAAACCAGAGAAGATATACACAGCAAATAAAACAGCAGTAACCTTAATACCTGCGTATCTTGCTGCATTGGCGTTAATACCAACAGATTGGATCATAAGACCAATTGAAGTACGCTTATCTAAGAAGATCACCAAACATACCATAGCAAGTGCAATTAACATCGCTGTAGGTAACATCACGCCAGGGATATTACCGCCGATGTAAGCAAATGGCTTGTAGTAAACAGTGATGATCTGACCGTCGGTCATTAACTGTGCAATACCACGACCTGCTGTCATTAAAATCAAGGTTGCAACCATGGCTTGGATTTTAAATTTAGCAACTAAGGTACCGTTCCAGCAACCTGCTAGGACACCTACTAACAAGGAGCAGATAATAGCAACAAAGAAAGGATGCTGTGGAATACCTGAGATATCACCGCCTAATAGACAGCAACAAGTAGCAGATGAAATAGCAACCACAGCACCTACTGAAATATCGATACCACCTGTTGCAATCACGAAAGTCATACCTAAAGCTAGGATGATTAAAGATGATGCACGGTATAAAATATCAATAGGACGACCATAAAGGTTGCCGTTTTCCATAACTTCAATTTTAAAGAAGTCATCAACGAAGATTGCGTTGAATAAAAGCAAAATAGCTAAAGCCAATAGAGGCAATGCTAAAGAGCTTTTGGTAAATTTTTTAACAAGATTTTCCATGGTAGTCTCCTGCAATTGCCTGCATGATGTGAGCAGTTGAAATCTCATCATCACATAACTCAGTTACCTTCTCATGGTCACGAATTACCATGACACGAGAACAAGTACGTACCATCTCGCCCATCTCACCTGAGATGAAGACAACAGACATACCTTTCTCTTTAGCAAGACTTACGGCTAAGGACTCGATTTCAGTTTTAGTACCAACATCGATACCACGGGTAGGCTCATCTAAAATTAAAAGATTAGGCTCGGTAGCTAGCCAACGGGCAATAATCACCTTTTGCTGATTACCACCAGAGAGGTTCTTAATTAACTGCTCTCTATCAGATACCTTAATACGTAGTAACTTAATATAGTAGTCAGCTAATTTATTTTGACGGCTACGTGACATGTGGCGGAACATACCGTTTTTAGCTTGAAGCGCTAAGATAATATTCTCACGTACTGATAAGTCGCCGATGATACCTTGAACTTTACGATCCTCAGGGCAGAAAGCAATACGCTTTTTCATCATGTCCATTGGAGACTTAACAGATACTGAGGTACCATCAATATAGATGTTACCGTTAGTCTTTAATAAAGTACCAAATAAGGTTTCAGCAATCTCTGAACGACCTGAACCTAAAAGGCCTGCAAAGCCTACAACCTCACCTTCTTTAATATCCATGGAGAGATCTTTTACTTTACCAGGTACTGTTACATGCTCAGTTTCAATAAAGACATTAGCACGAGGCTTTGATTTATCAACATTAGACTCAATCTCGCCTTCTTTAATCTCTTTACCCATCATCTTAGAGATAAGTTCAATCTTAGGTAAGTTCTCAATTTCGTACTCACCAATATAAGTACCATCACGTAATACTGTAATACGATCGCAAATGGTATAAATCTGCTCTAAGAAGTGAGAAATAAAGATAATTGAAATGCCCTGCTCTTTTAAAGCACGCATGATCTTAAATAAGCGCTCAGTTTCTTTATCTGATAATGATGATGTAGGCTCGTCTAGAATTAGAACCTTACATTTAGTATCAATAGCACGCGCAATAGCGATCATCTGCTGCATAGCAACAGGGTAGAAATTTAATTCTTTAGTTACATCAATATCTATACCTAACTCTCTGAATAATAGATCTGATGCATTCTTCTGCATGGTTGCCCAGTCAATACGACCAAAGCTGCCACGAGGCTCACGACCAATGTAAATGTTCTCAGCAACAGATAAGTTAGCACAAAGGTTAACTTCTTGATATACAGTTGAGATACCCATCTGTTGAGATGCAAGAGGCGTAGTTGGTGTGATTTCTTTGCCGTCGAATATAATCTGACCGTTGGTCTTGTGATAAACACCGGTTAGGACTTTAACTAGTGTTGATTTACCAGCGCCGTTCTCGCCCATTAAGGAAATGATTTCACCTTTTTTTAGGTTAAACTCAACATCTTTTAGTGCTTTAACACCTGGGAAGAACATGTCAATATGTTTCATCTGCAGTATATATTCGTCGTTTTGTAAGGCCATAAAGCCCTCCTAATGCAGGTGTATATTGTTAGTTTTATGCTTGTGTGATGTTCTATTAAAGAAGGGTGCATAAAGCACCCTTCAAAGTTTTTATGCTAAATACTTAAGATTAGTACTTACGTGATGGGAATACTTCCTTAGCAGTCTCTGCTGGATATACACCCTCTTCTACGAATACGCTCTTAGGTACTGACTCACCTTTTAAGATCTTCTCAGCTGTGGTGAAGAATAGGTCGCCTTGTAGTGGGTTACACTCAACAGTTGCGTTTGCCTTGCCTTCGATCATAGCCTGGAAGATACCCTTAACACCGTCAACTGAAACGATGGTAATGTCTTTTGCTGGAACTAAACCAGCTGCCTCAATAGCCTGAATTGCACCTAAAGCCATATCGTCGTTCATAGCAAATAGAACGTCGATGTCGTTACGATTTGACTTTAAGAATGACTCCATAACTTCCTGGCCCTTCTGACGAGTGAAATCACCAGTCTGAGATGCTAGAACGTTATATAAATCCTTGTTTGGTGACTCTTTTAGAGCATCGCTAAAGCCGTTACCACGACCGGTTGTAGCTGAAGCACCTACAGTACCTTCTAGGATTACGATGTTGATCTTGTCGCCACCATTACGTGGTTTGATGTTCTTGTCGTGAACGTACTTATCTAACCAATCAAATACCTTACGACCTTCGGTGTAGCTGTCTGTACCAATCTTAGCTACATATAATGAAGGATCTGATACGGTTAAGTCACGATCCATTACTAATACAGGGATCTTTGCACGCTTTGCTTCACGTAGGATGTTGTCCCAACCAGTTGCAACGATAGGCACGAAACCAATTAGATCAACCTTCTGAGCAATGAAGGTACGAATTGCCTTGATTTGGTTTTCCTGCTTCTGCTGAGCATCAGAGAACTTTAGGTTAATACCATGAGCCTTAGCTGCTGCCTTAACGTCATTGGTGTTAGCGGTACGCCACTCTGACTCTGCACCGATCTGAGAGAAACCGATGGTTAACTGTTTTGCCTGAACAGACATTGAAGATGCAGCAATTACTGCGCCTAATGATGCAGCTAATACAGCCTTTACTAGTTTCATAACAACTCCTGTTAATGTTTGTGTTTAATAGAAATGATCTTGTGTTGAAAAATATTTGTTTTCGATCATTTTCTGTAATTGATTGTAGGAGATGTTGCAAGGGTAGGTAGTTTAAACTTGATCAAAATGTGACAAAATTAACTTTTTTTTACTCTGAATTAAACAAAAGTTAGATTTATATCACTATTTGCAAACATTTACGAATTAACACAAATTCTTAACAAGATCTTAATTTTCTTACTTTTTATTGTTAAATTTCAGTATGTTAAAATTATTTGTTTAATATATTAACTAGATTTTTAAACTGAAGATTTTATTATTTTCGTAAACGATTGCGGAATATTTATAAAACATATTGTTTTATCTAGACTTTTTGCAAAAATTAGCAATCATTCCTAACAAAAAAAACTTATATAAGCCATTGAATTGAAGGTAAGATGACGATGTTTAGAGATCTTTTAAGAACTCATTACCTAATTTTGGAAGAGCTTTGTTAATTACAAACTCTAAATCAGACATATTTGGGATATTTGACGACTGCATGTCTAATTTTTTACAAAGCTGTGTATAGAACTTCTTTTGTTTGTCATTTAAAGGAGTAATAGAACGGCGGTAAAACCAATAATACCCTTGCACAGGCATTAAAAGTAAGACTAATAAAGAGATAATAGTTACCTCAAGATTTTGTCTTATAGCGATATACCAAGGAATATATTTAAAGCCTCCGCCTAAGTAAATTGCCCAAGCTAATGTTAGGACAATAAAAGGAGGAATGATGTAATTGACGGCATTTAGGCATTTTTTAACACGATTTTCAGCAAAAACAGGATTGAGTAGGGGCTCATTTGGCCACTTTTGCATATAAACACTTCCCTGTTTTAACTTGCTAAAAATATTCATGTTTTTATCTTCCCTAAAAGTACCGCCACATCTTATACAAATTTGAGCATTAAGACACGATTTTTTGCAAAATTTATTTAAATTTCTCGTAAAAACTTCCGTGTTTTGTAAATTTTGCGCTAACTTCTAATTAAGATCACACTCCTGACAGTAAGCTGTGCATTACCACTAAGCAAGTTTCAAAAGTGCTATAATTTCACAAATTCAATTTACGTTTGCGTTTTTGCAAACATCCAAGTACAAAAGTGGAGTTACAAGTGACACGTAATGTAATGCTAGTGCCAGTAGGTAAAACCTCAGGCATTTTTACTGCATCTTTAGGTTTAGTTGAGGCTTTAAATAAGAGCGGTGTAAAGGCTGCTTTATTTACCCCTTTAGCAAACTGCTCTTTAGCTAAGTGCTGTGCTAATACCGTTAGCAAGTGCTGTGCAGCAAAGGCTATTGCACAAGGCAATAAGTCAGAAGTTCTAGAAAAGATTGTAGGCAACTACAATGCATTAAAAGCATCAGGCAACTTCGATGTAATCGTAATCGAAGGTGTTACCGATACTCCTTTTGATAAAGATGAAATCAATGCTGACATTTGCCACGCATTTGACGCTTCAATTGTAACCTTAGTACAAGGTGCTTGTGGCTGTGCAAAATCTGCTATCGCTGCTACCTTAAATTACTTTGGCAACGCAGGTAAAAACAAAGTTTTAGGTACTATCTTAATCAATGATAAAGCTCCAAAGGATGCTAACGGCGATAAGAAGTTAGTACTATCAGGTTGTGGTAAGTGCTCATGCTCTGAAGATTCATGCTCAGTTGAAGACAAAGCAATCACAGACTTTATTGCAACTGTAAACTTTGACAAAGAATACTATGCACCACGTGCTAAAGACATCGCTGAAATCATCGATGGTAAGGTATCAGGTGACGAGAACGTTCGCTCATTTAAGGTTGTTTTATCAAACAAAGACACCAAAGCGCCTATGTTATTAGTAACTAATGAAGTTCCTGCATCAACTAACTGCAAGACTGTAGTTTTAACTGATGGTGTTGAAGGTACTGTTGAAGGTGCTACTGTAATTACTACCGCTAAGTCACAATGGGCAGTAGCTCAGGCTTTAGCTGATATTAAGCCTCAGTTATTTGCAGGTTGCGATGAGCAGGTAAACTACATTAAAGAAAATGCTTCAAAAGATTTCTCAGCTGATGCTTTACAGATCATTTCATCATTTGATAACAGCGCAACTCCTTTAATGAGCCCTGCAGCATTCCGTTACAAGTTAACCGAGCTTGCTCGTGCTGCTCACAAGAAGATTGCACTACCAGAAGGTGATGAGCCACGTACCGTATGTGCTGCAGCTAAGGTTGCTGAGCAAAACATCGCAGTACCTGTTCTATTTGGTAACAAAGATAAGATCTTAGCAGTTGCTAAAGAGCAAGGCGTTACCCTAGGGGAAGGTGTTGAGTTTGTTGATCCTGAGGCAGTTCGTGCTAACTATGTGGACAGACTAGTTGAGTTACGTAAAGCTAAGGGCATGACTCCTGAGCAGGCTCTAAACATGTTACAAGATAACGTTGCTCTAGCTACCATGATGATTGAGCGTGGCGAGTTAGATGGCTTAGTATCAGGTGCAGTTCACACCACTGCAAACACCATCCGTCCTCCTCTACAGATCATCAAGACCGCACCTGGTGCTAAACTTGTTTCAGCAATCTTCTTCATGCTAATGCCAGAGCAGGTTTACATCTATGGTGACTGCGCATTAAATATCGATCCTGATGCAGAGCAATTATCAGAGATTGCAATTCAGTCAGCTGATACTGCTAAGGCATTTGGTATTGATCCACGCGTTGCTATGGTTACCTACTCAACCATGAACTCAGGTAAAGGTGCTGATGTTGATTTAATGAGAGCTGCAACTGAATTAGTACGTCAAAAGCGCCCTGATATCGCAGTTGACGGTCCTCTACAGTATGATGCTGCAGTAATGCCAAACGTTGCAGCTCAAAAGGCTCCAGGTTCACCTGTTGCAGGTAAGGCTACTGTATTTATCTTCCCAAGCCTATCAACTGGTAACACTGTTTACAAGGCAGTTCAAAGATCAGCAGGTCTAGTTTCAATTGGCCCTATGTTACAGGGTATGAAGAAGCCTGTTAACGATCTATCACGTGGTGCTTTAGTTGACGATATCATCTACACCATCGCTGTAACTGCAATTCAAGCAGGTCAACAAGACAAGGCTTAATTAACATTTAATTAAGTTTTAAAAGGCGACTTATGCGCAAGTATTAAGTCGCCTTTGTTGTTTTTAGGCTCTCTATCCTCTATGCTTTAAATAAATCGCAATTGCAATTAGACTTTAAGTTGACGATATCTCAAAAGGTCAAATTTCAAAGGACAATATTTAATGAGTGTTTTAATAACAGGTGGTAGCGGATTTATTGGCAGTGCTTTAGCCTATAAGCTCAAAGCCTTAGGTCACACCGTATTTATCTACTCTCATCAAAACTTAGATACTCTTAATAAAACTTACCCACAATTAACTCAAAACTTTGCTTTTATCTTTAAAGACACCAAGGACTTTCCAAAAGTTGATGCGATTGTCAATTTAGGCGGCGAGTCGATATCTACGCAAAGACTTACTCAAAAGCGCTTGAACGACATTTTGCACTCAAGACTAGATTTAATAGAACTTCTTAAAACCAAATATCAAGAAAATCTTCCCAAAGTATTTATCCAAGCTAGCGCTACTAATATCTATGATGATGGATTGGATATTACTGAAGATACCCCCCTTGATAAGACTTTTATTCAAAACTCCCCTCTTGCTAAGATCTGCTCTCAAGTTGAAGCTAAAGTCTTATCAATAAAATCTGATTCCACTAGAGTTGTGCTCTGTCGTTTTAGTACGGTCATAGGTAAAAATGGTGGTATTTGTAATGTACTTAAATACCTTCCAAGACCTTACTTTTTAGATGGCAACAATTATCTTCCCTACATTAAAGTCGATACTGCTGTAAACGCTCTCATTTACTGTCTTGAAAATTCAAAGATTCAAGGTGCGGTTAATATGGTAGATTGCAACTTTAATACTTTAAATGAAGTGTTATCTCTTGCCTATGAAAAACTTCCTTTAAAAAACTTCCCTATTCCATGGCTTAAATCCTTGGTAGCACTTGATAGACGAGGAGCTTTAATGACAGTAAACCAAAGAATTGTGCCTCAAAAACTTCTAGAAAACGGTTTTAAATTTAAATAAATTGCAATTTTATTAAACCGTTTACGACATACTTAATTTATTTATAATTCAAACAGTTAAATAAATTTATTAAAATATTTTGCGCAGATCAAATTTCTTTACAAAAATTCACCTATAATTGAATACATCAAAAACAATTGAACACATATTTGGGGGGCATTTCATGCTAGAAGAGTTAAAGCAAAAAGTTTTAAAGGCTAATTTAGATCTACCAAAGCACGGTTTAGTAACTTTTACCTGGGGTAACGTTTCAGGTATCGACCGTGAGAAAGGCTTAGTTGTAATTAAACCAAGTGGTGTTGATTACGAGACTATGAAAGCTGAGGATATGGTAGTTATCGATCTTAAAACTGGTGAAAAAGTTGAAGGCGATTTAAATCCATCAACTGATACCCCAACCCACCTAGCTTTATATCGTGCAAGTGACAAGATCAACGGTATTGTTCACACCCACTCACGCAATGCAACCTCATTTGCTCAAGCAGGTATTGATATTCCAGCTTTAGGTACCACTGGTGCTGATTATTACTATGGTGCTATTCCTTGCACTCGTCAAATGACTCCAGAAGAGATCAATGGTGAGTACGAGCTAGAGACTGGTAATGTAATTGTTGAGACCTTTAAAAAGCGTGGTATCAAACTTGAAGATGTACCATCATGCTTAGTTTACTCACATGGTCCTTTTGCATGGGGTACTTCACCTGATAACGCTGTATACAACGCCGTAGTATTAGAAGAAGTAGCTTACATGGCATACCATGCTCTAACCTTATGCCCACAGTTAAAGCCAATGCAACAAGAGTTATTAGATAAGCACTATCTAAGAAAGCACGGCGCTAATGCTTACTACGGCCAGGCTAAGAAGAGATAATTTCACTTATTTACCTCTGTAGTTGAAGGTCTTTAGGGAAACCTAAAGACCTTTATTTTTATCACAATATTACCTCTGTGTATTAACTTTTGGTTAATACCTTTTAAGATCTTTTCAATTTACTTAAAGCTCTTCTTAAACTATTCTTTAAAGCTAGATAATCTCTTACAAAAGGATGTTTTATGACTTCTCAAATACCTTTAATTACTTTAAACAATGGCGTTAAAATGCCTACCCTTGGCTATGGTCTTTTCCAAGTACCAGTAGACATTGCTAAGCGTTGTGTTAAAGATGCAATTGATTGTGGTTACCGCTTAATTGATACCGCTCAAGCTTATCAAAATGAGCAAGGCGTAGGTGATGCTGTAAAAGAGTCAGGCATTAAGCGTGAAGAGTTCTTTATTACAACTAAAGTCTGGATCTCTAATTTTGGTTATGAAAAGGCAGCTAAATCTATTGATTTATCTTTGCAAAAGCTTTCAACTGACTACATTGATCTGTTGTTAATCCATCAGCCATATGGTGATTATTATGGCGCTTACCGTGCTATGGAAGATGCTTACAAAGCAGGTAAAGTCAGAGCTATCGGCATTAGCAATTTCTACAATGATAGATTCTTAGACTTTGCAGATAATGCAACTGTTAAGCCTACTATCAACCAAATTGAAGCAAACGTATTTTGTAATCATCAAGACAATCGTACTCTATTTAACAAGTACGATACAAAGACCATGGCTTGGGGACCCCTTGCTCAAGGTAAAAACGGGATCTTTACAAATCCTCTTTTAGAAGATATTGCTAAAGCTCATCAAAAGAGCGTAGCTCAAGTTGCTATTAGATACTTACTTGATTTAGGTATGGTAGTAATTCCAAAGTCTACTCACAAAGAGCGTATGGCAGAGAATTTTAATGTTCTAGACTTTAGCTTAACTAAAGATGAAATTGCCCGTATCAAGAGTTTAGATATAGGTCACGGCCTGATCGTAAACTTATTTGATGAGCAAGCAAGATTAGGTCTTTACGACCACCTCAAAAAGTACAAGATCTAATTGTGCTTTTCAATTTGCAACTGCAGATAAAAAAGCCGATTAAATACCCAAAATGAAAAAGAAATCCCACAGTTTTGGCTGTGGGATCTTAAGACTTTAAGTTAACCTTCAACTAGTTAAGCATCAGCTTTAGCCTTAAGCTTAGCAAGCCCACCTTCTTTTAAGTATTTAAAGTATTTAGCTGTCTCTGAGACAATATCCTTACGTAATAAGAATAGAGCCACTAAGTTAGGCAGTGCCATTAAACCGTTTAAGATATCTGCAAGAACCCAAACAACATCTAAGGTCATAAAAGCTGCTGAAGCTACAATTAAAATGTAAATTACTCTATAGGCGTAAATGTATTTAGTACCTACAAGGTAAACTACGCATGACTCAGCATAATAGTTCCAACCAATTACAGTAGTAAAGGCAAAGAGTAATAGACCGATATTGACCATGTAAATACCCCAAGAGTCGCCTAGAGTTACTCTAAAGGCCTCAGAGGTAATCGCAGCACCATCTAAATCACCGCCCCAGGTATTAGTTAATACAATGGTAAGACCTGTTAACATACAGATGACGATAGTATCAAAGAAGGTACCAGTCATATTAACTAAGCCTTGCTCTGCTGCGTAATTAGTTTTAGCTGAAGCTGCTGCAATAGGAGCTGAGCCTAAGCCTGCCTCATTAGAGAACATACCACGAGCTACACCATAACGCATTGCCATTAAAATACCCATACCAGTTGCAGCACCGACGCCTGCATCAAAGTTAAAGGCACTTTCAACAATTTGTACAATTGCTGATGGTAAGTTTTGAATATTGACAGCAATTACGAACACACAGCCTACAATGTAGAAGGTTGCCATAATTGGAATAAGCTTAGTAGAAACTTTAGAAATGGAGTTTAAACCACCAAGGGTAACTAGACCTACTAAAGCACAGATAATCGCGCAACTAGCAAGTGGGCTCATACCAAACATGATACGGTTAGCATCTACCATGGAGTTAATTTGGCAGTATGTACCAATACCAAAGCAACCAGCGCCTACGGTAAAGAGCGCAAATAAGGTAGCTAGCCACTTACAGTTAAGACCGTTTTTAATGTAGTACATAGGACCACCACGGTACTTACCTTTAGCATCTACCTCACGGTATTTAACAGCAAGCAAACACTCAGAGTATTTTGTTGCCATACCAAAGAAAGCTGCTACAAACATCCAAAATAAGGCACCAGGACCGCCCATATGTACAGCTGTGGCTACACCTACAATGTTACCAGTACCGATGGTACTAGCAAGAGCGGTACATAAAGCTGCAAAGCCTGAGATTTCACCAGTTTTAGTGCCATCATCAAGATTTGCTTTAGATGAGAATACTAGCTTTAAAGAAAGGGCCAGATTTGATACCTGAATTAACTTTAACTTACAAGTTAGCATGATGCCAACTAAGATTAAGGCTACTAATAAGGGAGCTCCCCAAATATAGCCATCAATGGTATCTAAGATAGAGGCTAATTGTTCCATACATACTCCAAAGACCAAAGTATTTTAAAAACATATGGTTATGATAGTTTAAATCTTTAGTTTACTTAGACTTTGATTATTTTTGGTGCAGCATTTATGTAAAAAAGGCTTATATAAGCAACCTTGCACTATAAATGAGAGCTGTATTTTACAAAGATGCGAGCTAGAAGATCACAAATGGCGCCTAAGCGCCATTTGAAATTTGAATTTTTAATTTTGGTAATAAAGTTAATTACTCAAAGTGAGTTTTAACTTTAATTACAGTATCGACAATGAAATCTTCAGGAGCAGAGCCTATCTTATTTAGATAGTCATGAAGCTTTTTAATTGCCTGATAACCTTGCACAGTTGGAGACTGGCAAATTACAAAATCGATAATGTCGTTTTTAACTAACTCTTTGGTGGTGTAGATCTCATCACAAGCTACTACAAAGCGCTTGTGTTTAGCATCAGCAATTACAGCTGCACCTAGACCACTAACACCGTTACCTGATGCCATATATACAACATTGATCTCAGGGTGCTCTAAAAAGGCTTTCATGGTTACTTGCTGAGTTACGATATCTTGATCATTACCTTCAATCACATCCACAATTTCAAAATCATGACGACGTGACTTTAACTCATCTACAAAACCATCAATACGAGTCTTATGACCTAAGTGAGCTTTATAACCTACAACTAATAAGATCTTAAGTGCTATACCTTGACGGCACTTATCAACCATAGTTGCAGCAATCTCACCTGAACATAAGTAATCAGGACCTACAAAGCAAAGTCTTTTTGAACCTGGTAAATCGTTATTAAGTAATACTACAGGAAGGCCTTTGTCAGATAACTCTTCAATCTTATCGCGCATCTTTTGAGAATCAACTGCACAAATTACAAAAGCTTTGCAACCTGATTGCTCTAATTCTTCAATGTTGCGAATTTGAGTATCAACATCCCAACCTTCTTGCTCTTTTAAAACGATATCGATACCTAAGTCTTTAAACTCGCGTACGGCCTGATCGATACCTTTTTTAATATCATCAAAGAAAGGTGAATTGATGCTAGGAATAGAGATACCTACGTAGTTAATACTCTTTTGAGCGGATAGTGCACGGCCAGCACGATTAGGGATATAGCCTAATTCTTGAGCTAATTGTCTGATACGCTCAGAAGTTTTTGCACTAACTTCATTTTTATCATTTAATGCACGAGACACGGTACCGATTGAAACACCAGATGCCTTAGCAAGATCTTTTAGGGTAACGCTCATTTGAGCTATCTCCGAAAATTACGTAAACGATTACAGTCTTTATAAAAGATTAAACAATTTTACAACAATTTGCGTACAATTTGCGAAAATTTGTGGCGTAGATAACACTTTTGTTTGATATTTCTAGAAATTATGTGCGCAAGTGTTGAATTTTTACAAACCGTTTCTCACGGTTTTATGCGCAAATTGCGAAAACTCACACCTATTTATCTTTGTAAGTCGTGTACAATAGACTTATGAATGAGCCAAAAGTCTTTGATAAGGTCTATTTACTTTGCGATTGCAACAATTTTTTCGTATCTTGCGAAAAACTGTTTAGACCTGATTTAGCAAACCGTCCTGTCGCTGTCTTATCTAATAATGATGGTGTGGTGGTCTCACGCTCATATGAAACTAAAAAACTAGGTATTCCAATGGGAGTGCCAGTATTTAAAATTCAAAAAGAGATTAAAAAGTACCATATCACAACCTTCTCTTCTAACTTCTCTTTATATATAGATATCTCGACAAGGGTGATGACTACCCTTGAGTCTTACTGTAAAGATTTAGAAGTCTACTCTGTAGATGAGGCCTTCTTAAGTTTTGAAAATATCACTGAAGAGGAAGCCATTCAAAAAGCTTTTATGCTCAAAAACGCGATTGCTCGTAAGATTGGTATTCCCATTGGTGTGGGCATTGCAAGAACTAAGACTTTGGCAAAGCTTGCTAATCACTATGCTAAACAACGCCCACAAAATAAAGGTGTATTTAGTGTTTTAAATGAAGGTAATCGCCAGCGCATTTTAATTGATAACCCAATTGCAGAAATTTGGGGTATTGGTGCGCGTATGGAAGAGCACTTATTAGAAGATGGCTATGCTACAGCCTATGAATTATCTAAAGCTGATACTGGTGTACTGCAAAAAAAATATTCAATTGTAGTTGCCCGTACTGTCAATGAGTTAAATAACATCGACTGTATTGATTCAAGTACCAATCCGCAAAATCAAGATCAGATCATGTGGTCGCGTACCTTTAAAGATAGAGTAACCTCCTTTGATGACCTATATGAGGCTTTGTGCAATTACTGTGCTGATGCTTGCGCTAAATTAAGATCACTTAATCGCTACGCTAGGAAATTCACTATCTTTATTAGAACCTCCTACTTTGGTGATAAAGCCAAATACGCAAATGACGCCACAATTTTATTAGACTACCCAAGTGCTGATACAAGAGTTTACCTAGAAGCAACTAAACTACTTTTACAAAGCATTTATAAAGAAGGTTATGAGTATATGAAGGCAGGTGTGCTGTTATATGACTTTGTAGAAAGTAGAGCTTATCAGGCTGACTTATTCTCACAGACACCTGATAAAGAGACTTTAGATAACAGCGATAAACTGATGAGCGCTTTAGATGCTATCAATAAAGGTGATAAGAACACTGTGTATTTAGGAGCGCAAAACAAACTTACTAAAGAAGAAAAGTTTAACGCTCCTAAACATAAGTCACCGCTGTACACCTCTAGCTTTGATGATTTACCAGAAATCTTTTAGGAAATTGCCATGTCTGATGATATCCGCAAAGTTGTCTTGCAAGATCTTGAAGAGAACATCGATCTTAAATACAAAGCCTTTACTAAAAAGTTAAGTAAAGGAGTTCCTCTTTTAGGCGTGCGCAATCCTATTGTAAGGTCACTTGCGCAAAAGTATCTTAAAACCTACAGTAAAGATGAACTATTGTATAAGTTACCTCAAGATCCGTCTTACGAAGAGCTACTTATAAGAGGCGTGGTGATTGCAAAACTTAAAGTGGATATTAAAGAAAGACTAGAGCTAATTAAAGACTTTCTGACCTACTTAAATGGCTGGGCTATCTGTGACTGCTTTTGTGCCTCATTAAAAGATTGTAAAAAGCACCCACAAGAGTACTACGAATTTATAAATCCACTGTTTACAGACAAAGCTCATCCTTTTTATGTGCGCTTTGCTTTGGTAATGTCATTAGTTTACTTTTGCTCTGATGATTATGTCGATTCTCTTGTAAATTTTATAGAGGAAATTGATACTACTCACTACTACGTGCATATGGGAGTTGCCTGGTTAATGGCGACTTTATATTGTAAGTGCAAAGACAAATTCACGCCTTATCTTCACACAATAAAGCTTGATAGTAAGACCTACAATAAAGGCCTTACTAAGATTAGAGAATCTTTAATTCCTACAAAAGAAGAAAAAGCTTATATCAAGACTCTAAAACGCCAAGATTAGTGTCTTTCAAGCCATGATTGAGCATAAGAGCAAGATTGTGGCTTTTTGAAGGTCAAGTTTTTCTCTTTAGCAAAGGTAACTACCTCTTTCATTAAAGTTGAGGCGATACCACGACCAGAAATAGCATTAGGTACTTGAGTGGTATTCACGTCAATCTCACTGCCTTCGACACTGTAGCTAAGAAATGCCTTAAAGCCATCGACAATGGTGCTAAAGCATTGTTTTTGTAGATCATGCTCGACCATATTTTGCTCCTTATTATTTTGCGTTGTACTTTAATAATGATTATAATGCACGTTGAGGAGAGATGGCAGAGTGGTCGAATGCATCGCACTCGAAATGCGACGGCCGTCAATAGACGTCCCGAGGGTTCAAATCCCTCTCTCTCCGCCACTGTCAAAGTAATTATCCACTTCAAGCAAAACCACTTGCTCTAAAATAAGCAAGTCTTGCACAAATTTGAAACTCTCCTAAGGTCATATATGAAGTTCTTATTTAAAGTATTATCAATTTTAGGTGTTGCTATGCTCTTATCCTCCTGCTCTACAAACTTTACACAAATTGATAAAACTAAACTTGTAGGTACTTGGGAAGAGGTTAACAAAAATGGGATGGCACTACCTGTCATTACCTTAAATCAAGATGGAAGTGCAAGCACACAAAACTCACCTATTTTTAGCTTAGATAAGTGGCTGATTGAAGATAATCAGTTAAGAGTGATAGGCAAGACCAAAGCTCGTGGACAAAGTGCTTTGTTTGATGAGATGTATCGAATTTTAAAGCTAAGCGATAAAGAGTTAGTTTTAGAGTACGAGAAGATCACTTACGTTTATAGAAAGATTAACTAAACAGCTCATACTCAAAAGCCAGTGCAAAACACTGGCTTTTTGATTTTTAAACTTACTTTAATCTAAGTACTAAAGCATGTTCTTGCGTAACTCTTCGCCTGATAGTGGTGATAAGTAAGCAGGAGCAATATCAAATACTGTCTTGCAACCATTTACGCCTTCTTTGTGAAGACGTGCAATTGCTCTAGTGTAAGCTACGATAACACTTGCAGTAAACTCTGGGTTTGAATCAAGCTTTAAGCTGTACTCGATGATGTGCTTGTGCTCGTTATTAACACCGGTTGCACCAGATCTAATTACAAAGCCACCATGAGGAATACCAGCGTGGTTCTTGTTTAACTCTTCTTGAGAGATGAAGTTTACAGTGGTGTCGTAATCAGCAAAGTAGTTAGGCATAGTCTTAATTTCGTTCTCAACGTATGCTGCATCTGCACCATCTTCTAATACTACATAGCAAAGACGAGTATGTTTTTGACGAGTGGTTAACTCTGGGTTTGAGCCAGAACGAACAGCATCTAAAGCAGCCTGTACTGGGCAGGTGTACTGACGAGCATCCTTTACGCCCTTGATACGACGAATTGCATCTGAGTGGCCCTGACTTACGCCCTTGCCCCAGAAGGTGTAATCTTTGCCGTTTGGTAATACGCAGTTAGCATATAGACGGTTTAGAGAGAACATACCTGGATCCCAACCTGCTGAGATTAAAGCAATGTGTGAATTTGCCTTTGCATTTTCATCAACATTCTTGAAGTGCTCAGGGATCTTAGCGTGGGTATCGAAGCTGTCGATAACGTTGAATAACTTAGCTAACTCAGGAGTTTGCTTTGGAAGATCAGTAGCAGAACCGCCACATAAGATCATTACATCAATCTTATCTTTGTAGCTTGCTACGTCATTAACTGAAGCTACAGTAACACCAGCTGTTGCAATCTTTAAAGCTTTTGGATCACGACGAGTGAAAACAGCAACTAGCTCCATGTCAGCTGCTGCATTTACAGCACACTCAATACCACGGCCTAAGTTACCGTAACCGAAAATACCTACGCGAGTAGTCATTTTAATTGTCCTATAAAATTATTGCCTGTTGTTTGCTCATTTATGAGCTCTTTGTTATTGATCTAAAATGTAGCAGAATTTTATAGAACAGTCCATATTAGAACATTAAGTGCACTAATATGGACCATAGTTGTCAAGAGAAATTAAGCTAATTGCTCTTGCTTGGAGAACTTAAGAAGTGAGCCTACATAGGCTAGAAGAACGACATTCATGACTAAGGCATATAGAATTGCTGGAATGGTCATGATCTCTGAGTTAAACACAAATGGACTTGAAGCAATGGCAATGGCTTGAGCTGCGTTTTGCATAGCAACTTCAATGACGATAGTGCGCTTAATCGTGGTGTTTTGCTTAAAGAGCATCGACATTAAGGTAGATACAGCAACAGCAATTAAAACTAAAGCTAATACGCAAAGACCTAGTTTATCTAAGTGATTTGCAATGTTGTGATAGTGTTTAATAAAGAAGATAGTTGCCAGCAAAATTAAAGCTGGAAAGGCAGCCTTTGATAAAACCTTTGAAATCTTTACAGCAGCATTTTTAAAGAAGTATTGAGTAAGTACACCTAAGATAATTGGAATTAACATCAACACCACGTTTTGAATTAAAAGGTTACCAATTGGTAGTTTTACCGTTCCAAAGATCTCGGCGTTTTGTGAAACACTTACATAGTCCACACAATAAGCCATGATTAAAGGTAAGGTAAATAAGGTCACAATTGAGCTTACTGCAGTCATGGAAACTGATAATGCTACATCACCTTTGGCAATATACGAAAAGATATTTGATGATGAGCCGCCTGGGCAGCAAGCAATTAACACTAAACCTACGAAAAATACAGCTTCTAAATTAAAGGTATAGGCAATAGCAAAAGCAATCGCGGGTAATACTACAAGCTGGCCTAAAAGACCTATAAACATCGGTAGTGGTCTTTTAATTAACATTCTAAAATCATCAAGCTTTAGAGTTAAGCCTAATGAATAAGTCAAAATAGTTAAGATAGGTAAAACGATAAAGATAGGATTCACTTTGTTCTCCTTAAAAGACAGCTCATTATACCTTGATCTAGATCAAAGATCTTAACTACTCAGAATTAACCTTTGTATAAAATTTGAAAAATGAAAGTTTTGATAACCTTTTGATTACAGTCAAATTTTTTAACAAAATTCGACAAATTTAGGTGCAATTTTCAAAATAATTTACATTTTTGTTTGCAAGAGTGTAAAATTATTTTCATTAGCATTCGATACCAAATACAAAACTCTAAATGATACATAGACTAAGGAATTTACTGTGAGCATCCTAAAGAAACTGAGCAATCCACAAATCAAGGCCTCAAAGTCAGATAACAAGCTAATTCACTATTTCCTGTCTAATGGACTTAAAGCTTGTTCTTCATCTATTTCAGAAATTTCCCGCGACTGTGATATCAGCCACGCAACGGTTACAAGATTTGCTAGAAAATTTGGTTTTGAAACTTTAAAAGATTTTAAGATCTCACTTGCTCAGGATCTAGGTGCTCAAGATAGTGATAGCCATACTAAACGCACCGCTATTAACTTAAAAGAAAGCTGCGAAGCTACTGCTCAAAAGCTTTTGCAGTTAAACCAAACCTTACTTTCTCAAACCGCTGTGGAAATTGGTTTTGAATCAGTTACCAAGATGGTAAAAGAGATGGTATCAGCACGTCATGTATTCTTCTTTGGTATTGGAAGTTCAGGTTTTCTAGCAAGAGATGCGGCCCGTAAGATCGCTCGTATTGGTATTGATGCACGCTGCTACACAGACTCTCATGAGATCATGACACACTCTGCTATGATCACCTCAAATGACTTAGTTATCTATATATCAAATTCTGGTAAGACTGGTGAGCTTGTAAGAAGTGCTGCTATTTGCTCAAAGCGTGGTGCAATGATTTGTGCAATTACCGCAGAGACCACATCTCCTTTGTATTCATTTACTGATATTACTGTGTTGCACGCTGTACATGATTACGATCTAGCACATGGCTATGCTGACTCTCGTTTAAGTGTGTTCTTCATCATCGACTTAATCTACATTGAGTTAATCAAAGCCTTAGGTGAAAAAGCTATTAAGGTAAAACAAGAAACTCAAGATGCGATCGATTCACTTTCAACCGTAAATTAGCTTTACTGTGACATCTAAAAATTCCTAGATGTCACCGTATTTCTTTTCTAATCGTTCCTTTCTTACTTTCTTCATATCTATATCTTGTGGAGCTGCACTTAAAATACCAGCTAATTCATCAACTATACTAGTAGTTGCTGATGTGAGTTTAGCTACTACCTTTCCATTTTTTGTTAGGAGGAGCTCGGTATCTTTAAGCATATCTAGATACTTATCAAAATCCTTTAAAAATTAAGTAGTGGTTAACACTATCATGATTATATGGCCTCATTTGAGTTTTCATCTATTGTAAGTCTTAAATAAGCTGTATTATGAGAATTATGTTTTACTTACGGTAAAGAACATGAAATCAAGTTATACTAACCTTTTAACACTATTGTTATTTTCAATTACGATTATAACTGTATCTATTAGTTTATTCATGTACATACTTCCCTATCGCTACAACACCACCTCCTCACTCCCTAAAGGCTGGTATCAAATCATCGACAAGGAACCAGAGCTTGGCGATATCATCTTATTCTGTATACAAGGCGAAGTTGCAAAGCTAGCCTCAGAAAGGGCTTATTTAGATACTGGAAAATGTGAATATGGTAATGCACCTATTGGTAAGCGCATAGTAGCTACAACAGGAGATCACGTGGTTATTAATGATAGAGGTATTGAGGTTAATGATAGACTCATTGACACTACTAAACCAGGTTCAAAAGATGCACAAAATCGCTTATTACCAAAGCATAATCTTGATACGGTACTAAAAGACGATGAGTTTATTGTAGCAAGTCAAAAGCAAGATAGCTTTGACAGTAGATATTTTGGAATTGTAAGAAAAGATCAAATAGAAGGCGTGATTAAAAAGCTGTAAGCCACACATTTTAGACAAACTAAATCCCGCTAAAGTTTTTCTTTGCGGGATTTTTAGTGTTTGTAAGATTAAATCTTAGTCAACACGCTTGAATAGAATTGAGCCGTTAGTACCACCGAAACCGAAGTTATTTGACATAGCGTACTCAATGTCGTGTTTCTGTGGAACGCCTGGAACTAAGTTGAAATCGCCAACCTCATCTTCAGGGTTCTGAAGGTTAATTGTTGGAGGGCAGATTTGATCTTTGATTGACATTACAGTGATAACAGCTTCGATAGCACCAGCTGCACCTAGTAAGTGACCAGTCATTGACTTAGTTGAACTCATGCAAGTATTCTTAGGAGCATCGCCGAAAATAGTCTTTGCAGCGCGTAACTCTGATAAGTCACCAACACCAGTAGAAGTACCGTGTGCGTTGATGTAGTTAACTTGCTCTGGCTTTACATTAGCATCCTTTAGAGCTGCAACCATTGCACGAGCTGCACCTTCACCAGTTTCTGGAGTTGCAGTCATGTGGTAAGCATCGCCTGACATACCGAAGCCAACTAGCTCTGCGTAAATCTTAGCACCACGTGCCTTTGCGTGCTCGTACTCTTCTAGAACTAATACACCAGCGCCGTCACCTAGAACGAAACCGTCACGATCCTTATCCCAAGGGCGTGAAGCATGCTCTGGATCATCGTTACGATGTGAAAGAGCCTTCATTGCAGCGAAACCGCCGATACCCATAGGGGTTGAAGCTTTTTCTGCACCACCGCAAACCATTACATCAGCATCACCGTATGCAACTAAACGAGCTGACAAGCCAATAGCATGAGTACCGGTTGCGCAAGCAGTAACCATTGATAGGTTAGGGCCACGTAGACCTTTCATGATTGATAATTGGCCTGAAACCATATTGATAATGGTTGATGGAACGAAGAATGGGCTGATACCGTGAGCACCACGAGCAGCTAAGCCATTTACGTTCTTTTCAATTAGAGGTAAGCCACCAATACCAGAACCGATCATAGTACCGATTCTGTCAGCGTTTTCAGGAGTAATTTCGATACCTGAATCATTGATAGCCATGATGCCAGCAGCAATACCGTACTGGATGAATAAATCCATCTTACGTTGATCTTTAACTGAAATGCCCCAATCAGCAGCATTGAAGTCTTTTACAAGACCTGCGATCTTAACTGAGAAATCAGTTGTATCAAAGTGTTCAATCTTTGAAATACCGCTCTTACCTGCTAATAGGTTCTTCCATGATTCATCAAGATTACCGCCAACAGGGCTTAACATGCCCATACCAGTAACTACAACCCTGCGTAATTGCACTGTTGGATTCTCCGTAAAATTTTGCAAAAAGAAAGGAGATGAATTTCATCTCCAGTCTATTTATTTAATGAACAGAAGATGGGGTCTCCATCCCTATTTAATCTAATAGCCTTGTAAGCTATTAGTTCTGGTGTTCAGTGATGTAGTTGATAGCAGCCTGAACGGTGTTGATCTTCTCAGCATCCTCATCAGGGATCTCAATACCGAACTCAGTCTCTAAACCCATAACTAGTTCTACAGTGTCTAGTGAGTCAGCACCTAAATCATCAACGAAAGATGCCTCAGGTACAACCTGCTCTGGGGTTACACCTAACTGCTCTACGACAAACTTCTTTACGCGCTCTTCAATATTGCTGTTGCTCATTTTTTTCCTTGATCAGACTGCACAAATGCAGCTACTGTCCTATACAAATTAACGTTTTAGCCCAATGCTAAAACAAAAATAAACTTGCGCTAATTATATATGTTTTCAACCTAATTTGGTAGTCAAATATAATGATATTTGCAATAAATCACACAATTAGCACGCCATTATAAGAAAATCTTACTAATTGCAGTGTAAACCACCGTTTACATCGATGGTTGAACCTGTAATATAGCTTGCCATGTCAGATGCTAAGAATAATGCAGATGCTGCAATATCATCAGCAGTTGCTGCTCTCTTTAAAGGAATGGTGTTTGTCCATGCCTTTAATTGCTCTTCATTTAAAGCAGCGGTCATATCAGTTGCTACAAAGCCAGGAGCAATGCAGTTTACAGTAATACCACGAGAGCCTACTTCTTTAGCAAGTGATTTGCTAAAACCAATTAAACCAGCCTTAGCTGCTGAATAGTTACACTGACCTGCGTTACCATCTTGGCCTACAATTGAAGCGATATTGATGATGCGACCTGCGCGCTTTTTCATCATTGGGGTTACGCAAAGTTTAGCAAGTTGTACGCAAGCAAATAAGTTGCACTGTAATACATCATTCCAATCAGCATCTTTCATACGCATGAAAAGACCATCACGGGTGATACCAGCGTTGTTAACTAATACATCAGGGCAAGTACCAGCTACAGATAATACTTCGTTGAAGCACTTTTCAACAGACTCTTTGTCTAAAGAGTTCATTACAAAGCCTTGGCCTTTACCATTTAAGTACTCAGTAATACCTTGTGCGCCCTTCTCTGAAGTTGCAGTACCGTAAACAGTAGCACCGTGCTCAGCGAAATTCATAGCAATAGCTTTACCAATACCACGGCTAGCGCCAGTTACAAAAACAACTTTACCAGTAAAATCTAAATTAAACATTTAAAAATCCTTATGCTAAAACTTCAATTGCCTTATCTAAAGTTGCTTCGTTGCAAACATTAGCAGCGCCTAAGGTCTTATCAATACGACGATTTAAGCCACATAGAACTTTGTTAGGACCAACTTCAATTAAAGCCTCTACACCGTCTGCCTTTAGAGCTTGTACAGTTTCAACCCAACGAACAGGCTTAGTTAATTGAGCAACTAATGCTTCAATGATGTCAGCAGCTTTTACAACAGGCTTAGCTGTAGCATTAGCGTATACTGGGATCTGAGCATCCTTTACAGTAATTTCCTTTAATGCTTTTTCTAACTTGTCAGCAGCACTTTGCATTAGTGGGCAGTGTGATGGAGCAGAAACTGCTAGAGGAACAACACGCTTTGCACCTAATGCGTTGAACTCTTCGCAAGCCTTATCTACAGCTTCTTTGTTGCCTGAGATCACAACCTGACCTGGAGTGTTGAAGTTAGCTGCCCATACCTTTGATGAGTCAGTTGATACCTTAGCGCAAGTATCAATAATTACTTGATCTTCTAAACCTAAAACAGCTGCCATAGCACCAACACCTGCTGGAACTGCCTCTTGCATAGCCTGACCACGTAGTCTTACAAGCTTTACAGCATCTTTAAAATCAATAGCACCTGCTGCTACTAATGCTGAGTACTCACCTAGTGAGTGACCTGCTAAAGCTGCAGGCTTTTCAGCCTTTGACATTAAAACTCTAAAAGCTGCAACTGATGCTGTTAAAATAGCTGGCTGAGTTACTTCAGTCTTGTTTAACTCAGTATCTGGACCATTTAAAGTGATGTTCTTTAAATCGTAACCTAATGCCTCGTTAGCCTCTGCATAGGTTTTAGCTACGATCTCATTGTCCATGAAATCTGCGAACATACCAACGCTCTGAGAGCCCTGACCTGGAAATACAGCTGCGTATTTTTTCATTTATAGATCTCCTAAAAAAAAGCACAGGATCTGTGCTTTTTGTGTGAAATTTTGACTAGTAGCGGATTAGAGCAGAGCCCCAAGTAAAACCACCACCGAAAGATTCGAGCAGTAATACGTCACCGCGCTTAATGCGACCTGTACGGATACCTTCATCTAGTGCAAGACCTACAGATGGAGCTGAGGTATTACCTTGCTTGTCTAGAGTTACGATAACCTGTGACATATCAAGATTTAACTTTTTAGCTGTTGCGGTAATAATACGAAGATTTGCCTGATGAGGAACTAAGAAATCTAGATCGGATGCTTGCATATTGCCCTTTTCTAAAGTCTTAGTAACAAGATTAGCTAGAACGGTCACAGCATGCTTGAATACGTCATTGCCCTTCATGTATAACCAAGAGTCATTTGAAGTATCCACGCCACGCTTAGGATATGCCATCTTTAATAATGGACCGTACTTAGCATCAGCTGACATGTGAACTGCGATAGTACCTTCAGTCTCAGATTCACCTAATACACAAGCAGAAGCACCATCACCAAATAAAATGATAGTAGTTCTGTCATTAGGTTCACAAGCACGAGACATTAAGTCGGCAGCTACAATTAAAACCTTTTTAGCCTGACCTGATAAAATCATTGAGTGAGCTAGTGCATAGCCATAGCTAAAGCCTGAGCATGCAGCAGCTAAATCAAAAGCAGGACAATCAGAAATTCCAAGTAAACCTGAGATCTCACAAGCACATGATGGGAAAGCATATTGAGCAGAGGTAGTAGCACAAATTACTAAGTCAATCTCACTTGGATCAACATTAGCAGCTTCTAATGCTCTTTTAGCTGCAATTGCACCCATTGAAGATGCGGTCTCATCTGGAGCTGCGATACGGCGCTCTGAGATACCGGTACGAGTCATAATCCACTCGTCTGAAGTATCAACCATGCGCTCTAAATCAGCATTTGAACGGATTTGTTCTGGCAGGTAACTACCTGTTCCAAGAATTCTAGTAAACAATGAATTCTCCAATTGGTAAAACAAAGATGTGTGTATTTTATCAAATGTCAGCTAAAAATCCACTTTTAAGATATTTTTAGCTCGTTTTTTATACTTTCGACAATGTGTAATTTTGCCATGTTATATGACTGTACTAGAGCTACAGCAATAGCTTCTTGTCCAGCGCTAGCATGACTTTTAACTACTAAGCCATCCACACCTAATAACAAAGATCCATTATATTGCCAAGGAATTAGCCAATCAGGACGGGCAAGTTTTGAGAAGAATTTCTTCATACCTTGAGCATTTAAAAATATAGAAGCCACACCTTCTGCTGCCTTTAAAGCTACATTACCTGTAAAGCCATCAGTTACGATAACATCTGTTTCGCCTGTAAATAACTGATTAGCCTCAACAAAGCCTAAGCAATTTAAAAGTCTGTCTTTTTCAATTAAATCACGAGCTTCTTTTACTAAAGCACTGCCCTTGTTACGCTCAGTACCTACATTTAATACACTGACACGAGGAGAGCTTGAGTTAAATAAAACTTTATAGGCACAGTGACCTAATTTTGCAAAAGAGTATAGATCAGCACTCTTACTTTGGGCATTCGCGCCTAAATCAAGCATTAGAGCATATTTGCCAGGACCTGATGGGATTTTAGCGCATAGAGCTGGTCTTAAATTATCTAAAACACCTAGGATATGACGAGATAAGGTAACTAAGGGACCGGTGCCACCGCTTGATACAGCAACATCAGCTTCATGATTAGAAACAGCTTCAATTACCTTGCGCATTGCGCACTGGCTATAGCTTTCAATAACCTTTCTTGGCTCCTCATCTTGAGGGATACTTTCTGGAGCTAGAATAAAGTCATAACGTTTAGCATCGATTTTCTCTGAAGCTAAAGCGACATTGATTTTCTGGCTACCATAAACTTTAATTCTTAAATCAGGATTTAAAACTAAAGCAAAACGAATAGCTTTAGCTACACTTAAAGGATTTACCAGATCTCCACCTGTGGCATCTAGCGCTACAGTTACTGTTTGTTTGCTATCCATACACTAAAAAGGGCGTAGCGATTTCTCGCAACGCCCTTCCTCAAATTCACTTACTTAAAGAAATTATTTCTTTGAAGCTAAGAACTCTGCTTTTGACATTAAAGGCTTAGCAGGAGTTAGATTTAACTTCTCACCACGGTAGTAACCGTCTGCGGTGATGTTATGACGAATATGAACTTCCTCAGAAGTCTTATCTACAGATAACTGCATTGCTGATAAAGCATCGTGTGAACGACGCATGTCACGACGTGAACGGGACTTATGGTTCTGCTGAACAGCCATTTCCTTGTCTCCTAATTATACTTAATGTGCGGAGAACAAAATACCCCGCTAACTTACTTAACAAAACAATTCAACCACACTAGGTGGCGCTAATCGCGGTATTATACTGATAAAGTTTTTGTATTTCAAGCAAAAATATCAGTTTGTTTGTTTTTAGCTATCATTTGACGCACAAAGCTTTGAAATTCAAAAGATTAGCTAAAAGTTTACCAATTAATAGACAAGCCAATTAATCAATAATTAATGGTCTATTAATAGGTATTAATACCAATATTCTAGAAAATTACTTCTTTAAATGATCTTTTAAAGAGGCAAGCTTAGCAAAAGGATTGTCATCCTCGCTTTTTTCAACCTTGCCAAAAGACCACTCATTGCCTTCTTTACACTCAGGCTCATTCTCCTCATGAGAGGTAATGTAAGGAATTTCTAGTAATAGGCAATCTTCTAAGAAAGCTAAAAGATTAAAGGTACCATCTTCGTTGAGCTCTACGATATCTAACTTTTCATCAATTTTTAAACTTTTTGCCTTTTGCTCATCACAAGTTGATAAGAAGTTACTCTCAATTTCTTTAACAAACTCTTTTTGACAGCGCTGACAGATAAATGAAAGCTTAGCTTTAACCCTACCTTCAATAGTACGTAAGCCTTGCATATCTACATAGAACTTAAACTCTGTTTGAACTGGCTCTAAAATCTTGACACAGCTTTCTTGTAATCTAGGTAAATATGAAGGATCAATGGTGGTGTCATAGCTTGCATCAGTATTGGCAAGCTTATCAAAATTTACGTTCTCGCTAAAAGCAAGCTCTTTCATGTGAACCTCACAACTTCTGTTGATAGTCAAATTACAAGTTTTTCAAAAACTTAATTGAAAAATTTCTTTGTTGCTCTCGCAAAATTGCAACAATTTTCTAATCTTAAATGCGATTAGAGTATACACTAGAATTAGTTAATTTGTTTGTCGGTGGTTATATGCTTATAAAATCAGCCTTAAAAGCTTTATCTGTTGCTGCTATTACATCTTTATTTACCGTATCTACAGTACATGCTTATGCCTTAACTTCAATGTTTGAGACTAAGCACTATGGTGTTTATGAGGTTATTTTAGAAGATGTTGAAGATTACGATGGGAATATGAAAGAAATCATCTCTCGTGATATTGCCTCTAAAAAGAAGTATCAATCAACAGCTGCCATTTTCAGTCACAACAGTAAAGGTATGCAAGGCTCAATTAAAGAGCCAATGTTAGGTATTATCACTACAGAACGCTACGATACTACTAAAAAAGCCTCCATTACCTTTGATGATAATGCCAAAAATGCTACCTATGCTGGTATCTATATGACCTACAATCAGCTCTCTAAAATGGCTGATAATAAAAATTTAAGTCAATTAGTAAGTGAACTTGTAAAATTACCATTAGTATTATCAGAGGTTCCTGTAAGTTTAGTTTCTAAAAACTTTAAACAAGAGATCTACTACACTACTCAAAACCGCTCCTTTGTGATTGATTTTGAGGCTTTAGATAGTATTTTCTACACTAAAGATGAGATTTATAACGTTAGAAAGCAAAAAGATTGCAAACTTAATTTATTAGTTATTGCTGACAGAACCATCAATCAAATTCCATTCTTTATTGGAAGTCATGGTGCGGTAAACGATATTGTTTGCAAGAAATAGTCTTTAAGAAAGCTGATTTAAATACAATTAAGGCAAGGTTTTAGTCCTTGCCTTTTTAGTTTTCGATAAGCTAAATTTATCCGCTGATATACAGATGATTACTTACAATTTATCAAGATAAGAAGTTAAATCTCCTACTTCTTTTAAGATAGCATCAGGCTTTAACTTTAATAGAGCATCCCCTGACCACACGCCTGTTTGCACACCTAAAGTCATGGTGTGAGCGTTTTGGCCAAGCAAAATATCAAGGCCAGAGTCACCTATACCTAAAATCTCTTCACATTTCACATCAAGACGCTGTGCAAGTAAATTCATCATAGTAGGATCAGGCTTAGAGGGACACTCATTGCCAGCAGCGATACCATCACAGTACTCACCTAAAAAAGTTCCATTTAAAGTACGCATGATACCTGCGTGAGCACGACCTGAGGCATAACCAATCTTAATACCTTTTTCACGGAGCTTTTGCATTAAAGGTAAGATCCCTTTAAATAGATGGTCAATTTGAAAATCAGCATTAGCCATGAAAAATTCACGATAGCGCTTTGTAACGTACTGACCTTCAGATTTTTTATCCTCAGGCAATAATGAGGTTAAAGCCTCTGATAACTCTTTACCAATGGTGCTCATAATAGCTTTATCACTTGGCTGTGGGTAACCAAGCTCTCCTAAAGTGTAATGAGTACACTTTAAAATGTTGCCAATACTGTTAGTTAAAGTACCATCTAAATCAAAGGCAATGGCTTTAGTCTTTTTAAGACATTCTAAAAGCTTATCATCAAAAACTACTTCACGGCTACCATCAATGTAGGAAAAGTCTTGCTCTTTAGTCATCAGAGTTTTCCTTTTTTTTAATGCGTAAAGCCTCAACAGCTGCTTCAAGTTCTGGTGGCAATGGAGCTTCTACTTTTAACATACGGTTATCGGCTGGATTTAAGAAAGTAATTCTAAAGGCGTGTAAGAACATACGCTTTAGACCAATTTCTTTTAGATGAGCATTAAATTCTTTATCACCGTATTTCTCATCTCCACCTACTGGGTGTTTTACGTAGGCGGTGTGCACTCTAATTTGATGAGTACGACCAGTGTGAGGCATAGCTGCAACTAAAGTAGCGCCATTTAAGTATTCAACTACATCAAAACCAGTTGAGGATGGAGCACCGTTTTTAAAGCTAACTTCAACCATGCGTTCACCTGAGCGTAGCTCGTTTCTAACTAAAGGAGCATCAACTAAGTGAACACGTCTATCCCATTTACCTGGAACTAAGGTTAAATAACGCTTTTTAACAATTCTTTGTCTAAACTGCTCATGAAGGTTACGAAGAGCTGATCTGCGCTTAGCTACAATCAAGCAACCTGAAGTTTCTTTATCTAAGCGGTGAGCAAGCTCTAAAAAGCGCTGTTCTGGCTTTAGGGCACGCAAAGATTCAATTAAACCAAACTCAATACCACTACCACCGTGGGCAGCAAGACCTGCTGGCTTATTAACAACTAAAAGATCGTCATTTTCAAATAAAATTCTGTCTTTTAAATCTTGTACAAGATGCAGATTAGAACTTGGAATAGTTACAGGACCTTCAGTTACAGTTACAGGAGGGATACGGATGTTATCGCCTGCTTTTAACTTATATGATGGAGTAACGCGACCTTTATTAACTCTAACCTCACCACGACGTAAAATTCTATAGAGCATGCTACGAGGCACACCTTTTAGAATACGTGCTAGATAATTATCAAGTCTTTGACCTTCATCGTTCTCATCTGCGATACGATAACTTACTTTATGAGTAACTACTTGCTTTTCTGCCATGCTAACACCTAAAAAAACTTGTGCCTATTTTAGCCTAAATTGGATATTTTCCTATGAAAAAAGCAGATTTTTTCACAAGTATTATGAAAAGACTCTTCGTTAACATTGTTAACTGCGTCAAAAGTATTAATCTTATTTTACAAATTTAGCAATTAATGTAAGACAAATCATAGCTTTTAGCGGTATTGCTAAGCGTTTTATGGCATAATATGGCCTATCTAGTACGGTGACCGTTTAGTACTTGGTTTCTACTAGAAATTTTGTAAATCTAAAACTCTGCAAGGGATGCCTTGCGTCTTTGCTTAAGCAATGCTTATGGCATTGTGTATGTTAAGGATAAAGAGGACTAGATTTCGGCTGTCTTAAGAAAACCCCACTTTGTTGAAAGTATAGGCGCGTTATTTTTAAGATGTATTAAAAACTTAATCTGTACAAGGCTTAGATAGCTTTGAGCTTTTACTTTTTAAAGCTCTCGTTTTTTATTGCCTGCAGATATGTAAAAAAGGATGATTTCTCGTGAAGAGAATGCTTATAAATGCGACCCAACTTGAAGAGGTTCGCGTTGCCCTAGTCGATGGTCAGAAGCTGTATGATCTCGACATTGAATCCCCACAGCATGCCAACAAAAAAGCCAACATCTACAAAGGTACCATTACTCGTATCGAACCTAGCTTAGAAGCTGCATTCGTTGATTATGGTGTAGAGCGTCACGGCTTTTTACCTCTTAAAGAAATTGCAAGAGAGTATTACCCTGCTGGCACTAACTTTAATGATCATGCTCAAGTTCGCTCAGCTTTGAAAGAAGGCCAAGAGGTTATCGTTCAAATTGAGAAAGAAGAGCGTGGCTTAAAAGGTGCTGCACTTACTACTTTCATTTCTTTAGCAGGTAGCTACTTAGTTTTAATGCCAAATAACCCTCGTGCTGGCGGTATTTCACGTCGCATCGAAGGCGAGGATAGAACTGAGCTTAAGGCTGCTTTAAAGGGACTTGAAGTACCTAATGGTATGGGCGTAATCGTTCGTACCGCAGGTGTAGGTAAGAGTGCTGAAGAGCTTGAGTGGGATTTAACCATTCTAACTAAACTTTGGGATATGATTAAGACCGCTGCTCAATCACGCCCAGCTCCATTCTTAATTCACCAAGAATCAAATATTGCCCTACGTGCAATTCGTGATTACTTACGTCCTGATATCGGTGAAATCTTAGTTGATAGCAAAGATGCTTATGAGCAGATTTTACATTATGTAAATCTTGTTCGCCCTGAGTTTGTATCAAAAGTTCACATGTATCAAGGCGATATTCCTCTATTTAGCAAGTTCCAAATTGAAAGCCAGATTGACTCTGCTTACAAGCGTGAAGTACGTCTTCCATCAGGTGGTGCTATCGTTATCGATCCTACCGAGGCTTTAACTTCAATTGACGTTAACTCAGCTAAAGCTACTAAAGGTGGCGATATTGAGGAAACTGCTCTTCAAACTAATATTGAAGCAGCTGAAGAAATTGCTCGTCAATTACGTTTACGTGACGTAGGTGGTCTAGTTGTTATCGACTTTATCGATATGACTCCACTTAAGAATCAACGTGAAATTGAAAACAGAATGCGCGAAGCTGTACGTCAAGATAGAGCACGTATTCAGTTTAGCCGTTTATCACGCTTTGGTCTTTTAGAGATGTCACGTCAAAGACTACGTCCTTCACTTGAGGAGAGTAGCTCTCACGTATGCCCAATGTGTAATGGTCAAGGTACTTGCCGTGATAGTTCTTCACTTGCCCTATCAATTCTTCGTCTAGTTGAAGAAGAGGCTCACAAGGAGAACGCAGGCGACGTATTTGCAATTGCCTCAGTTGAAGTTGCAACCTTTATTCTAAATGAGAAGAGAGCGGCTTTAGCTGCAATTGAAGAGCGTACTAAGACTCGTATTACCATTGTTCCTGAAAAGACTTACATGCCTCAGGAATACCAGGTTAACCGTTGTATCCAAACTCCTGTAGCTAAAGAGAGCAACATCAACTCTCTTGAAGTACTACGTGATTTAGATAAGGAAAACCGCGAGAAGGCAGAAAACTTCTTTGAAAATCCTCTACTTGAGAATGTAATTAAAAACTCAAGTCAGATCACCGAGAAGACTGATACTCCAGCTATTAACGCTGACATTCTATCTTCTACTATGTCTACTCCAAAGGCTGCTCCTAAGAAAGATACTAAGCCAAAGAAGACTGTAGCTAAGAAGGAAGAAGGTTCAATTCTAGGTTCTATTAAAGCATTCTTTGGTTCAATTTTTGGTACTGAAGAGAAGAAAGAAGAGCCTAAGAAGAATCAACGTAATGGCCAAAGAAGAGGTCCTAATAACAACAAGCGTAATGCTGATGGTACTAAGCCACGTCAGAACAATCGCAAGAACAATCAACGCAATGCTAAAGCAGAGCGTAGCGAGCGTCCTGAGCGCGAGCAAAAGGCTCCACGTAACACTGAGGATAAAGAAAATACCCGTCCACAGAAGAGCCCTAAGCCTAGAAAGCCTCGTAACGAGGATAACGCTAATAAAGAGCCTCGTGAGGTAAAAGAGCCACGCGAGCCACGTCAGCGTCGTCCAAGAAATGAAGCACCTGTTGAGAAGAACAATGAGTCAAAGCCAGTTGCTAAGCCAAGACGCATTGGCACTCCTGCTAAGCCTCAAGAGCCAGTAAAGAAGATCGTAGATGTTCCTCCATACACTCACAAAGATCTAGTATTTACTGAGCAAGAGATGGGGCAAGGTGAAGACTACAATGTAGACTTTAGCTCTGCTCCACAAGGTAGAACTGAAGCTGATTTAACCATCGAGCATTCAGCACAAGCTGGTGGTCTACGTGATGTTTCTTTATCAGGTATTGAAGGTATTTCAGAGCCTACTGTTGAAGCTGTTGATTACTCAAACGTACCAAATGGTGCTGATGAGAAGTTACCAGAGAACTTCAATAAGGCTGAGCGTGCTGGCGGTTTTGATCAAAAGACTGCAACTGCTGCAACTCGTACCATCGATACTCAAAGAGAGACCGATCCTTTCATTGATTAAGCCTAAAACATAGCTTAATTTTAAAATCCACCTTAGGGCATCCTTAGGTGGATTTTTGTTCTTAACCATCTATAATTTTCTAAAAGTAAATTTTTAAACCTACCTCACAGAATAAAAAATTGGCTTTATTATCTTCATGTAAACGCTTACTTAATCACATTTTTGTATTACACTAAGACTTATACAATATTGACTAAAACTACAACTATATTTTGGGATTGCAATGGAAAACAAATCTTTATTACCTAATATTTATGAGTTTATCTCTAAGACCTACCCTTTCTCCCAATTAAATGATCTTGAAAAAGACGCTACTGCTACTCAAATTTCTATTAGCTATCACTCTACAGGTGAAGAATTAGATAACGAGGCACTAGCAGGTGCTGGTCTTTATATGATTAGAACTGGTGTTGTAGAAGAGCGCAATAAACCAGATAACTCACTACGCGCTAAATACGCCGCAGGTGATACCTTTGGCTTTACTCAACTTGAAAAGCAAGGTACTTCAGATTACAAAGTAGTTTTTCTTGAAAATACCCTACTTTATTTGATTCCAAAGCAAGTTTTAAACTTTATCATCAGTAAGAATAAAGCTGTGGGTGAATACTTCAACTCTAAAGAGTGGGTGCGTCTATCCTCATCTCATAACTACGCTGATGAAGTAAGTGCTGATGCTAAAGGCTCTACTAATAAAAAGATTGAGTCAGTTTGTTTCCATGATTTAGCCCTAGTTACCAAAGACACCACCATTTGCCAAACTGCAATTAAGCTAGGCGAGGCTAATAGTGATTTAGCTATGGTAATGGAAGGTGATACCCTCCTAGGTATTGTTACTAAATCAGACATTACCTTAAAAGCTGTAGCTAAAGCTATGGACATCAATGATCCTATTTCAAAGATCATGACTACCAATGTCACCACTATTGATGCTAATCAAACCATTTTTGATGCACTAGAGATCATGGTGATGTACAACATTAAAAACTTACCTGTAGTTAAAGATGGTAAGATTTTTGGTACTGTATCTACCACCTCTTTATTACAAAACTCTCAGTTACAAGCAGTTTATCTTTGCCAAAGAATTACTCGTGCTAAATCTGTTGAGAAGTTACAGCTTTTATCTAAGCAAAAAGAAGAGATCTTTGAAACTCTAGTTCAAACTAATGTTAAACCTCACACCATTCAAAAGGTGATGAGCCATATTGCTGATACCTTCTGTCGAGCAATTTTAACTCTTGCAGAAAAAGAGCTAGGTATTGCACCTGTTGACTTTGCCTTTGTAGCAGCAGGCTCTCAGGCACGCTCTGAGGTACAGTTCTTATCTGATCAAGACAACTGCATTATCACCAAGCGTGAGCTTAATGATGAGGAAAAGAGCTACTTTGAAAAACTTGCTAAGTTTGTAACCGAGAATTTAGATAAGTGTGGTTATCCTCTATGTGATGGTAACTTTATGGCCTCAAATCCACGCTGGTTAGCATCTCTTGAACAATGGAAAGACTACTACTCACAGTGGATTTCCAATACTACCCAAGATGCAATTTTAGCAAGTAATGTCTTTTTAGATATGCGCTGTCTATACGGCAATACTGCGCTTGTAAAACAATTACGTACTCACTTAATTGAGACAGCTAATGCAAACTCTCGTTTCTTAGCAACCTTAATTAGCATCTCAACAGCGGTAGCTCCACCACTTGGTACCTTTAGAATCTTTGTGCTCACCAAAGATGGTGATAACAAGCCATACTTGAATATCAAAAAACAAGCAATTAACCTCATTATTGAAATTGCTCGTTTATATGGTATTGCTGCAAAATCAGAAGCTACCGATACTTATGAGCGCTTAAAAGCTGCAGTTGAAATTGACCTAATTAAGGAAGTTGATTATCAAGAGTTAAAAGAGGCTTATACCTTCTTAAACTTTGTAAGATTTAAGCATCAAATGCATGCTTTAAAGCATGGTGAAAAACTAACTAATAATCTAAACCCTGATGAATTAAGTCAGTTTGAGCGTAACCACTTACGTGATGCCTTTAGAATTATTGCGAAACACCAAAAGGCTGCATCCTTTAGATTTGCCTCAGGCAAGGGCGTGCTCTAAATGTTAAAGCTTTTAGATCCGATTGAGCACATTAAGCGTCGTTGTGTTAAGTTTGCAAAATCTAAAGATTGCCCAGAATATCTTAAAAATTTCTATTTAAGAGAATTACCAAGTGGCAATAGTTTAGTTAAAGACTGTAAGCTCACCTCTATTGATTTTGAAACTACAGGTATTGATCCAAGTAAAGATGTAGTTTTATCTATTGGTGGCGTTGGGCTTAAAAAACTTAATATCGACTTTAGTACAAACTTTCATTACTTTGTAAATAACTCTGCTTTTATTAAAAAAGACAGTGCCGTGGTCAATATGATCACCCCAGAGCAGTTAGAGCAAGGTAAAGAGCCCGTTGCAGCCATGATTGAGCTTTTAGATACTATAAGCGGCGGTTTAGTTTTAATGCACTGCCAGTACATTGAAACTAACTTTATTAAAAAGACCTTAGGACTTCATCAAAGTGCTCCCCTACCATTTATCCCACTAGATACCATGGGAATTGAAAGAGCCCTTAACAGAACATCTAATCATGAGGATGTACGCTTGTTTGCTATCCGTGAAAGACGCGGTCTACCAGCTTACGATGCTCACAATGCTTTAGTTGATAGCTTATCTACAGCTGAGGTGTTATTAGTGCAAATTAAGGACATCTTTAAAGACAAAGATGCAACCGTAATGCCACTATTTAAACGCTCAAATTAGATTTAAAGAATGTTTTAAATTTTAAGAGATTAGAGAGGAAAAAGGCGTTAAGTTTTACTTCAGCGCCTTTTGTGTAATTGTAGCTATAAATTAGCGAAGGATAGCTGGTAGGTTTTGAACGTCACAGATCTTAAGTAGTGAACGTAGAACCTTAGGGTTACCTGCTACAACGTTACCTGATTTAACGTAATTAGTCTCGCCTAAGAAATCAGTTACGATACCGCCAGCCTCACGAACGATTAAGTCACCTGCTGCAAAGTCCCACTGCTTTAGGCCTTGCTCTAAGTAACCATCAAAACGGCCACATGCTACATAGCATAGATCAAGACTTGCACTGCCCATACGACGTACGTCAGCACAATTTGAAATTAAACGTGAGAATAAATCTAGGTAAGCAGGCATTCTATCGCGATATCTTGTTGGGAAAGCAGTACCAATGATAGAGCCGTCTAATGAATCTGCGTTAGCAACACGGATTCTGTGGCCATTTAAGAATGCACCATCACCACGAGCTGCAGTGAACATCTCGTTTAACATTGGATCAAATACTACGCCAACTTCGGTCTTACCATTGTGACGTAATGCAATTGATACAGCGCAGTGAGCAATGCCCTTAACAAAGTTAGTGGTACCGTCGATAGGATCGATTACCCACTGATACTCTGAGTCAGGATTGCCGATAACACCGCCTTCCTCACCGATAATGCAGTGATCACGATAAGACTTTAGTAAAGTGTCAGTGATAACTTTTTCGCACTGTTTATCAATGTCAGTTACTAGATCGTCTTTGTTCTTCTCTTGAACGTCAAAACCATCTTGACCTAGGTTACGTGCAATTAAGTTACCTGCGGCGCGTGCAGCACGAGCTGCGATGTTAAGCATTGGATGCATCTTTAAATTCCATTTTTTCAAAAAGCGACAACACAAAAGAAGTTTTTCTCTTGTGGTTAGGTGAAACTGGTCACATTATAATATAATTTAAGAAATTTTTTACATAGAAAAAGAAAAAAAGGAATTTCCATGACTGTTAAAAATGGCTTATATAAGAAGATCCTTGATGACTTAACAAAAGCAGGTATCTCTGAGAATCAATTTACTTGGTACTCACTGATGATTGGTGCTATGGCCAAAGGTGTTGAGCCTGGTAGCCGTGTGTTTATGAATGTGTTTTCTAACCTTTTAAATGATGCTCAGCCACTACCTGGTTCTGTTGTCGCTTGCCTTACCAATTTAGGTATGGATGTTAAAGAGAAAATTGAAAAAGCAGATCAAGACTTATTTGCCATGCCTGATGATAGCTTTGATAAAAAGTTAAGATTACAAACTCTAGCTGACTTATCTTATGGTCTAAGCTTAGGTTTAACTGTAAATAAAGAAGATGGCTCACTAGAGAAAACTAATGACAGAGACATACTTGCTGATTTAGCTACTATCTCTGAGGTATCAAAAGTTGATGTTGAAGCAGAGCTTGATGAGACTGATTTAGATAATGTAGTTGAGTTTATGCTTGATGTAGTAACTCGTTACTACCAAATCCATCAACAAGATTAAAGAAAGTCTTCTTTCATCTATATACAAAGCTGTGAATAACCTCTCCCTAAAGGGAGAGGCTTCGAAGATCAGACCTTAAATATTGCTACTTAAGACCTATCTTCATCTAGAGGTGT
>ONCS01000026.1 GCA_900316375.1 uncultured Succinatimonas sp. | reverse complement strand
TGTTTGAGAGCTTAAATTAAACATTATGTATCTAGGATTTTTGATACAAGATCCTATATATAAGCCATTTTTAGAAAATAATTCTCACAAAAACATTTTTGATGGTGCAAATTTGTAAAATAGTTTCAATTGGCTCGTAAAGTTGTACAATTTGACCCTAAGAAAAAGTCATAGTTATATAAGTCTTAGGACTTATCACAGGACAAGTAAAATGAATTACACAACAGATTGTTTGATCATTGGATCAGGTGCTGCAGGTCTTACCTTAGCTCTAGGAATTGCAGATAAAGCTAAGGTTATCGTTTTATCAAAAGAGACAGCATGTGCTGGTTCTACAAACTATGCTCAAGGCGGTATTGCTGGTGTTTATAACATCAAAGATGATGATGACAGCATTCAAGCCCACATTAAAGATACTTGCATCGCAGGTGGCTTTTTATGTGATGAAAAGACTGTAGAGTTTGTAGCTAAAAATGCTCACGATGCTATTCAATGGTTAATCGATACTGGCGTTCCTTTTGACTTAAAAGAAACCAAGCCAACACAAGAGCAATCACCATATCACTTACACCGTGAAGGTGGCCACTCACACCGTCGTATTTTCCACGCAGAAGATCACACCGGTAAATCAATTCAAGAGACTTTAACAGCTAAAGCAAAAGCTCATCCAAACATTACTTTACTTGAAGATCACAATGCAATTGATTTAATCACCACTCGCAAGCTTGGTATGGTTGGTAACCGCGTACTTGGTGCTTATGTACTAAATACTGATACTAACCACGTTGAAACCATTCGTGCTAAGTTCATTGCTTTATGTACAGGTGGTGCTTCAAAGGTTTATCAATATACTTGTAACCCAGAGGTAAGCTCAGGTGACGGTATTGCAATGGCATATCGTGCAGGTTGTCGTGTTGCTAACATGGAGTTTAATCAATTCCACCCAACTACCCTATACTCAGATGCTGATAGAAACTTCTTATTAACCGAAGCTCTACGTGGTGAAGGCGCTCAATTAAAGCGTCCTGATGGCACTCGTTTCATGCAAGATTATGATGAGCGTTTAGAGTTAGCTCCTCGTGATGTTGTAGCTCGTGCTATTGACCATGAGATGAAGAAATTAGGTGCTCACTGCATGTACCTAGACATATCATTTAAAGAGCCAGAATTTGTTAAAAAACACTTCCCAACTATCTATGAGCGTTGTCTAAAAGTTGGTATTGATATTACCAAGCAACCAATTCCGATTGTACCTGCAGCTCACTTTACTTGTGGCGGTATCATGGTTGATAGAAAGTCACGTACTGATATCGATGGTCTATATGCTATTGGTGAGTGCTCATACACAGGTCTTCATGGAGCTAACCGTCTAGCTTCAAACTCATTACTTGAATGCGTAGTTTACGGTAAAGCTGCTGCAATGAACATCTTAAAGCACTTAGATGATGACGATTATGAGATTGCCGAGATCCCTGATTGGGATGAAAGCCAAGTAACTAACTCAGATGAGGAAGTTATCATTACTCATAACTGGCATGAGCTAAGACTTACCATGTGGGATTATGTAGGTATTGTTAGAACTAACAAGCGTCTTGAGCGTGCTATGCACCGTATTGAGATGCTTAAAAAGGAAGTTCATGAGTACTACTCAAACTTCAGAGTATCACGCAACCTACTAGAGTTACGTAATCTACTATTAGTAGCTGAGTTAATTGTTAAATCAGCAATGGCTCGTCATGAATCAAGAGCTCTTCACTACAATCTTGATTATCCACAAACTGATGAGCACTCAACTCCTACTATCATCAATCCTAAAAACTAAGTTTAGTTAGTGATTGAAAAGGCTCTAAGGAAAACTTTAGGGCCTTTTTAAATGTCTTAATTTGCCCTATTGATTTGCATTGACAAGCATTTTGCGCCTAAATCTCCTTTTTGTGCTAAACTTTGCGCAAATTCAAAAACTTACCTTAAGCGCTTTTAAAATGAAAAAATTATTAACTTTTACCTTATCTTTAATGATTTGTTTAAACACCGCTTTTGCTGTGTCTATTCAAACTCAAATTGGTGAAATCAAGCTCCCTGATGCTAAAGAAATCAATGAAGCAATTGTTGCTGTAGACAAAGATAAATCACTTACTGAAGAAAATAAAAAAGAACTTCTAAATCTTTATAAATCAGGTCTTGATAATCTTGATCAAATCAAAAGCATTGAAGCTCAACAAAAAGAGCTAGACTTAAATTTACAAAATGCTAACCACAAGATCCAAAGACTAGCTAATACCTTCTCTTCAGAGCAAAAACTTGCCCCATTAACTAAAGATCAGGTTGATGCATTATCTGAAAAAGATTTGGATTTAAAACTTGATAAAGCTAAGCAAGATTTAATTACTAGTCAGCTTGAGTTAAATAGCGCCTCAGATATGCGTAATAAGGTACAAACTCTACCAGAGCAAGCTCAAAACACTATTACCGCAAATAACGAGAAAGTTAAAAGCTTACTTGGCTTAATTGATGAAGACAATAATGTTGATAGCTTAAAAAATCGTGTTTATGCACTTTTAATCTATAAAGCGAACCTTGAGAATGCCTTGTTTAAAGAAGAGCTTGCTAACATCTCAACACTTCAAGATATTTCAAACTACAATCAAAAGATTGCAGCTGCTAAAACTGCTCGCATTGAGAGTAATGTTAAAGCTTTAAGCCTGAAAAAGAATCTTGAGTTTAACCAAGAAGATGAAAAAGCTTTAAATAAAAAGATAGCAGAAAAATCACCAGAGCTATCTAAGGTAGTTGATGAGCTAGGAAGACTTAGCTCTTATGTTGCAAAGTATCGTACTAAAAATGCTCAATACCAACATGACTATCAAGAAGTAGATTCAGCATTAACCAAAGTTGATCAAATTCAAAAGAACTTAACTCATCAAATCCAAGAGCTTGGCAAAACTTTAGTTTTATCAAGACTTTTAAATAAGCAGTTATCAATGCTTCCTACCATTGAACTTTCTTATGATTTAGATGAGGTTATTGCTAATCAAAATATCTACATTTATGATATCCGTGAGCAATCAGAAAAACTTATTGATGTAGAAGAATATGTAGAAAATAAGATAGCTTCAACTCCTGCTTTAACTAACTTTAAAACCGATTTAATTACCCTATATTCTCAAAAGCGTCGTTTACTTAATGATTTATATCAAATCATGGCAGATGGCTTGAACAATTCAATTGGTCTTAAGGTTAAATACACAAGCTATACCACCATTAGCAATAAGATTAGATCAGATATTTCAGAGCAATTATTCTGGGTAAAATCAAATCAAGCTATCTCTAAAGAATTCTTTAATACTTTAGGTGCTTTTACTAAGTATGAAGCCTTCCAGTTATACACCAAGGTAACATCTGATAAGTTTTTAAAGCACACTGCTAAAACCTTTATCTATGTAGTATTGCCATTTATCATCCTAGCTTTAATCTCTTTAATCTTTAATCCTTTGATTAAAAAGAACAACAATGATTTAGCGCAAAGACTAGATAAGGCATCTGACAATATCTTTGTCACCCCATTTGCAATCTTAAACAATGTGGTGATGATGTTACCATCGCTCTCATGGATGGTAGTTTTAGGCTCGGTTATCATTTGTACCTCCTTAGCAACTTTAACCAAGCAGTACCATATTATTCTCACCATGGTAATGCATATCTTTGTATTCATGTTCTTCTTACAGATCATAAAGCCAAATGCTTTAGTACAAAGACACTTTAGTATGCCTCCATATAAACTTGCTCAATATCGTGGCATCTTAAATCAGATTTGGTTATGTGCTCTCCCACTACTTATCTTTGCAAATGTAGCAGAAGCTGACTCTAACGTTATTTACGCTGATATCACTTCCTTTGTAGTAGTACTATTGTCATTTACATTGTTGTTTATTATCTCTTTAAGAAGCTTAATTAAAGCAATCAATGATGTACAAGGCAGATCAGCTACTGCAATCTTCAGCTGGTTTATTTCCATGCTTGTGTGCTTAGCAGCAGTTGGCTTTGTAGCATCTGGTTACTTATACTCAATTGTTACTTTAACTAATCGCTTAGCTTACACTTGCTACATCATTCTTGCTTACTTCCTTGTAAGTCAGACCATACATCGCATGATGCATGTGTATATAACTAAGTCACTTAATAAGAAAAGAGCAAAGCACAAACATACAGAAAGTGAGCAGACACTGCTTACTTCTATGTCAATGAGCCCTGATAAACTGACCGCCAAGGCTTATAAGATTGTCAATGTATGTCTCATCTCCATTGCAGCTTTCTTTATGTACTTACAATGGAATGATTTAGCCTCTGTACTTCGTTACTTAAATACCATTCAATTATGGACTAATGAAGAGTACATCAATGGTACTAAGGTCGTAACAGATTACCTATCGCTTGCTAACATTCTTTTTGCAATCTTTATTTTGGTAATTACAAGTGTTTTAAACAAGAACTTGCCTGTAATTCTTGAAAGACTAATGCTTTTAAAGAAAGGCGTTAACCAAAAGAGTACAAGTTATACCGTCAAAGTAATCGTCTCCTACTTAATCATGGGCTTAGGTATAGTGATGGCGGCAGGTGCTATTGGCATTAAGTGGGAAAACCTACAATGGCTTGTAGCTGCTTTATCTGTGGGCTTAGGTTTTGGTCTTCAGGAAATCTTCGGTAATTTCGTCTCCGGCATTATTCTTTTATTTGAAAGACAATTACGCGTAGGCGATATCATTACTCTAAATGGTCTATCTGGTACTGTAAGTAAGATCAGAATTCGTTCAACCACCATTATCTCTTTTGAGAATAAAGAAGTCATGATCCCAAATCGTGAATTTATTACCTCAGCTTTAACTAATTGGTCACTTACAAGTACTGTAACTAAGTTAGAGTTTGTCGTAGGTGTAGCTTATGATGCTGATGTTGAAAAAGCGAAGAACTTACTACGCAACATCATTTACAGATGCCGATACATATCTAAAGAACATGCTTCTTTAATCTATGTAAGTGAACTTGCAGCAAGCTCAGTTAACATCACCGTTGAAGTTTACGTAAATGCAATTGGTGACAGAAAGCTCACTATGGATTATTTAAGCCGTGAGACTTTATCAACCTTTGCTCAAAATGGTATTGAAATTCCATTTAATCAAATGGATCTGCATGTTAGAACTCTAGAAAAGCAAGAGTTTATAGATCAATTAAGAAGAGGATTATTTGAAAAGAACGGTGGCGACAAAGAGCCAGTTCTTGAGAGTAAATAGCAAAAACGGAGGCCTAGGCCTCCGCTTTTAATTGGGAAGAGAAAAGTACTTATTCAGACTTTTCTTCACTATCGTCAGATTCTACTTCTTCGATAGCTTCAAAAGGACATACAGACTGACAAGCAGCACAATCTGAGCACATTTGTGCATCAATCTTGAAGCTGTCATCACTTTGTTGCTCGATAGCACCACAAGGGCAAATATCTTGGCACTCACCGCACTGTGAGCAAAGCTCTTGGTTAATAACAAACATGGTACACCTTCAGTTTTTCTTTAAGATTTAATAATGCACGCTATAATAGCGTAATTAAAACAATTAAAAAAGGCTAGATGATAATGAATAGCATAAATGACAATTTAATTAAGGTTCATAACTTAATTAAAGATGCAGTAAAAGCTGCAAATCGTAATGAAAGTGATGTAAATCTTCTTTGTGTAAGTAAGACTAAACCTAAAGAAATGGTAATTGAAGCTTACAACCAAGGCGAAAGACACTTTGGAGAGTCTTACGCAGTAGAGGCTTCAGAGAAAATTGAACAGTTAAAAGAGCAAGGCTATAAAGACATTGTTTGGCACTTTATAGGTCCTATTCAAAAGAATAAAACTAAACTAATTGCCACTCACTTTGATATCGTTGAAAGTGTTGATAGAGATATTGTTGCAAAACGTTTAAATGAACAACGCCCTAATGATTTACCTCCACTACAAGTTTTAATTCAAGTAAACATCTCTGATGAAGGTCAAAAGTCAGGCTGTGAGATAAAAGATATTGATGCTCTTATTGCTTGTATCAATGAGTGTCCTAAGTTAAAACTTCGTGGCTTTATGGGTATTGGAAAAGACACTCCAAACCGTGATGAAATCAATAGTGAATTTGCACAATTAAAAGGCCTTTTTGATAAGTACAAGACAAAGCTAAAAGACTTTGACATACTATCATTGGGCATGACTCATGATCTTGATTTAGCAATCTTAAATGGCTCATGCGAAGTTAGAATTGGAACTGCCATTTTCGGCGCTAGAGAGTATAAAAATAAAATTATGAACGACGTAAAAGTTACCTTCATCGGTGGTGGCAATATGGCTACCTGCATTTTTGAAAGCATGATTAAAGACTTTGATGCTAAAAACATCACTGTAAGTGGCCCACACTTAGAAAAGCTTCAAAAATTTAATGATAAAGGAGCAAGCATTACTACTAACAACATTGATGCAATCAAAGATGCTCAAGTTGTATTTTTAGGTGTAAAACCACAGATTTTAACTTCTGTTTTAGAAGAGATTAAATCATCAGGCGTTGATGTAAGCAACAAGCTCTTTGTATCAATGGCTGCAGGCTTTAAACTATCTTCAATTAGTGGTCTATTAAATACCCACAAGATTGTACGCATTATGCCAAATACACCTGCAAAGCTTGGCTTAGGCGTAATTGCTGTAGTTTATGATACAGACGTAAATGATGCACAAAAAGAGCTTTCTAAGAAGATGCTTTGCCATATGGGCACATGCATTGAAGGCGATGAGCAGGCATTAAATGTAATTGGAGCGGTTTGCGGTTGTGGCCCTGCATTTGTTTACAGATTTATGGAAGCACTTGTAAGTGAGGCAGTACGTCATGGTGTCAATGAAGCAGATGCTCGCAAGATGGTTGAGCAAACCGTATTTGGCTCAGCTTCAATGGTAATTGAGAATCAAGACTCTTCTATTGCCTCTTTACGTGAAGCTGTAACTTCTAAAGGCGGTACCACCTTTGCAGGTTTAACTAAGATGACTGAAGGTAACTTTGAGCAGATGATGCAAAATGTTATTCAAGCAAGCTTAGACAGAACCTATGAATTTGAAAAGATGTTTTAATTAAAAAGGGAAAATATGCAATTGCAATTTATCATAATGCTCGCTGAGGCGTTCGTGATCTTATTTGAACTTCGCGCTTTGATGCAATCTTCAAATATTGATTACTATCACCCTGTAACTCAAGCTGTTGTAAAACTTACAGAGCCTGTAATTAAGTTCTTACCATTTAGAAACTACAATATTAAAGGTTTCTATCTATGTGGAATTGCGGTAGCTTTTGTAATTGCATTAGCTTTCTCGGCAGTTTTCTTCACCTATTTTGGTCATATGTTCGCTCCTGGTTTAATTTTAACCTTTGCTTTGTGCATGACCTTAAAGAGCTTTGGCTATTTAATTCTATTCTTATTGTTAGCTCAAGCTCTAACCTCATGGTTACCAAGCACACGTCAGTGGAGCTATATGTGTGGACTACTCACCTATCCAATAGTAAGACCTGTTCAAAAGATCATTCCTCCAATTGGTATGATTGATATTTCTTTAATGATTGTGATGTTAGCAATTTTTGCTTTAAACTCACTTTTCTTAAGAATATTTGGAGCTGTTTGGATGGCTCTTTAACCCACAAAAAAAACCGGCAAAAGCCGGTTTTTTAATGTCTTTAAATGCTTATTCTAAGACAAAATCATCTAATGAAACATCTGGTACTTGAGTATCGGTAGTTTCTTGCTCGGTATTATCTGTTGCAACTGGTCTTACAACCTCAACAAAATCTACCTTTTGGAAGCCTTTAGGTAATAAGTCACCAGCACGGCTACGAGAGCTAATACGCTCGTTAATTTCCTTAACCGATAAGTTTAAGATACGTTTGCCACAGTGGATAACTAATGACGAGTTTTGAGGGATAACCTTCAAATCAGCAATTCCATCAGCACCGATTTCAAGCTTAGCACCACTAATACCAATTAGTTTATTACCCTTACCTTGAGAAAGCTCAGGAAGCTCATTTAGCTTATAGATAAGCAAGCGTCCTGACTTACTTGCAACAATGATTAAGTCTGTCTCAAGATTTTCTACTTTTACAGGCGCTAAGATATTAGCATCGTCATCAATGTTAATTAAAGCTTTACCTGCTTTAAGTCTAGTCTGTAAGTTCTCAGCTTTAGTGATAAAACCATAGCCCTTATCAGAGGCGATAATGTAGCTTTCATCTTTACGTCCAATTACCACGTGAACTGCACTTTCACCTGGTTGCAAGCTAGCCTTTGCTGATAGTGGCTCACCTTGGCCACGAGCTGATGGCAAGTCTTTAACGTCAACAGAATAGATACGACCTTTGTTGGTAATAAAAGTTGCCTGATCGTTAGTCTTACCTGATGCTTTAGATAAGAAACTATCGCCAGAGCGGTATGACATACTCTCTGCATCAATATCAGTACCACTAGCAGCTCTTACCCAGCCCATCTTAGATAAGATAACTGTTGCAGGTGTGCTTGGTACTAAATCTTCTTCACTTATAGCCTTAGCAACTTCTCTTTGTACAAGAGTACAACGTCTCTCATCACCATATTGTTTAGCGTCAGCTAAAATCTCTTTTTTAACAAAAGTCTTAAAGCGAGTTTCTGAGCCTAAAAGAGTATCTAAATGCTTTTTCTCTTCTTCAAGTTTCTTTTGCTCAGCTTGAAGTTTGATTTCTTCAAGTCTTGCTAACTGTCTTAGTTTGGTCTCTAAGATATATTCAACTTGAGCTTCAGATAACTTAAATCTTTCAATTAGTTTTGCTTTAGGATCATCTTCATGGCGAATAATATCGATAACTTCGTCGATATTTAAAACAATGAGTAAGAAGCCTTCTAATAAGTGTAAACGTCTGTTTACAGCTTCAAGACGAGCTGACAATCTACGTCTTACACATTGTGTTCTAAATACAAGCCACTCAGATAGAATAGTCTTTAGATCTTTAACTGAAGGTTTACCATCTAAGCCTAAGATATTTAGATTTACCTTATAACGGTTCTCTAAATCTGTTACCGCATATAGATGCTCCATGAGTTCATCAACATCAACACGTTTAGAACGTGGGGTGATAATGATTCGACATGGATTGTTATGATCTGAAGCATTAGTAATATTAGCTACCATTGGTAACTTCTTTTTTGCCATCAAATCAGCAATCTGGGTTTCAATAACACCGCCTGCCACTTGGTAAGGTAGGGCTGTAATTACAATCTCATCTTTTTCAACAGTGTATACCGCACGTTGTCTTACAAAGCCACGACCTGTTTCATAAATAGCTTTTAGCTCTTCTAGTGAGTTAGTAATTTCACAGCCACAAGGATAGTCAGGACCTGGTACATACTGCATTAACTCTTGTACAGTAGCCTCAGGGTGTTCTAGTAAGTAAACAGACGCATTGGCCACCTCAACTAGGTTATGAGGAGGAATATCAGTTGCCATACCTACAGCAATACCTGTAGTTCCATTTAATAGGATATTAGGAAGTCTAGCTGGTAAAAACTTTGGCTCATCTACGGTGCCATCAAAGTTTGGGATCCAGTCAACACAGCCAGAGTTGATATCTGAAAGTAAAACTTCTGAATACGGAGCTAAGCGAGACTCGGTGTAACGCATAGCAGCAAATGATTTAGGATCTTCAACATCACCCCAGTTACCTTGACCATCAACTAAAGGATAGCGGTAAGAGAAAGGCTGAGCCATTAACACCATGGCTTGATAGCAAGCGCTATCACCATGTGGGTGATACTTACCTAAAACTTCACCTACAGTACGAGCTGATTTTACGTGCTTAGATTTAGCATTGATGCCAAGCTTTGACATGGCATATACAATACGACGTTGCACTGGCTTCATACCATCTGCAACTGAAGGAAGAGCTCTATCGCGAATTACATTCATTGAGTAATTCAAATAAGCATCTTCAGCAAAGCGCTGTAAAGGCATTAACTCAATGCCTTCGAGGCTTAATTTGCTATTAATTTGATCTGACATTGTTTTTTCCGCACAAATTCCGCACAAGAAACGTCTTTAAGTATATAATTCTTTTCTTATATTTTAACTTAAATTAAGTCATCGCATAAGACTTATACATAATTATTAGGCATGTGACCGTGAAATTCTTAAGATTACTTTCTGCCGTATTTGCTCTATCACTTTGTGCAAATAGCTTTGCTTTTGAATATGAATCTCTTCCTACTGATCTTCTAACTAAAGCTATCACCGCTGAATCCGTTTATGATGAAGATTTTGATTATGCTGAATTAGGCACAGCCAATAATCTATTACACAATCCAGCTTTTGCTGATCATTTACATGTTGCAAAACAACTTGTTGATGCAGTCGTTGTAAATAAAGCAGCACACCAAATGATCTTATTAAAAGATGGAAAGGAAATTAGAAAGTTTTGGATTGCCCTTTCAGATAGACCATATGGTGCTAAGCAATATGAAGGAGATAAGAGAACTCCTGAGGGAACCTATACTTTAGATTACGTTAAAAAGCGTTCGAACTACTATAAAGCAATGCATATCTCTTATCCTAATGCTAAGGATATTGCCAACGCTCGTTCAATGGGTAAAAGACCAGGTGGCATGATCATGGTTCATGGACAGCCACCTTCAAGATCTGAATATCAAGAAACAGTGCAAAGAACCGATTGGACTAATGGTTGCATTGCACTATTAAATCCTGATTTAGATATCTTCCTATCGCTAGTTGATGTAGGAACTCCGATTACTATCAATCCTTAGTCTTCAGGAAACCAAGAACAACTTGCGCTTTGATCCTCTGGATCAGTAGAGAAAATGATGTCAGCTGCTTTGACATCATTTTTTAATGAGCCATCTTTAGCAACAAAATCAATCTCTGCAACTACGCAGTTCTCTTTATCAATATCCTCTTCGTCATACTCATCATCTTCATCAAGATTACGAATACCAACAGATAGCTCATAATCATCATCTTTATAGATTTTATAAAGATGAGCATACAAAGCTTCATCATTAGGAGCTAAAGACTCTTGAGAGAGCACTGAGAATAAATCTAAAGCCTTATCACAGAGCTCATTGATTTGCTCTTCAGATAATTGTTCAATATCAATCATTAAATAACCTTACCGCCAGTTTTGAAATTGCCTGCTGACACATGTTGAAGAGTATGAGTGCAACCTGGAACAAAGTGTTCATTAGCATCATCCCACATCTCTTCTTTTACGTAGACATTTTTAACCTTAGCAAGACAAATACCTTTCTCTGCAAACAATGCAGCGTCCTCGCAAACACACTCAAAATAAGCTAATGCATCTTTAATAACAGGATACTCAAAGCTTTTAGATAATTCTGTATCAATACGCTTAATCTGAAGTTTGTTGCCAACATCGCGACCATGAACAGAGCCTAAAGTTAACGCAATATCCTTTTGGTCAGCACTAGGTATTGCTACAACAAGCTTGCCATTGTGACGAATATTTTCAGATGTGGTGTGGTCTTTGTCTAATACCAAAAGCAAAACATCTGGATCATAAGGACATGACCAAGCAGCTGTCATCCCATCAGGAATGTCTTTTTCGTTTTTAGTAAAGATGGTAATAAGTGGGCCACCGGTGAAAACACGGTAAGCAAAATTAGGATCTAATTGCTTGTACATAATATCTCCTTAGTTAACTAAAGAAATATTAGCACACAAAGAATTAAGTGGTAAAAAAAAGAGCCTCATTTGAGACTCTTTTTCTTTTAAATTTGATTATAGAGAGTTATCTAACTCTGCAGGTGGCCAGTTTTCTAGGCGCATGCCTAAAGCTAAACCACGCTCTGCTAGAACATCCTTAATCTCGGTTAATGACTTCTTACCAAGATTTGGAGTCTTTAATAACTCAACTTCGGTCTTCTGAACTAGATCACCAATGTACTTGATACCCTCAGTCTTTAAGCAGTTAGCAGAACGAACTGTTAACTCTAAATCTTCAACAGGGCATAGTAGCTTAGGATCTACTGATGGACGGAAGGTTGCATCTTCAGCAGGTGCAACAGAGTTTCTAATATCAATAAATGAATTTAACTGATCAGCAAAGATAGTTGCAGCTGAGCTTACAGCAACCTTTGGATCAATAGTGCCGTTTGTCTCGATATCTAAAATTAACTGCTCTTTCTCGTCTTCAATCTGTGCAGTATGAACTGCTACATTTAGAACTGGGCAGTATGAAGCATCGATTAATAGATGACCAATAAAGCGCTCTTCAGAACCTTCTACATAAGGACGATTTACTGAAGGTACATAACCACGACCACGAGTTACGTGTAAGTGCATGTTTAATTCTTTATTTTCATCAGTTAGATGACAAATAATTTGCTCTGGGTTCTTAATTTCAATACCAGCTGGACATACAATATCAGCAGCGGTAACAGGGCCGACACCTTTCTTCTTTAACTGAAGAACAGGAGTTTCACGCATAGAACCTTCAGAAGCAACAGCAACTTCTTTTAAGTTTAATAGAATAAGAAGAATATCTTCTTGGATGCCTTCTACTGCACTGTATTCATGCACTACACCATCAATTTCAACTGCGGTGATGGCATATCCAGGAATAGAGGACAGCATAATA
>ONCS01000006.1 GCA_900316375.1 uncultured Succinatimonas sp. | reverse complement strand
TGCTTGCAAAGCAGATGCTCTCCCAGCTGAGCTATACCCCCACAAAGAGGAAAGTTTTACATCATTTAGATGGTGGAGGTAAACGGGATCGAACCGTTGACCCTCTGCTTGCAAAGCAGATGCTCTCCCAGCTGAGCTATACCCCCACAGAGGAAAATTTTTACATCGTTTAAGATGGTGGAGGTAAACGGGATCGAACCGTTGACCCTCTGCTTGCAAAGCAGATGCTCTCCCAGCTGAGCTATACCCCCACGGGTTTATCAAGTTCTGGTGGAGGTAAACGGGATCGAACCGTTGACCCTCTGCTTGCAAAGCAGATGCTCTCCCAGCTGAGCTATACCCCCAACTTGATAGCGCTTAACGAAGTGACTTCGTTAAAAAGCCTTTGCATTATATATCAAGATTTAATCTCGTCAATACTTTTTTACGATTATTTACAAGAATTTTTCTAATGCTCCGTAATTAAACGTGTCGCAACTCTTGTAAAAATAGGATAGATAAGGCCTTTAAACCGTTATTTTACCTAGATCGCAAAAAAAATTAAAAATCGCACACTTTTCATGCCATTGTTCAAACTTTTTACAATTGCACTTTGAAGATCTTAAGTCTTTGCAATATTCTAGCCACGCTTTAACAAAGAATTAACTTTAATTACAAATCCTTGTATAGAAAAGAACCACAGAAAAAAATGAAAGTTATAAAACCAACAATTAAAACATTAGCCATTACTCTTACTTGTTTGATCTTATCTAAAAGCGCACTAGGTTGTACTTCTGTAGTTGTAGGCTCAGAGGCAACTAAAGATGGATCTTTAATTATTGCAAGAACTGCTGACGGTTCTGCTTTCCGCCCAGCTCACTTAACTATTTATCCTGCCACTAAAGGCGTGAAGGGTATGTACTATGCTAAAGATCATAATCACATGACTGACTTTAGCTACCCATTACCAGAAAATGGTTTACGTTATAGCGCTGCTCCTAATTGGAAAACTAAAGTGCGTGGATCTACAGGCTTTAATGAAGCTGGTGTGGGCTTTTCAGGAACAGAGACAATTTACGCTAAACCTGAGGCTTTAAAAAACGATCCTTATAACACTCAAGATGGTATCACTGAAGATGATATTCCTGGTGTAGTTTTGCCAAGAGTGCATTCTGCTCGTGAAGGTGTGCAGTTAATCGGTGGCATTATTGAGACTATTGGTGCAGGCGAAGGCTTTGGCATTATCTTAGTGGATGAAAAAGAGTCTTGGTATTTAGAGACAGGCTCAGGCCATCATTTCTTAGCTCAAAGAACTCCAAAGGATAAATACCTAGCTTCAGCAAATCAAGGCAGACTTACTACCTATATTGAAGGTGATGATAATTTTATCGCTTCAAAAGGATTAGTTCAGTACGCCATTGATAATGGTCTTTATAAAAAAGAAGAAGGGGAGTTTAACTTTACTCACGCTTATGCTCGTGATGGCGATAAAGATCTTATCTACAACTATCCACGTGTATGGCAGATGCAAAAGATCTTAACCCCTAGCTTAAAGCAAGATGTCATGAAAGGCGTAGATATGCCTAATTACGTAAAGCCTGATAATAAGCTTACTGTAAATGATATTAAGAAAGTCTTTAGAAATCACTTTGAAACTGGTGAGCTTTCTAAACATGATCCATACTCTAAAGGTTTAAAAGGTAACTCAGAGACCTTTAGACCAATTTCAATCTTTAGAACCTATCAATCTCACATCATGCAGGTTCGCCCATGGCTTCCTAGAGCTATTGGAGAGGTTACCTATTTTGGTCAAGGTATGCCTGATTTAGCTATCTACATACCAATTTATGCAGGCATGTCACATTATCCTAAATCATGGGCAGCAGCTAGCAACAAAGCTGATAGACATAGTCCTTATTGGAAGTTTAGAAAACTTCAGACTTTAGTGATGACTGACTATCCAAAGTTAGCTCCAATTGTAAAGGCAGCTTACGCTAAACTTGAAAACGACATAGCTAAGCGTCAAGTTGAGTTTGAAAAAGAGTATTTAGAGCTAATTAAGACTGATAAAGAGGCAGCGCAAAAGGCTTTAGATGACTTCTGCATTACCGCAATGAATGATGCTGAGGAGTTAACTTTAGACTTAACTGATGAGGCCTTTACCATTCGTACTCAAGACATTGAGACTTTAAATAAGTTTATGAATCGTAATAAGGCTGATTAAGCTTTAATCCCTTAGATAAGAAAGCCTCTTAAGGAAAACTTAGGAGGCTTTTCATCATTTTTTAATTTTATGGTCATATTTGCAAGAATTCTCATTGTTGTTGCCTTAGCCTTTATCTTGGTGTGGATGTGGTTGCAATTAGGCGAGCTAGGTAGAATTGGTAAGTTTATCAAAAAGCGCATCATCTCAACAGTCTTTGGTATTGTAGCAATGGCTGTACTAATGCGCCTGTGTCCCCCACTTGCCTATATCTTTAGATTCTTTCAATATGTGTCGATGGCGGTATCGGCCTATTTCTTTGTCAAAAAGAAGTTTAAGTTAGCTCTATTCTTCTTGTTCTTGACCATGTTCTTGTTTGTAATCTTTGGTATCGATCACGACAGAGATCCTGCAGATTTTTCGTACTAAACATTGATCATACAAAGCATTGAAAAAGTCTCATTTAGTACTTTAAAAGAGCCTTATCTTAGTAAATTATGCAACAACCTTTTTGTACTTTGTGATCTGCCTTTTCACCTGGTTAAACACTAGCGCTAAAGATACAATTTCTGTTGGTGCATCAGCAGTTTGACCATATTTCTTCTCTTTAATTTGAGCTATAGCCTTTTCTAAAAGCTTGGCCTCTTCAGCTTCATTTTTAGCAAACTTAAACTCAAGGACTAATCGTCTTGTCTCAGAGTCAATTTGAAGATCACATCTACCAAGTGAGGAGTGGCTGTTGACTGAAGTTTTGAGCTTATCTTCACCTTTTAAGAAGAGGTAAATGCAGTTTACAACCGCATCTTCACTGTCAATTGGGTAGTACTCATAATCTACAAGATTTAAAATTGAGTTAAAGAAGTTCACAATCTCGTCAACAGATTTAAACTGGTCTAATTTGCTTTCAAGAAGTTTATTAAAGCCACTTTGATTAGAAAATACCTGATTTACTAGGTGCTTTGAAATGGATTGACTAACCTCATGATTTGGATACTTTAGTTTATAGTTAGACTCACCTTTAGGTGCTGCAAAGGTAAGATATCCTGCTTGAAATAGAAGCACTGGAGCTTTCATAGACGAATAGCTAGTAGGATTTTCAAAATCGTCTTGGCTGACAACAATATATTCTTCATTTTGCAGTAGCTTAAAGATATCTTGTCTAATGCGATTTAAGCTTTTAACTAAAATAGATGGTAGTCCACCAGAGCTGTACCAATAATTGTTGAAAAGCGCATATTCACTCAAAAAGAAATTTAGAACCGACCAAGTTGAAAAAACTTTATGTGAGCACTGCTCATCAAAACAATAGCCATCATAGTAATACTCAAGCTTATCTAAAAGTTTTTCTTTTTGCTCTTCTGTAACCTCATTAGGTGCAACCTTAAAGACCACACTAGCACTATAGGTTAGGTTATCTTGATAGTACTTTTTAATTTCATCTCGAGCAAGGCCAGCAATAGTTGAGTAAGCAGGATCTTGAGAGATGTCTTTTATGGTGTTGCCAAGAGTGAAAAAAGAAGCATCTTTATATCTAGTAATACCTGTCACAAAAACACTTCTTAACTTTCTTGAGTGTGTTTTAAAGAGACTATAGAGATCTTTTAGTACACTTGAAATCTCAGTAAAAATCTTTTGATCATCAGGATTTTCTGTAAGCGGCACATCATACTCATCAATTAAAAAGACTATTGATTTACTAGGTGCATTTTCAAAGATTTGATCAAGATTTTTAATGGCACTTAAATTATCATCAAATATTAGAGCAAATTTTTGAGCAAACTTTTTGACCTTATCTTTGAGCGCTTGTTTGAAAGCTTCAAGGTTGTGGCGTTCTTCTGTTGTGAAATGAGAAAAATCTAAGCGCATGACAGCGTACTGCTTGTCATCAGTCCATAGCTTTTCGATGTCCAAGCCTTTAAAGTATGAGTCATGTCCGTCATATGGTTTTACGCCATGTAAAAATAACTCTTCTAATGTATCGACAATGGTGCTTTTACCAAAGCGTCTTGGTCTTGAAAGAAACCTAAAATTTTTATCGAATGCAAGTTGGTAGATGAATTGTGTCTTATCAACGTAAATTAAGTTATCTTCTCTGATACCTATAAATCCGGCAGAGCTTACATCAATTTTTGTTGCTACTTCGTAATAATTCATCATTTTTTTTAGTCCATAAGATTCACTTACAGATACATTTTAGCATAGGCAAATGTACAAAATATTGATTAAATAAGGTATTTAGAAAAAGGTTTTATTGATTTAAATCTTGATGAAAATGAGTGGATTTTTTTCTCAATAACGTGAGCTGTGTAGGCATTATATTGTCATTTAGATCCTATATTTAAGAAAGTATGTCTTAGTTTTAACTTAAAAGGATCATCATGAAGAAAAATCTTTTAACCCTAGCCATGGTTGGGATGTTCTCTTTTTCAGCGGTAGCAGCTATTCCCTCTGGTAAAGATGTAACTACCAATCCTGATAACCACTATCTAAAAAATAGTGAGTCTGTGGAATAGAACTGGTATTGTATTGACTATAGCGAATGTCAATCGTACCTTTCAGTAAGTTAATTCTAGATCCTTATCTTGCTGTAAGGCAACTCAAAGTTAAATGGAGAACCTTATGGCAAAAGCAGAAAAATCAATCAATGAAGGCGAGCTAAGACAGTTTAATTATCTGTTTAGCTTAGGCCTTTTCGCAGTAGGAGTAGATTTAGCATCTACCGTGATCCAGGTCTGCTACTACGATCCTAAAAGTAAGCAAATTAAGAACCGTCAGTTAAAGAGAGATGAGTTTTACGAATTCATCAAGGCACCTGAGTTTGGCCCAATGCAGCTATGCATTGAAGCTTGTGGCTCATGCAACTATTGGTCAAGAGAGTTTGTAAAGTACGGGCACAGTGCAAAAGTAGTTTTAGCAAAGGATGTGAAGCCTTTCATTATGTCGAGTGATAAAAACGATAAGCTTGATGCAAGAGGCTTGTTTAAATGTTGCTTGACCGAGACTTTAGGTAGAACCGTAAAGCCTAAGGATGAGAGTCAGCAGACTATCCTAAATCTACATACTGTAAGAAGTTTACTTATTAAGCAATTAGTGCAAACTCAAAACTCCTATAGAGCTATGATTTATGAATTAGGTGGGGT
>ONCS01000150.1 GCA_900316375.1 uncultured Succinatimonas sp. | reverse complement strand
GGTGAGAATAGCGACCGTTGAATAGTGCGTACAATGAAGATAACAGCGCACCTACCATACCCACAGCAATACCTAATTGATACTTAGTATCTAAGTTAAAGATTAACAAAAGACCTAAGATATTTAAAAGTGAGAACAGTAAGTTCTTTTTCTTAAATTTAGCTCCCGTGATACGAGGCTCTAAGATAGCGGTAAAAAAGCTTGCTGATGCTAGTGTAATCGTACCAATTGAGACGTTTGAAAGCTTAATGGATAAATAGAAAAAAATTAAGTGTAAGGTTAAAAGTGCGCCGGTGAACATAAAGCGCAGCTTATCTTTAAAGCTTACCTTGACTAATTTATGGGTAATTTTGACAAAGGCGTAGGCTGCAAGACCTGCAATAATAAAGCGAATGTAGACAAGTACAAAGGCATCGTAGGTAATAAGACGGCCAAAAACGCCGGTAAAGCCTGATAAAAATACGGCGAAATGTAAAATTAAAATTACTTTAAGCATAATTGCTTGTGCTTTTTCTAAGTATCTTGGTGTATTGTTTTTATTATTTTTGTAAGTGTTGAAAACTATTCTTTAGCGTTAATTACTTTAAGTCTAGCACTACCACCTTTACGGGATAAAGCCTTATAAAGCTCATCTACCACAGGACTTAACTCTTTATCAAGATTATATGGGTAGTTTAAAATCAGCATACCTGAGCCACACATACCAAAGACCTCTTCTTGAGGTTCAACACAGAGCTCTACTTGTAACAATGGCACATTTAAACGACGTAGATCATTAGTTAAGTTCTTAGAGTGATCACGAAGTTTGCCTAAAACAGGGTACCAAATTGCAAAGACACCAGTTGCCCACTTAGATAAGCCATGCTTTACAGCTTTAACTAAATCAATGTACTCATTTTTTTCTTCATAAGCAGGATCAATTAAGACCATGCCACGACGTGGAGTTGGTGGTAATAAAGCATTTAAAGCAGCTAAGCCTTCGCGACACTGAATAGTACAACGATGGTCACGCTTAAAGTTATTACGCAGATTTTCAAACTCTGAGGGGTGTAAATCAATAAAGGTTAATTTATCAGTCTCTCTTGTAAGCATCGCCTCAAAAAATGGAGAGCCTGGATACGAGTTTTTAACCTCGGTATTGACAGCATCAAATACTTCATAAAACTCTGGTACTAACTCTTTTAGTACCTGATTGTTCTCAATTTTAGAAATACCTGATCTAAACTCTTCATTCTTCTGCGCCATAAAGCTATCTAGCTTATACAAACCAGAGCCTGAGTGGGTATCAATTAAGGTATAAGGCTTTTCTTTTTGATTTAATATTCTTAACAGCACACATAAGGTCATGTGTTTGATAATATCGGCATGATTGCCACTATGAAAGCCATGCTTATAACTTAACATTTAGATACCTATTGATTCAAAAATTTTTGTGGCTCAATCATATTAGATTTGTTGTGTTCAATCAACCACAAAATTAAGTGTTTTTGCGCTTTAATCTCATGTTGTTTTGCGCTCTTGTGGTATGATTTAAGTAAGTATAAAGCTATCTTTAGTTTTAAGTTTAAGGTATTGTTCAAATGTCATTTAAAACTGCCATTTTATCATCTCTTGCATCAGCTTTAGTTGTAGTTGCATTTAATGTTAATGCTTATACTTTAGATTTCTCTGCAATCAATGACGATGACGATGTGAATAACTATAGCACTAACGCTTTAAACTATACTATGGATGGTTATAAGAAGACTGAGTCAAATCTGCGCGGCGTACAGCACGATCCTAATCATGGTATCTATCAAGAAGATGAAGAAGACTATGATAATGACAATGGCTTAAAACTTAAAGGCGTGAATAAGTCTGATCTACAAGATCTCTACTACGGCACTGAGATGTACCGTAGGTAAAAGTGCAGTAGGATTAAGCTTTCTTTTCTTTTCTAAAAGCGATATTCAAATTTTTACCGTTGAAAGCAATGCCATAGCAACTAATTTCTTCAACTGAGGGGCTTATTTCAAATAAACCTTTGGCATATTCCCTATTTTTAATCTGTTCTAAGGCTTTTTTAGCTTCTTTGATAAGATCGTTTTCACAAGACGAGTGTTTTATCTCGATGATGGCTGCTAACTTCCTTTTAGATTTTTTACCACCTACAATGCTGATATCTGCAAAACCTTTTCCAAGCTCAATATTAGGTCTAAATGTGTAAAATGCTTTCTGATTAAATGGCGCCAAAATACCTTCTAAAAAGGCTTGGTAGTAGCTTTCTTTATCTGTATTCTTTCCAAAATCTCTGTAAGAAATATTAGTCAAAAGTAATGATTGCAATTGAACTTCTGCTTCATACTTATCACCTCGTAAAAGGCTATCTACAAGATCCAAAACAGCATTTGAATAATTTTGATTATCTACATCAAAACACCACTGTGCAAAATCTTCAAAACATTTTGCTATGCACTCATTTGGAATTTTGAGCAATGTTGTTCCATTTGGATCATAAATTCCATCTAAAGTTAAATAACCTGTTGAAAACAATAATGTCCAAAAAGATGTTTTGTTGTTGCTAATTGATAATTGTTGGTATGACAGACCTTCATCAATTTTTACTTCAATAGATTCTCCTTTGAGAAGCCTTTCCATGTCGTCTGCGTACTGATTTGGATTTTTGGAAAAAATGTCTTTCAACGATGAAGGATCGCCAGAGTTTTTCCAATAAGATAGAGGTAAAGCATTACAATTAGACTTTAAATCTTTTATATAGTTTACGACATCCCAAGGACAGTAAATCTCTTTGTTGCCTATGCGATAGCCATCGTACCAATTTTTGAAGATGTCAAATTTGTCTTTAAAATGATAATATTCAAGTAAACTATTGACTTCATCTGCAGTAAAACCACAAACAGAATTTAATTCAAAACTTGTAAGAGAATTGACACTAAAATTATTAAAGCCTGTAAAGATACTTTCTTTTGTAACTCTCAAACAACCTGTGATAATTGCCTTTTTAACCGATTTACTATCTTTTAAGGCTTTGCCTAAAAAAATTGAATACCAACGTCTGAATTTTTCATAGTACTTAAAGCCAGCGCATTTTGCTAAGGGTACGTCATATTCATCAATTAGGACAATTGGTTGAACTTTATAGTACTTCTCAATTAACTTACAGAGTTTTTCTAATGAGTTTGCTAAGAAACTTTCTTTGAATGTGTCTTCATCAAGATTTGAAAGCTTTTCAAAAAAGATCTTCTCACTTACTGTTAAGTTACAGTTATTCAAAAAGTCAAGCTTTAAGGCAACATCTTTTAATAGTTCTCCTATAGAAAAGACAAGTGCTCTATAACCTTCTTCAGTGTTGGTATCTTTTAGAGACATTGTCACCACAGGAATTTTTCCCATGTATTTGTCACAAAAATCTTTATCTTGATAAATATTTAAAGAGGAGAATAAATTTTGATGAAGCGATAAATCGTTAGGATTATCGTAATTTGGCTCTAAAAACGAAGCTAGCGCAGACATAAAAAGACTTTTTCCAAATCTTCTTGGCCTTGTAATTAAAAGGACTTTTACGTCTGTTTCATCTTTTGGTTCAACAACATCAACAAAATAGTTAGTTTTATCAACATAGTAATCGTTGTTTAGTATTAGATCTTCAAAAACGCTAACACCTACAGGAATTTTCTTACGCATATTATGTCCTAACTACATTGCCTACAATCTAAATCTAGTATAGATAGTCCTTGCTATATATTCAATTACAGAGATTACAATTTTGAGAATTGACTATTTCTTCTCAATTTTTTCAAAATTAGCTCTATCAGAGGCATCTGCAATCAACATCTCATCAACTAAATCATAGGTATTCTTTAAGGCTGTAACACCTGTTTCTAAAAGAAAGCGGATCTTATCAGCGTTCGCGTTGATAATTAGAATAAACGTTCTAAAAATAGAAGAGATCTCTTCAAATATTTTTGATGACTTGGCGTAATTAGTCAAAAGATGATCACTATTATCGATAAGAATTACAAGACTGTCATCATCGAAACTATTAAAAAACTGATTTAAATAGCTTGCAAAATCAGCTTTTAAGATAAGATCGTCACCTCCAAAGGTCGCTTCTCTTTTCCTAAACTCTTCAAGTCTAGCTCTAAAAGCATTAATAAATTTATCGTGAGAGGAGTAAGGCTCATCTTCAAAGTTTGCAAAATCTAAGACTAATACATGATAGATCTTATTATCTTCCCACAGATTTTCAATTTTTAGTCCTTTAAAGTATGACTCATGGCCATCATAAGGCTTAATGCCATGCTTAAAGAGCTCCTATAAAGTTGAAATAATGGTGCTTTTTCCAAAACCTTTAGGAAGTTGCAACCAAAGCATGGTCATTGAAAATGCAAGACTGTAGACTTGCTCGGTATTATCAACATAGTTCTTGCTTTTGACAAGATCTTGAAAAGGTATGAAAGCTGTCATAGAGCTTCCTTTAAAAGTGATTAGATATTAGAATACAGATTTCTAACTGCTTGGTTAGTCATCAATTCAAAAAGATTTGAAGTCCAAATAATCGCATTCTCATAGGCAAAAAGAATGTCATGACGACCAAAGGTTTTAGCTTCCATTACTCCTTTTACATATGGAAGATCTAGTTTTTCCATACTTAGAGCAATCTTAACCGCGGTCTCAATTAAAGGCTGCTCTTGATAGATAACCATTAGTCTTGAGTTAATAGCTTTAATGTTAGCTTCAACTTTTTGAGTGGTATAGGCATACATTAAATTAAGAGATGCGCTTAAACCTACAGAGAAAGCCCAAGAGATATCAACTTCACCTGCTTTGTAAGCTAAGATCTCTTCAATAAACTTTGCTCGTAATAAAACCTGCTTTAAAGGCTCATACTTAAAGTACTTATTCTTTTCAGTATCAGCTTTATAGAACTCTTCTAAAAGCATCATTGCAATGATACCGATGAGTTTGTGCAAAGTTTCTGTATCAATATCGTATAAAGATGACTCAAGATCGGTATAAACGTAATCAACGTTCATATCTTTTTGTAAAAACTCTAAAATCATCGGAATTTGCGCTTTAATATCAGGACGCATGGATACTAAATCTACAAATTGCATATAGTCAGGACGATTTTCTAAAAGCTCTTTGATAACGGTTGATACATCATCATAAGTAGAACGCCCTGTTTTATAACGATATGGGTTAAAGTTAGCCTTTAAAATATCTTTTGGGAAAGTTGGGCAACATACATAGTTAGCACCAGCTTCAAAGGCGATAGCTGCTAAGTTTTGGGTGTCGCATCTATCACAGATGATCTTAATCCATGGAGCCTTTTTAACGATGTCACGAGCTAGAATAAACTGCTCTTCAACATCCATGGTCATATCAATTACTGCATAGCTAATAGAACGAAGCTCAGTAAACCAGTTGGTGTAAACAATGGTATAGACGTCGGCAGCAATACTCATAGTATCGCGTTTTAGCATGTTTACCTGGTGTTGGAATGAGGCTGTTGATTCTTGTTTATCTTGAAGGTGCAAAATAAAGTGATTAGCAGGCATTGGCTTTGAGAACTTAGTAACCTCTTGGGTTAGAGGAAGTTCTGCCATGGCTGTGCCACTTTCACCTGCGAATTGATCAATATGACGACGAATATAGAAACCTATGATCACATGCTTTACATGCTTACGTTCAAGCACATCAGGGGTAAAGCTCTCCTCGCCTGCGGTATATCTAAAGTTGTAAGCTAAAAGAGCTCCTCTTTGATCATAAATAGGAGTTCTAGTCATCATATGACATCTGTCTTTTGAGCGCACAAATTTAGGAGCTTTGTCTTGTGGCATTGCTTCTTGTAGCTTAGGTGCTGTAGCGCTTGGAGTGGCACTGGCAGTAAGACTATTTGAAAAAACAGGTTCCATATGGCTTAATTATTATGACTTATCTTATTTTGCTTATCGTTCAAAATGCTTAATCTTTAATATTCTACAAAAAGATTTTTCTAAATACTAGCAAAAGCACTATATATGTCTTTATTTTGTTTTGATTATCAAAAAAATTGCATTACCATCAATGAATGATTAAGATCACAAAAGTCATTTTAAAGATATTTTTTAGCAATCAAGACGCACATATGTTTGAGTTAAGACAATACTTTTTACTCTTTTTAACCGCATCTATCTGGGGCTCTGGCTTTATTGGACAAAAGCTTGGCATGAACTATGTCTCCCCTTATACCTTTACCTTTATAAGAACTTTTATTGGCGCTGTCTTTTTACTTCCTTTTATCTATATGATTGTAAAGTTAAGTAAAAGACCAAATCGCCAAAAGCTTAGATTTAACAAAAGATACTTTATCTTAGGCTCAATTTGCTGTGGCTTTTTCTTAATTTTATCTGAGTCTTTCCAGCAATTTGGCCTAGTCCACACTGATGTAAATAAGGCAAGCTTTATTACCTCTTTATATATGGTGTTCACGCCTATTATCGGCATCTTTCTAGGTCAAAAACTTGAGTTTAAGGTAGTACTTGCAGTAGTGCTCTCCTGTGTGGGCTTATACCTATTTTGTATGCATGGCTCCTTTACCCTAGCATGGGGTGATTTATTAGTTTTAATCTGCGCACTAGGCTTTGCAGGCCACATCTTAGTAATTGCCTACTTTGTAAATCATGTTGATGGTGTGATTTTATCTTGTGGTCAATTCTTCTGCGCCTCCTTCTTAGGCTTTATCATGATGATCTTAGACGGTGTACCTGATGCTCACTCTTTATATTTATGTCTACCAGCAGTTTTATACTGTGGCATCATGTCAAATGGTATTGCCTATACTCTGCAAATTATAGGTCAACGCGGTATTAATCCATCTATTGCAAGTTTAATCATGTCTCTAGAGTCAGTAATGGGCGCTATCTTTGGCGTGTTATTCTTAAATGAGCATATGACATCTCGTGAAGTTACAGGTGCTACTTTAATGTTTGCCGCGGTATTACTTACCCAAATTAGCTTTAAAAAGTTTTCTAAACGCAAAGAAAATCAATAATTGAAAGCGTTTTTAGTCAATTTTTGCTAAAATAACGCGCATTAAATTAACGATAAACTGTCTTAAGACAGTAATAAGAGAATAAAGAAAAAACTATGAAGAAGATTTTAGTTACTAATGCTCTTCCATATGCAAACGGCCCAATCCACTTAGGCCACATGCTTGAGCATATTCAATCAGATATCTTTGTCCGTTTTAACCGTGCTATTGGCAACAAGGTTTACTACGTTTGCGGTGATGACTGCCACGGTACTCCTGTGATGATTAAGGCAGGTCAGCTTGGCATTACCCCAGAGCAGATGATTGAAATTACCTCAAAAGATCATGATGAGGATTTAAAAGGTTTCTTAGTTCAGTACGATAACTACTACAAGACTCACTCACCTGAAAATGAAGAGATCTCTTCATACATGTACAATAAAGCTTTAGAAAATGGTTATATCAAGACTGAAACCATCTCTCAGCTTTTTGATCCTGAAAAGAACATGTTCTTGCCAGATAGATTTGTTAAAGGTACCTGCCCTAAGTGTGGTGCTAAAGATCAATATGGTGATAACTGTGAAGTTTGTGGTGCTACCTATTCTCCAACTGAGCTCAAAGATGCTTACTCTGTAGTATCTGGTGCTAAGCCTGTATTAAAAGAGTCTTTACACTACTTCTTTGATTTACCTAAAGCTGGTGACTTCCTACATGACTATATCCGTAACTCTGGTGTTATCGATGAGTCAATGGCAAATAAACTTGAAGAGTGGTTCTCACAGGGCTTAAAGGCTTGGGATATTAGCCGTGATGCTCCTTACTTTGGTTTTAAGATCCCAGGGACAGATAACAAGTTCTTCTATGTATGGATGGATGCCCCTATGGGCTATCTAGCAAGCTTAAAGAACTTATTATCAAAGTTAGGTGAAAATTACGAAGACTTCGTAAAAGAAGGTTCAGATATCGAGATGGATCACTTCATCGGTAAAGATATTCTCTACTTCCACTCACTATTCTGGCCTGCTACCTTAAAGGCTGCTCAAATGCGTCTTCCAAGCCACATCTATGTTCACGGCTATGTAACTGTAAACGGCGCTAAGATGTCTAAGTCTAAAGGTACCTTCATCAAAGCTAAGACCTTCTTGAAGTTCTTAAAGCCAGAGACTTTACGTTATTACTTTGCTTCAAAGATGAACTCATCAGCTGTTGACATCGATTTATCACTTGATGATTTCATGGCAAAAGTAAACTCAGATATCGTAGGTAAGGTTGTAAATCTAGCATCTCGCACCGCTGGCTTTATCACTAAGCGCTTTGAGGGTAAGTTAGCAACAGCACCTTATAATCAAGAGATCTTAGATAAGGCTGCTTCAATTAAAGATAAAGTAATTGCAGCCTACTCAAGCCGTAACTACGCTGATGCAATTAGAACTATTATGGAACTCGCTGACGATGCTAACCGCTACATCGATGCTGAAGCTCCATGGGTAATTGCAAAACAAGAAGGTCAAGAAGAGAAACTACAAAAGGTTTGCTCAGACGGTATTAACTTATTTAGAGCTTTAATTACCTATTTACAGCCAGTATTACCTGAAGTTGCAGCCCACGCTGAAGAGTTCTTAAATGCTAAGCTTGATTTTGCAACCTTAGATAAGCCACTTGTAGATCATGCTATCAACAAGTTTAAGCCTCTATTTAGCCGTATTGAGAAGACTCAAATTGATCAAATGATTGAGACTTCAAAAGAAGACTTAAAACAGGCTCAAGCACAAACTCAAAAGAAAGATGAAAAGAAAGCTGAAGGCTCATCCGATTTTGAACCATTAGCTGAGCAAATTACTATTGATGATTTTGCTAAAGTTGATTTACGTGTAGGTACCATTGTTTCAGCTGAAGAAGTACCAGAGGCTCGTAAGCTATTAAAGCTAAAGGTTGATATTGGCTTTGAGACTCGTCAGGTATTTGCTGGTATCAAGCAAGCTTATACTGATGTAGCTTCCCTTGTAGGCCGTCAAGTTGTCTTAGTTGCTAACTTAAAGCCTCGTCAGATGAAGTTTGGTTTATCTGAGGGTATGATCACCGCAGCAGGTCCTGGCGCTACTGAGGTTTACCTACTAGGTGTTGACTCTGGTGCTAAGAATGGTGACAGAATCCACTAGGATTTAACTTTATGCATCAAAAGGCTGCCATGAGGTGGCCTTTTTTATCCACTAACCGGATGCGAAAACACTGCCATTTATGGCGGTGATGAGCATCAAAGTAAACTGTTTTAAGCATTGTAAGC
>ONCS01000071.1 GCA_900316375.1 uncultured Succinatimonas sp. | reverse complement strand
CGCAGGAACTGAGGCTGGTACACTAGGATCGGTTTGCTTGCCTAGATAACCAATTCTATTGATCATCTGATCTGATAACTCTTCATAGCACTCATCTAAGATCACTTCTTGCTCATTAGATGAGGCTAGGGTGTTGTCTGACTTATTTAACGTAGTACGAGTTAGAGCATTGCGCATGACGATAGTACGAGCATTTTCAGATACCTTAAGATTTGCGTTAGCAACTACCACGATTCTGTACTCTAAAGCAGTTTCGCGGGAATCAACTGAGGCAATTGGCATACTTACACTTGGAGCATTAACTGTAAGTGTAGGAATTCCTTTTTTAGGTTTGAAATCTCTATCAACAGCGCTTTTAGCGTAAACCTTCACACCTCTGGTTCTAAGCTTTCTGACCATGAGCTTATAAAAAGAGTTGTGATAGTCACCTGTAACGTTAATTTGAGCTAGGCTTGAACTAACACTGCCTTGAGTTGGTAAGTGAAAACCACATCCTGATAACATAGTTACCAAAACACCAACTGCAATTAGCTTTAATTTCATGCCTAGCTCCTATTGTTTTAACGTTTCTTAGATAGCAACGATATTTACTAATCTGCCCTTAACATAGATGGTCTTCTTAATTTGCTTACCATCAATGTACTTCTTAGCATCTTCACATGATGTAGCCTTAGCAATTACGTCTGCCTCAGCTGCATTTGGATCGATGTTAATACGAGCACGTACTTTACCGTTGATTTGAACTACAACAGTTACCTCATCCTCAACTAAAGCACTCTTATCAACAGTAGGCCAAGTCTCGGTATCAATTTGAGTATTGTTGCCAAGTAATGACCATAACTTGAAGCAGATGTGAGGAACGATTGGGTATAACATGATAGTTACGTTGTTGTAAACCTCATAACGTACAGCAAGTGAAGCCTCATCAGAGCCAGTGCACTTAGATGCAACATTTAATAGCTCCATGATAGCTGCAATTGCAGTGTTAAAGGTCTGACGACGACCGATATCATCGGTTACCTTCTCAATGGTGGTGTGTAACTCGTGACGGATCTTCTTAAGCTCTGGAGTTAACTTAGACTTATCTAAAGCAACAGGTTTGCCTGCAGCAATTAAGTCTTGAACCTGAGACCATAGCTTACGTAAGAAACGCTGTGAACCTTCAACACCTGACTGACGCCACTCTAGAGTTAGCTCAGCAGGAGAGGCGAACATCATGAATAGACGTACAGTGTCAGCGCCATACATACGTACCATATCCTCAGGATCGATACCGTTAGCCTTTGACTTAGACATCTTAATCATGCCTTCGTGATGTAGCTTGTGACCCTCTTTATCTACAGCTGAGATAATGTTGCCCTTATCATCACGAGTAGGGAATGCATCAAGTGGGTTAACCCACTGCTTAGTGCCGTTCTCATCTAGGTAGTAGTAAGCATCAGCTAGTACCATGCCTTGGCATAGTAAGCGCTTGAATGGCTCATCATACTTAACCATATCAGCATCACGTAATAACTTGAAGAAGAAACGTGAGTATAGTAAGTGAAGTACAGCGTGCTCAATACCACCGATGTATTGATCAACAGGTAACCAGTAGTTAGCTGCATCCTTATCAAACATCTCTTTTTCATCACGTGGTGAGCAGTAACGAGCGTAGTACCATGATGATTCCATGAAGGTATCAAAGGTATCAGTCTCACGGGTAGCTGCCTTGCCATCATAGGTGGTCTTGTACCATGACTCATCGGTCTTAAGAGGAGAGATAACACCGTCAATCTTAACGTTAGTTGGTAATTGAACAGGTAGGTTCTCATCTTTTTCTGGTACTAACTCACCAGTCTCATCGATGGTAAGCATAGGAATTGGGGCACCCCAGTAACGCTGACGTGAAATACACCAATCACGTAGACGGTAGTTAACCTTACGTTCAGCACAGCCCATTGCCTCTAGCTTATCAGCAATAGCCTTGAATGCCTCTTCAAAGTTCATGCCATCAAACTCACCTGAGTTGCAAGCTACACCGTGATCGGTAAAGGCTTGTTTTGATAAATCAGGCTCTTCAGCATCCTTTGAAGCTTTAATTACAGGGATAATGTCGATACCGTACTTCTTAGCAAAGTCGTAATCACGCTGATCGTGACCTGGAACTGACATCACAGCGCCGGTACCGTAATCCATAATTACGAAGTTAGCTACATAGATAGGTACCTTGCGACCATTGATTGGGTGGATAGCATATAGGCCAGTTGCCATACCCTTCTTTTCCATGGTTGCAATATCAGCCTCAGCAAACTTCTGAGTACGGCACTCTTTGCAGAATGCATCAAGCTCAGGATTAGTCTCACAGCACTTTTTAACAAGTGGGTGGTTTGCTGAAATTGAAATATAGGTAATACCCATGAAGGTATCAGGACGGGTAGTATAAACAGTGAACTTATCGTCGCTGTCTGCTACCTTAAAGGTAATGTTTAAACCTTCAGAACGACCAATCCAGTTGCGCTGCATGGTGCGAACACGCTCTGGCCAACCTTCTAATTGATCTAGATCTTTTAATAACTCTTCTGCGTAAGCTGTGATCTTTAAGTACCACTGAGGAATTTCACGTAGCTCTACTTTAGAACCACAACGCCAGCAGCAACCGTCTTCAACCTGCTCGTTAGCAAGTACGGTGTGATCAACAGGGCACCAGTTTACAGTTGAAACCTTCTTGTAAACTAAGCCTTTTTTGTATAACTGACCAAAGAACTTTTGTTCCCACTTGTAGTACTCAGGACGGCAAGTAGCAACTTCACGAGCCCAATCGTATGATAGACCTAATGACTTTAACTGTTTCTTCATGTAGTCAATGTTTGAATAGGTCCAATCACTTGGCTGCTTGTTATTCTTAATGGCAGCGTTCTCAGCTGGCATACCAAAAGCATCCCAACCGATAGGTGCTAATACGTTCTTACCTAGTAAACGGTTAAAACGAGCAATTACGTCGCCGATGGTGTAGTTACGTACGTGACCCATGTGAAGTCTTCCTGATGGGTATGGGAACATAACTAAGCAATAGTATTTTTCTTTAGTTTTATCTTCTTTAGCAGCGAAAGTCTCGTGCTCAGCCCAATATTTTTGAACCTCTGGCTCAATTTCTTGTGGGTTGTAGATTGTTTTGTTGTCTGACATCGACATTGCTCCAAAACTTTTTATTTAAATTTGTACAAATTTGAACAGTTGAAAATAACTGTATATTTTGCCACATTTACGGTCAATTTTGACGATCGTCACGTAAAAATAGTGGGATTTTTGGATAGAGAGAAAGATTAAATTTGCAAAATTGTGACTTGCAATTAACTTGCTATATCTAAATATACTATAATGTAATATAGTATATCGTAATATAGTAAATTTTAAAGTGAGGTTGAAATGTTTGTTGGACGTCAAGCAGAGCTTAAAACCTTAGAAAAACTCTATTTATCTGATGATTTTGAATTCGCGGTAGTTTATGGACGCAGACGTGTGGGCAAATCATCTCTATTAAATGAATTTTTGCACTATAAAGACAATGTCATCTTTTTCTCTGGCATTGAATTTGACGGCCTTGAAAACTTAAATATTGCTGTTGCTAATATCTTAAATTGCAAAGCAATACCTCACGTTGTTGCTGCTCCAAAAACATTTTTAGAAGCCTTTCAATTAGTGTTTGAAGCCTCTTTAAAAGAAAAGATTGTTTTAATTATTGATGAATATCCATATTTAGCTCGTGCTGATAAAAGCTTAAATTCAGTACTGCAGATGCTCATTGATAAGTACAAAGATAAATCAAAGTTAAAACTTATCATTAGTGGCTCCTCGATGTCATTTATGGAAAAGGAGGTTTTATCCTATAAAGCTCCTTTATATGGCAGACGCACTGCGCAACTTAAAATTGATCCTTTTAACTTTAAAGACTCGCTTTTGATGATGCCTAAAATGAAGGATGAAGATAGCTTTATTCTTTATAGCGTATTAGGTGGGACACCTAAATACCTAGAGTGCATCAATACCAAATTAGATGCCTTTTCTAATATTGAAGAAATCTTCTTTGACAAAAGCTCCTTTATCTTTGAAGAGCCTTTAAATCTGTTTAGACAAGAGGTAAGAGAACCTTCAATATATAATGCCATTGTCAAAGCGATAGCCGATGGTGCTTCAAGAGTTGCCGAAATCTCTACAAAGCTTGGTATTCCTAGTGCAACTACTTCGATATATTTAAAGAACTTAATTGATTTAGGTATTGTCAAAAAAGAAAATCCATATCTAGACGACAATTCCAAAAAGTCAATTTATGAAATAAAAGACAATCTCTACAAGTTCTACTACAAATACATTCCTGGCAACGAGATTTTGATTAACTCCGGCGCCTCTTTAATCTTACTTTCAAGGATTAAAGCCTCATTAAGCGAGTATTTAGGAAAGTCTTTTGAAGAGATCTGCAAAGAGTACTTAATTTTGCAATTATTAAGAGGCAAACTTCCTTTAGTCTTTGGTGCTTTAGGTCGTTGGTGGGGCAACGATAAAACTAAAAAATGCCAAACAGAAATTGACATTATGGCGCAGCAAGATCCAAATACAGCTTTATTTGCCGAATGTAAATGGACTAATGAAAAAGTAGATCAAAAAGTTTTAGAAACTTTAGTAGAGCGTAGTCATTTATTTAAATACACAACATCATGCTTGTACTTATTCTCCAAATCTGGTTTTACTAAAGGATGCAGCGAACTTGCTAAAAAGCTTGGTAATGTTTATCTAGTAACATTTGATGAGATGATGAAAGAATTTAGACAAAAATAGTCAGCTAAATTTGCCTATGATACATAGATAGTTAAGCAATTTAGCCTTAAAAATAGTACAATTAGCGCAGTTTCAAATTACAGCGATTACTATTTTTGATATAAATAGAGTTCAAAATGTTAAAAAAACTAGCTCTAGCAGTAGCACTAGCTTCAACTATTACTGCAGCCAACGCTTCAAATGATTACACTATAGTTCCAGGTCACAATGTAATTGGTGAGGAACAGACTTATAACATCAGCGCTGATGGTACTACTACTTTAGAGTACGTAGCAGCTGAATACAGCTTAGGTTTGTCAAATATGATTGAGGCAAATCCTAATGTTGATCCAATCGTTCCTAAAAAGGGTACTACTTTAATTATCCCAACTAAATTATTACTACCTCCAACCGTTCATGAAGGTGTAATCATTAACTCTGCTGAAATGCGTCTTTATTACTTCCATGGTAATAAAGTTACCGTTTTTCCAATTGGTATTGGTCAGCTAGGTAAAGGAACCCCAATTAACTGGGTTACCAAGATTGAAAGAAAAAGAGCTAACCCTACTTGGACTCCAACTGCTAATACCCGTGCTGAGTACGCAGCAGCAGGTGAGCCATTACCTGCAGTAGTTCCTGCAGGTCCTGATAATCCAATGGGCTTATTTGCAGCCTATGTAGGTAGACTTTATGCAATTCATGGTACTAATGCTGACTTTGGTATTGGTTTACGTGTAAGCCACGGTTGTGTACGTCTACGTAATGAGGACAATGAGCATTTCTTTAACATGGTTCCAGTTGGCACTCGCGTAGAGTTCATCAGCCAGCCAATTAAGTTTGCTGAAGAGCCAAATGGTGATCTTTATATTGAAGTTCATCAGCCATTATCAAGATCTCAGTCAGAATTTGAGAATTTTGATACCGATGTCCCATTTACTTTTACTCAAGCTCAGTTAGAATTCTTTAAAGATCCTCGTATTAACCAAGATATCCTCCAAAGAGCTCTTGAAGAGCGCTCTGGTCGCCCTGTTTTATTAAACCCTGCTGAGTTTTAATGAGTTACAAAAAGCTTTACATCGCAGTTTTACTTCAAGCTTTGATCGTCTCAGGTCAAAGCTTTGCTGATGTAGAGCTACCAGGTTATACCGATCCAAGATTTGGTAGACCAAAAGACACCCTGTATGACTTATCTAGTCAAAGACCAGAGCCTGAGCAAATGTTCTGGCTTAAGGATTCTTTATTTACTCCATATATTGAACCTAATGATAACGAAATAGATAGACTCTATGCCGTTAACACTTATTCAAAGATTGGTGCTCCTAAAAAGATCACCGCTTTAAATGATTCTTTGACAGGCTATGTGGATGTAAACACTTCAAGTATCCTTACATATTTATTTAAGAATTACTTAAAATCTGGTAAAAACTATCAAATTCCAATTGTCGTAAGCACTGAAGAGAGTCGCTTAACCCGTGGTTATGATGCTTACTATAAAGATGAGTCAGAGTGTCGCGGTTTAACTCACTTAGAAGCTGATTTAAAGAATAAGTGCGTCATTCAAAATAAAAATAACTTTGGCTTAATTGAGATTAACTACTCTAAAGACTTAGAGCTTTATAAAAATAGTCTGCAGCTAAAGCAAATACCTGATAATGGTATCAATGAGTCTTACTCATACAAGTTATTAAGCACTTTCCCATCTTTAATTGGCTTTTGGTCAAATCATAATGAAATTGGCTTTAAAGGCCCATTATCAAGTTTAGATAAACAGCTTTATTCAGAAAAATTAAAGAGTAACGTTAAAGAGAGAAGTAAGTTCTCTGAATTTGGCAGTACTTGCTACGCTAGCTCATTTAACAAGTGCGATTTATATTTTTCAGGTCGTAATACCCAACTTTTATTTGGTCAAAAGACTGAAAACTTTGAAGATATTCCTTTTTCAAAAGACTTAAATTTACCAATTCACTTTGGTCTAATGCACAAGCCTTTTGTCTCACTGCGTAATACGGTTTTATCAAGCTCAAGCTTTGTTAACTACGGTTTTTACACTCAAGCTGAAGTTGCCTTATTAAAAGACTTAGGCTATGACATTAACGATAAAGAGTTCTTTGGTAAGAGTATTTATAAATCAGGCACTAAAGATCAATATAACGTCGTTCATGTAAAAGATGGTTTTTACGCTTGGTCTGATGAACTTCATGGCTATAAGAACGATCAACCTTCAAGATTACCTGTATCTATTGGTACCCATGTCTATGGTAGCTACAACGATGTAACTCAAGATGCGACTATTGCAAGTATTGGTTATGCCTCAGTTGGTGTCAGAGTTGATGGCTCATATAACAATGTAACTATTGCTAAAAATGCAGCGGTTATTGAAAACGGCGTTAACTCTAGTGGTATTGCCGTAACCTATGGTCGCAATAACAATATCGATGTTGAAGGTCGAGTTGAGGCTAAATCTCAAGACGGTATTGGTATTAGATTAGACTTTGGTTCAAATGCCTTATCTGATTTAAATGAGTATCAAGGATCTTACAGACGCGTTCGTACTCACGATTATCAATCTCATTTATTAACTAAAGCGCAAGCTCAGGCTATGAATGCTCCTGAGGAAATTCGTGGCCCTTTAGTTAATACTATCAATATTACAGGCTCAGTTTCTGGTAAGAAAGCTGCAATTTACATTGATCAAAGTGCTCATGTAAAACAAATTAACCTAGGTCAAAGAGCTAGAGTTGTAGGCGATATTATCTCAAGATGGCAAGCATATTTATCTGAGGATAATTCTGGCTACTACGCAAATCACTCTAACTATGCGCTACTTCCAGGTCGTTTGCAGTTTGATAAAGATGAGATGCCTCGTAATAGCTATGAGCGCAATAAAGTCTTACGTAATTTAAAGACGAATGTAAATCTTGGTGTAAAGCCAATTACCTTAACTGGAACTTCAAAACTATTACATTACGAAGCTGATCCAAAAGCGAATATCGTCGTAGAAGGTGATATTAAAGGTAGCTCACTACTTGTATCATCCTTTGGTGGTCATACTGCAATTAAGGGTATTTTTGATGTAGATAGACTCTATGTAGCAAACTCTGTAATTCATGCTTACAGTGCAGGTCATAACAATTACTTTAATGAGTTAGAGCTTAACAAAAATGCTCAGCTTGATTTAGTAAATGGCTTTGCTGACAACATTATTGTTAGAAACTTAGCTACTATTTCTGGAAACTCCATTATCAGCGTGGATGTGGATAAAAATGGCAATATCTTAGATAAGTTAACTATTGATGGTGAGCTTAATGCCCACGACATCTTAATTAACTTAGAGCCTGGTATGTCATATAGTGAGATTAAGAGCTATCAGTCTGATCCTAAAGCCTTACTTGATATGATGAATGCCTTTGTGAAAAATGCTAATCAGCGTTTAAGTAGATATGGCGTAACCTCAAAATATCCAAAGCATATCTGGTACGTACAAGGTCAATTAGGTCGTCAAGTTAAGTGCTCATCACGCGGCTGTTACTTAGGTGACTTTGTAAATAGCTTTGCTAAATCTCAAGAAAGCTTACCTCTTTGGAGATATATCCTAAGTATCTTAGGATGCATAGGTATGCTCTTTGGTTGCTTGTGGTTTGCTAAAAAGTCAGGTACTGGTAGGTTTGGTTAATCAAAATCTCTACTTACACTAAAGATAAAAAGTCATATCAATGCAAAGACTATAAAACCTATTTCCCCGATTCAATTGTATAGTATCAAAGTGAGCAGACAATAATGCCCCTTACCCCACGTCGGATTGTTAGGCATAGGAT
>ONCS01000092.1 GCA_900316375.1 uncultured Succinatimonas sp. | reverse complement strand
GGACCACTAACAAGCAGCTTGCGCCAATGACTGCATAATACGAGGGATTTAAAAACTTTTAAATAACGCCGTAAATTGACCTGTTACGTCTTTTTCGGTAATTTCACGTAAGACTTTGCAAGGATTGCCCACATCAACCACGCCACTTGGGATATCATGAGTCACCACTGAGCCTGCGCCAATTACGGTGTTAGAGCCTATTGTTACACCTGGCAAGACTGTAACATTACCGCCAAACCACACGTTATCGCCTATGGTAATAGGCTTTGCCTTTTCAAGACCTGTGTTACGCTCGGTCGCAATAATTGGGTGAATTGAACAGTACAAAGCACAGTTTGGGCCAAAGAAACACCACTTACCGATAGTCACTTTAGCACTGTCCATAATGTACATGCGATGGTTAATGAAGGTGTGGTCGCCAATAGAGAGGTTGTAGCCATAGTCGCAGATAAAGCCATTTAGGATGGTGATTTCCTCACCAAAGTCAGCAATGAGCTCTTTTAAAAGCTTTTGCTGACCTTCAATATCACTTGGTCTTAAATTATTGTATTTAAAACAAGCCTCTTCTGCGACCATACGTTTTGCTTGTAGGTCTTGGTCAAAGTTAGCATCGTACCAAAGACCTTGCGCACATTTTCTGCTTCTGTCATATAAAGAAATTTTAAAAGGTACTTGCAAAACATTTTCAAATACGAACTTCTAAAATACGTATAATTATGATACAATATCAGTATATTCAGTTGATCGAAAAGGTATGTAGTTATGAATATAAACGAACTTTTTACTATCCAAAACACAATTAGCGTAGTACTTTTACTTTGCACCATTCTTTTAGTAATCAAACTTTTAAACACCAAATCAGAGCATGCTAAAGATAAAGAGCAAGCCATTGCCGATAAAACAAATCTTGAAGCTGCTAATCAGCTAATCAATTCACTTAATGCTAAAACTCAAAATCTTGAAGATCAGATAAGCTCCCTTCAAGAATCAAGAACCAAGCTTATAGCTGATAAAAATCAATTAAGCTTTGATAATGACAGACTTAATAAAGAGTCAGAGCAATTAAATGAAAGTATTGATAATTACTATGCACAGTTAAAGCAAATCAATGCAGAAAATGCAGAACTTCGTGCTACAGTTGAGGCTAATGAAAAGCTTAATGCCGAGTTAGAAAAGCGCTTTGAGGCTAATAACAATGAGCTCAAAGAGCAGATGAAGGTCATTGGTAACAGCTTAGTTAAAGCAGGTACTGAGGATTTAAACAAGTCTTCAAAAGAGAATCTTGCTAACTTAGTAAATCCTTTAAAAGAAGAATTAAATATCTTTAAGAAGTTCTTAGCAGATACTCAAGAGAATAATGCTAAAAGATCAGGTGAACTTCAAAAGGAAATTAAGCTTCTAGAAGAGTCTCACACCACCCTTTCAAAGCAAGCTGAGGATCTAACTAAAGCTCTACGCTCAGGTGGTAAATCACAGGGTATGTGGGGCGAGTTACAGCTAGAACGCATTTTAGAGGCCTCAGGTCTTAAAAATGGCGTTGAGTATGAACGTGAGGTTGCAGGTTCTCGTGCTTTAGGTGAAAATGGCCGTCCTGATGCAATTATCAGACTTCCACAAAACCATTGCGTAATCATTGATGCTAAGTGTTCACTTACTGCTTACACTAACTACATCAATGCTGAAACTGAAGAGCAAAAAGAGCAAGCTATGAAAGCTCACTTAGCTTCAATAAAATCTCACTTAGATGAGCTTATCAAGAAAGACTACAGCTCATACCAGACTTTAAATAGCCCAAGCTTTGTCTTCATGTTCGTACCAATTGATAGTGCTCTAACCGAAGCTCTACGCTACGATAGCTCACTTTACGATAATGCTGCTCGTAACAAGATTTACTTAGTGTCACCTTCATCAATTCTACCTGCTCTTCGTGTAGTATCTAACCTTTGGATATTATCAGAGCAGACAGATAAGATGCGCGAGCTTGCAAGAATTGCACAGGCTATCTTTGAAAAGTTTAATAACATCACTGAGTCTTGTGATAGTGTATTTAACGCTGAAAAGAAACTAAATGATAGCTTAGAGCAGTTAAGAGGCAGACTCTTCACAGGTAAGGGTAACTTAAAGACCATGCTTGAGAAGTTTGATAAGAACGCTAAGCGTGAGTTTAAAGAAATCGATGGTCAGGTCATTGATAGACAAGAGCAGCAAACAGAGCTTTTAGATCAAGTAGAGATCATTGATAACTAAAGAATTAAATCATTAATTTCCTCTCAAACATTAAGACCAGCACGAAGCTGGTCTTTTTTTTAATCTTTAAAGCTCAATTAAGCCTTCATGTAGTGAGTGCCCTTAGCAATACCTAGAACACCTGATCTTACAACCTCTACAACTTCAGCTAACTTACATAAAGTTGAAATAAAGTTATCAGTATCAGCAGATGATCCTACATACTCTAAAGTAAAGATTTCAGCATTAACGTCAATTACCTTGGCATTAAAGATATCAGCTAAAGACTTAACCTCATCACGTACATTGCGATTTGGAGTATTAACCTTAACTAATACCATCTCACGCTCAATACCGCCTTCTGCCTCATCTAAAAGAGCTGATACACGATATACACAAACAAGCTTGTGTAATTGCTTGGTAATTTGCTCAGCTTCACTCTTATCACCAGAGGTTAAGATAGTACAACGAGATAAGGTCTCATCATCAGTTGGAGCTACAGTTAAGCTGTCGATGTTATAACCACGCTGAGAGAATAAACCTACAACACGTGATAAGGCACCAGCCTCATTCTCAATTAAAATAGAAATTACGTGTCTCATTTTTACTCCTCGTCATTTAACATCATATCAATCATTGAACCATTAGCTCTCTGCCATGGCATAACCTTAGTATTAGTGTCAGTTACGATATCAACTAAGGTGAAGTTATCTTTATCTTGTAAAACTTCACGGATAGTTGACTCTAGCTTTGACTCATCAGTAATTCTAATACCCTTAAAGCCATAAGCCTCAACTAATTTCACAAAATCAGGGTTACCATCTAGGTTAGTACCTGAATAGCGCTGATCATAGAACACAGTTTGGAACTGACGAACCATACCTAGTACTGAGTTATCTAAGATAAATACCTTAACAGGTAAATTGTACTTACGGCAAACTGCTAGCTCTTGCATGTTCATCTGGAATGAGCCGTCACCTGAAATACAGATAACACGTGCATCAGGTAGAGCAAATTGAGCACCAATAGCAGCTGGGAAGCCTAAGCCCATAGTGCCTAAACCGCCTGATGTAATAAAGTGGCGAGGGGTTTCAAACTTAAAGTACTGAGCTGTAAACATCTGATGCTGACCTACATCGGTAGTTACAAATGGATCAATACCTAGTTCATGACTTACGCGAGAGATAGTTTCAATTACCTCTTGAGGGCGAATTACACCATCTACTTTCTTATAGGCAAGGCAGTGCTTTTCTTTAAATTTAGCAATCTCATCCCACCAAGGCCTTAAGTCAGGCTGCTTTGAGCAGTCCATCTCATCTAAGCAAGATTTAATCTGACCTAAAATAGTCTTAGCATCACCTACAATAGGAATATCTGCCTGTACGGTCTTTGAAATAGAAGCAGGATCTACATCAATATGAATGATGGTAGCTTCAGGACAGAACTTTGAAACCTTGTTAGTTGCACGATCTGCAAAACGAGTACCAATAGCAAAGATCACATCAGAGTTGTGCATAGTCTCATTTACTTCATAAAGACCGTGCATACCTAGCATACCTAAGTACTGTGGATCAGATGCTGGGAATGATGAAATACCCATTAAGGTAGATGCTACTGGAAGATTTAATCTCTTTGCTAGCTCATAAGCTTCTTTGCAAGCCTCACCTTGAACTACACCACCACCTAATAACATCACAGGTCTTTGAGCCTTTAATAACTCAGTGCAAGCACGCTTTACCTGTCCTTTGTGGCCATAGATAGTTGGGTTATATGATCTAATCTTAACTTCAGTATTAGTATCATAATCAAAAAAGTAGTTACGGTTTTGGCAGTTTTTTGGAATATCAACTACAACTGGGCCTTTACGACCAGTTGAAGCAATATAAAAAGCCTTACGTAGGTTACGCGCGATATCCTCAGGCTTTTTACATAAGAAGCTGTACTTTACAACAGGACGGGTAACACCCATGGTATCAACTTCTTGGAAAGCATCAGTACCAATTAAATCAGTACTTACCTGACCTGTAATTAAAACTAAAGGAATTGAGTCACCATAAGCAGTAGCTAATGCAGTTACAGTATTAGTTGCACCAGGACCTGAGGTTACAATAGCAACACCAACCTCTCCTGTAGCACGAGCATAGCCATCAGCCATGTGGACTGCACCTTGCTCATGACGAGCTAAGGTATGATGTAATTTAGGTGAATCGTATAAAACGTTGTAAATATCAGTAACTGCAGCACCTGGGTAACCAAAAATGCGAGTTACACCAAGATCTTCTAATACTCTTACAACCTGTTGAGCGCCGTTTAATTGTTCCATATTCGTTATCTTTACAAAAAATTGTTAATAAAAGTTAAATTCTAAAAAAGCTACCTAGAGACACACGGACACTCGTAGCATTGAATTTAATAAGAGGTTGAAACTTTGTTTTTGCATATTAGCCTCCATTTATTAACAAATAACAACATTTTTGCACTATTTAAAGCATAGCACAGACATCATCGCGCGTGTTGATAAAAGGTGTGAGCTTAATTAACTTTTGCTTATAAAGCTCTAACAACTCATGAGCGCTATGTGACTTTCTATAATGAAGCTCCATTGGGCGCAATGGAATAACCTCATAGAAGTTAACTATTTTACCATTGTGCAGAGTAATACTTTGCTTTTCTTTTTCAACTTCACCAAAAGAAGCAAGCATGGCTCCAGTAAATGCGGTAAATTTACTAAAACCGCTTTCTTTTTCAAGGTAATAGCCAAAGCCAATTGGGTTAGTCTCAGCAATTAAAGCTTTAACAATCTCAATTAGCATATACACTTCAAAGCAGCTACTATCCCCTACTACAAAGCGATAGTCATTAGGTAGTGTCAGCGCAACCTCAATAGCCTCTTGATTATCTTTACCTGAAAGGCCAACCGAGAAGAGCATATTGTATGGGTACTTCTCACTAGGAGCTATCTGATAAAGCTTTACCTTATCAAAGGTACATAGTAAATGAGGCGCACCGAAGTTATTTTGTAAATAACCTAAAATCTCTTTTTCACTTTGTTCATCAATACCATCAAAGGAAGCTTGAGCTAGCAGTGCCCTTGAGTTATCAATCATAGTAGTGATATTTTTAAATAGGCTACTGTCAGTGATATCAGCATGCTTTAAAGCCTCTTCAAAACGAGTTAAAGCATCTGAGACTAAGCCTTGTTTAAAGAGGATATAGCCACGGTAGAATAAAAACTTAGCGCTGTTTTTACCATCTAAATTAAACTTATCTAGTAAGGTTAAAGCTTTATTAAATAAAGTAGTTGGATCGCCTGATTGATTTGCTACGTTAATGTAGGTTCTAACCAGTAACATCGTTAGATCAAAATCAAGCTCACTTTCTTCTAAAAGCGCAATTACATCAAAAAGCTGACCTGTTTTATATAGAGTATCAACCTTGTCTGTAAGCTCTTTTTTATAATTTAAAAACTCATCTTGCTGCATAGCTTGCCTAAAAACTAAAAAGCCTCGCTACTGCGAGGCTTAAAAACTCTAATTGCTTAAGAGTGTAATGAGTGCTCGCCTCTGAAAATACCGCACACACCAGAGCGCACGGTCTCCACGACTTCAGCTTGCTCAGCTACTGCCTTTAAGAATCTGTCGACCTCAAAAGAAGTATTTACAAACTGCAAAATGTAAAGCTCAGGGGTAATATCTACAATTTCTGCTTTGAAGATATCACATAAGGTCTTAATTTCCTCACGCTGAGTATGACCTACAGCTTGAACTTTAACAAATAAGATCTCGCGCTCAACGATACCACATGAATCATCTTGCTGAGAGCTTACTTTAATTACGTTTACAAGCTTGTGTAATTGCTTGGTGATCTTCTCAACTACAGTACCATCACCTTCAGTTAAAATAGTAATACGAGATAAAGTCTTATCTTCAGTTGGTGCTGCAGTGATGTTCTCAATGTTGTAACCACGCTGAGAGAATAAACCTACCACACGTGAGAGAGCACCTGATTCGTTTTCTAGAAGAATAGAGATGATTTGACGCATGGACTAATCCTCATTTAAGAACATATCAGACATGCTACCACCCATTTGCTGCATAGGTAGAACCTTAGCATCGGTGTTACATACGATATCAACAATTACAAGTTTATCTTTCATTGAAAGAGCTTTCTTAACGCCAGCTTCAAGCTCACTTGGCTTTTCAATTCTCATACCCTCGTGGCCATAAGCTTTAGCTAGGGCTACAAAGTCAGGATTTGAATTTAAGTTAGTAGAGCTGATGTGTCCTTTGTAGAACATTCTCTGCCATTGACGAACCATACCTAAGGTGTGGTTATCTAAAATAAAGATCTTAACTGGGATACCAAACTCTAAGCAGGTTGATAACTCTTGAATGTTCATCTGGAATGATCCATCACCTGTAAAGAGCACTACTTCCTTATCAGGCTCACCTACTTTAGCGCCAACAGCTGCAGGGAATCCATAACCCATGGTACCTAAACCACCTGAAGTTAAGAAGTGACGAGGCTCATCAAACTTATAGTATAAAGCTGTGAACATCTGGTGCTGACCTACGTCAGTTACCACAATTGCCTTACCATTAGTTGCCTTGTAAACAGCTTCAATGATCTCTTGAGGCTGAATTAAGTTCTCATCTTTGCGGTAATTTAGGCAATCTAAATGACGCCACTTAGCAATCTGATCCCACCAAGCGCTCATGGCCTCAGTGTTTTCAGTTAAAGAGAACTCATCAAAAGCTTCGATGAACTGATTTAAAACAATCTTAGCATCACCTACAATTGGAATGTCTGCTGGAACGGTCTTAGAAATTGAAGCAGGATCGATATCGATGTGAACGATCTTGGCTGCTGGGCAGAACTTAGATAAGTTATTAGTTACACGATCATCAAAACGGCAACCTACAGCAAATACTAAATCTGCTTTATCCATAGCAAGGTTTGCTTCATAAGTACCGTGCATACCAAGCATACCTAGGAACTGCTTATCAGTTGATGGATAAACACCTAAGCCCATTAAGGTAGCGGTTACTGGTAGATTAAAGCGATGAGCGATAGCACGAACTTCATCGGTAGCACCTGCTAATTGTGCACCACCACCTACTAACATTACAGGGTGCAAAGCTGATGCAATTAGTTTAGCAGCACGCTTTACCTGGCCCTTGTGACCTGACTTGGTAGGATTATATGAACGCATCTTAACAGGACCATCTTGCTCTGGGTATTCAAAGCGAAGTGATGGTCTTACGCAATCTTTTGGAATATCAACTACCACAGGACCAGGACGGCCAGATGAGGCTAGATAGAAAGCCTGACGAATGTACTTTGGAATATCTAAAGCACATTGACATAAATATGAGTGCTTAACGATAGGTCTTGTAATACCTACAGTATCCACCTCTTGGAAAGCATCAGATCCAATTAAAGGAATACCAACCTGACCTGTTAGTACAACCATTGGAATAGAATCCATATAAGCAGTTGCAATTGAGGTTACAGTGTTAGTAGCACCAGGACCTGAGGTTACTAGGCAAACACCTACTTTACCTGTAGCACGAGCATAACCATCTGCTGCATGAGCGACACCTTGCTCATGACGACCTAGAATATGTTTAATCTTAGTTGACTCTAAAAGTGCGTCGTAAATATCTAAAACTGCGCCACCTGGGTAGCCAAATAGTCTGTCAACACCTAAATCCTCTAGGGTGCGCACTAACATCTGTGCGCCTGACATCATGGTCATGAAAAATCTCCTTGTAAATTTTTAGCCTTTTTTAGGTTTTGGCCAAAACCTTTGTGGTACCTTGTGGCACCAATCGTCAAATTCGTTAGGAAAATCCCTTTTTAAACGAGGCTCATCCACATATTTTGCCATGATATAGGCAAAAGTTAAAAAAGCCAAAGGAATAATTAAAGTTATAAGTGAATTAATAGCACAACACAGCCCTAAATAAAACAGTACAAGTCCCATATGCATAGGATTTCTGCACAAACTATAAGGTCCTGTGGTCACTAAGTGCTTAGTTTCATGGGTAAGTTTTATTTTACCAATCACGGCAGCACCACCTTTACCTTTAGTTACCATCTCGTAATTTGCCCAGATCACAAAGAATAGGCCAGATCCTGAGCAAACCGCGCCAAAGGCAGAGGTTGCCTTATTTAAAGGCATAAAGTCAATTGGATAGTAAATACCGATTACGATGATAATAGCTGGCACTACCACGCAGAGCATAATAGTACCAAAGACGTAAGCTAAAATATCACGTAAGATACTATCTTTAAACTTCACTTAACGCCTCTTCAACAAGCTTACCAACTACAAATAAAGGATGGATAGCTTCTTTTTGCTCCATACGATGTACTTGAGAACGGCAACTAAAGCCAGTAATTAAGCAATGCTCAAAATCATGAGACTGAATATGAGGTTTCCAATTCTTCTCATACACAGCATAAGTTTCCTGTTGATTTGCAGCAATATGACCAAATAAACCTGCCATACCACAGCAAGCTACATTTAAAGGAATGAGCTTTAACTTAAATCTATCTAAGATATTTTGCCACATTACAGGAGCAGGGGTAATTAAAGCGCGCTCAGTGCAGTGGGTAAATAGATAGTAAGGCTCACTATACTCTTCTTTAGAAACTGCTTTTTCAAGCTTAGTCTCTAATGTCTTCATTCTATCGACAAATCTTTGAGTAGCCATAACTTGTGTAAACCACTCTTCAGGGAGCATTACATTAAACTCACCGCGGTTCTCACCTAGCATTTGAGTGTATTCATCACGATAGCAGATAGTTAAGGCTGGATCATAACCTACTAAAGACTTACCTGCCTTTTCAATACGCTCTAAACGGGCAGCTTGTTTTGCTGCATAGTGAACAAAGCTTTGGCGCTGACCACGGATAACTTTAATCTTACCGTTAACATAAGCATGTAAGAAAGCTACAGTATAGCCTAAATTACGCATTAACTTAGCCATGGCAATTAAGCCATGAGCTTCATAGCTTACAGTAAATGGATCAGTTACGATAATAACTTCATAATCAGACTTTTCAGCTTTATGAGCACGCAAGATCTCAAAGTTATTGTCTTTACACACCTTGGCAAAGGTAGTTTCACTAAATAAAGGTAAATCTACAAAGCCAAAAACTTTCTCAGTTAAAGCTTTAATAAACTTATTTGAAATTACCCAATTAGAGATCTTTGGAAGTTTTGACATTAAAGGCAAAGTAAACTCAGCATTTAAAATCATTAAATCCATTAAAGGTCTTAAATAGCGGCTGTAGTATAAAGATAAGAAACGAGAGTTTAAGTCAGCTGCGTTGACGTGTGCAGGGCAAATACTCTTACATGACTTACAAGATAGACAAGTCTTAGTATTTTCTAAATACTCGGTTGAGTAGTCATTAGCCTTAGTAAAAATAGTATTAAAGGCACGGCGCACAAAGTTAATTGGATTTGGTAATTGAGTTGATAGTGCTATCTCTTCTGAGGCGATGTTATGACCACGGTCATTCATCAAACGCATCCACTCACGCATTAACTCACTGTAGCCTTTAGGTGATCGAATGTGATTTTTAGTATAGCGATAGCTTGGGCACATTAGAGCTGAGGTTGAATAGCTAAAGCACTGACCATTACCGTTACAGCTTACAGCACCTTTGAAAGAATTACGGATAGATACTGGGATGGTTCTATCTAAATCCCCTCGCATTAGTGAGTCAATTGAAACTAACTTATCAGTCTCATTGCCAAATGGTACACAGATCTTACCTGGGTTTAAAACATTCTTTGAGTCAAATAAAGCTTTAACCTTACGAGCTACAGGATATAAGCTCTTAAAGAACACTTCACCAAAGCAAGAGCGGTAACCACGACCATGCTCGCCCCACATTTGACCTTGATATTTCTCAACTAACTTTACAACCTCATTAGATATAGTAATTAGTTTTTGTCTATCTTCATCAGTAGTTAAATCAAGAGCTGGTCTTACATGCATTAAACCAGTATCGACGTGACCAAACATACCATAGGTTACATGTAGGCCATCAAGTAATGCTCTAAACTCTAAAATGTAGTCAGCTAAATTACGAGGAGGTACTACTGTATCTTCAGTAAAGGCTACCAGCTTTTTGTCACCAGCGGCTGCACCTAATAAACCTACAGCTTTCTTACGCATACCGTAAATTGAAGCTACAGCTTTAGGAGTTGTAGCAAGCTGTGCACCTAAAATGCCTTTTTCAAAGGTCTTAGCCTTATCTAAAACGGCGTTGTAAATCTTATTTAACTTATCAAGTTCAGCTTTTTCATCATAGCCATTGAACTCAACAATATTGATACCTAAGATCTCGTGACCTGGTACTTCGTGGATATAGTCTTTAACGCTATCCCAAACAATATCTTTTTTAGCAAGACTTAAAACACGTGAATCTACAGTTTCAACTGAGAACACACCAGCGTCGATTAGCTCTACTGCGTGGCGCAAAGCACTATCAAAGTTCTCATACTTTACAACCATGAGCTCACGGACATCAGGGATCACAGTTAAATCTAAAGTAGCACCACAAATAACAGCTAAGGTACCTTCAGCACCGCAGATAATACGAGCTAAATTTAATGTATCAGTTTCAGGATCATAGGCATTGTATAAATCGTAACCTGTCATGAAACGATTTAATTTTGGAAATACCTTTTCAATCTCAGCACGATTGTCTTTACATAAAGCATAAACACCGCGGTAAATCTCACCTTCTAAGCCTGCTTTTTGTAGACAATATTGAAGCTTATCGCCAGAGACTGGTCCAAAGGTAGTTAAAGTGCCATCTAATAAGACAACTGTTACATCTTTAATATGACATGAAGTACGGCCGTATTTTAAAGAGCCTTGACCTGCTGCATCATTACAAATCATACCGCCTAAGCAAGCACGAGATGATGTAGATAACTCTGGTGAGAAGAATAACTTATGAGGCTTTAAAAATTCATTAAGCTCATCTTTGATAACACCTGCTTGAGCATAAATTGAGCGCTTTTCCTTATCAAAGTTAGCTGTATTTTTCATGTAACGAGAACAGTCAATGGTAAAACCATCATTTAATGACTGACCGTTAGTACCAGTACCGCCACCACGTGGGGTAATAATTAGTGATTGGTACTTCTCAGTGTTACGTAGTTTTACTGCAGTTACAATGTCATCATTATCTTTTGGAAAGATCACACCTTGTGGCATGCGCTGATAGACAGAGTTATCAGTTGCAACTAGTAAACGACTTGCATGAGCGCTTTCTACATCGCCTTTAAAACCAGATTGAGCAAGCTCATTAAAGTACTCTTGATAAAGTGGTTGAACCTTTTTGAGATCACTAATACGAGGGATCATTATCGGCCTCTTTTGGTACGAAATTTGTTATAGTTTTGCAAATAATGTGTAAATAAAAGTAGTCCTCAAATTGTGCTTTTAATCAACAAAATTTGCAAGGACTATTATTTTTGATCCAAATTAGGCACAAAATTACCTTTTTGTGCCTTGATTAAATCTCTAATTAACTGCTACTTAATCTCTGCTTTGCCATCTAAAATGCCATGTTTTTTAAGATAGTGACTCAACTTTCGCATGACGCGAAGTTATAACAAATACTTATTTAATGCGGTCTAGCACCGTATTAGTTCTTTAAAAATACGTTAT
>ONCS01000023.1 GCA_900316375.1 uncultured Succinatimonas sp. | reverse complement strand
TTATCAAGAAAGCTTAATTTAACTAAGGTAAAAGCATTTTTAATGAAGCATCACAAGAGCATGGCTTTAGTTCTACTTGCCATTGTCATCATCCATTTAGGCTTTGCTTTAACTGTATTTAAAACTCGTGATCTTGAAGTAAACCTAACTGGGTTTATCGCTCTTTTTATAATTATTGCAACCATTCTTTTGTGCTTTAGCAAAAAGGCTAATCGCTTTAAACTTCACAAGTACCTAGCACTTGCTTTAACTGTAGTTGTTATAGCTCATATCGTAGCTTGGAACATTGATTTTAAACACTATCAAGAAGGGGTTAAGAACATTCAGATAAGTAATGTCGATCTTAATTCTATAGATGACGGTACCTACGAAGGATATTCTGATGTTGGCTATATCAAAGCTAAGGTTGAAGTTACGGTAAAGGATGGCAAGCTTACTTCTATTAAGCTTATCGAGCATTTAAATGAAAGAGGTAGTAGAGCTGAGGCTATCATAGGTCATATGCTCAAAGAGCAGCGCATAGACGTTGATAGTATTACAGGAGCTACTAACTCTTCATTAGTGATTAAAGATGCCGTACAGAAGGCATTGAGTGCAAAATAGGAAATTTGATGAGATTCTTACTTGCTTTAACCCTTGAAGGAATTCCTCCATATGGCTCAAGACCAAATCTACCAGTTGGTATTGCTGAAGGGAAAGTTGAAGAATATCTTCTACCAGTTAAATATCGAGATCTTATGGATGAGCATTTCGTTTATGAATGTGAGGTTACAAGAAATTCAACCTTAGATTTTGGAGATACAGAATATTATGATTTCCATCAATGCGAGCAAATGTCCTTTTGGCTTGAAAAAAGACTTTCTCGTAAAAATTTAAATAAAGATTTAAGAAAAATATTCTCTCTTTTAAAGACTCTAACAGATAAGGCAGTAGAACTAAAAACAGGAATTGAAATAGAAATTTAGCAACGATATTAGTAGCTTTTTGTTAAACAATAAAAATATAAAACAACGTTATAGCTACTTTAGGCAAATTCTTATGTATCAGAATTGAATTACAGTGACGTCTATGCATTCTTACCTACACTAAAAGATCTATACTTCTTATATGATATTATATTTCTAGTTTAGGCCCATACAGAGGTGTTTATGGAATTACGAGTTCCTCTAGGATTAAGCAGCTTTAGAAAATTAAAGATGCGCAATGCTTATTACATCGATAAAACACCTTTTTATAAGGAAATATTAGATTCAATTTCAAACGGCGCTACTGATACACTACTTTTTACAAGACCACGTCGTTTTGGTAAAAGTCTTTTCCTATCATCTCTTGAGGCTTTTTTGAGTCCTAACTATGAAGATCCTTCAGATTTAAGTAGCCACTATGAGTTATTTAAAGGGACAAAAATCTTAGAAGATCAAAAATTCTGTGAAGAATACATGGGAAAATTTCCAACTATTCTTATTTCACTAAAAGATACAGAATCCAAAATAGACACTTATGAGGATGCTTGCTTTCAAGTTGCTGTAAAAGTTCAACAGGCCGCAGAAAAACTGACAAGGCTATTCAACAGTTTTGAGCTTAATCCAACAGAACTAAGACACCTAAAAGAGGTAACCGAACTTAGTGAAGACAACTTTTCATGTAGCACTTTTCCTTATGCTCTAGGAAACCTTTGCTACATCATCAACAAATACACTAAGATAATGCCTATCGTACTTATCGATGAATATGATGTTCCTTTAGCAAAATGCTATAAGAAAGAATATTACGAAAAGTTTAGAGAGTTCTATTCAGCTCTTTTAAGTAATGCATTAAAAGACTGTGATTATGTAACAATGGGTATTATTACAGGTTGCTTAAGGATTACTAAAGAAAGCATCTTTACTGGTTTTAATAACTTTGCAGTAAGTTCTTTATCAACATCAGATCTACCTGAACTTTGCGGATTTACTGAAAGTGAAGTTGATCAATTGTTAGATTACTACCACTTATCAGAGAAGAAAAACATATTCAAAGAATGGTACGACGGGTATAGGATCGGAGATAAAGAGATATATTGTCCTTGGGATGTGGTTAACTATATAGCAGCATGCCAAAAGAATTATAATTCAGAACCACTACCTTATTGGAAGAATACAGCAAGCTACAGCATGCTCCAAGATTTGTATTATAAGAATGCAAGCACCTACTCTCCAAAGATAGCAGCA
>ONCS01000065.1 GCA_900316375.1 uncultured Succinatimonas sp. | reverse complement strand
ACTCGGATTTTATAAAATCTTGTGACATAAGAAATGTGAAGTAAAGATCAATTTAGATAAATCGCGTAGGAATGCGGAATAAAGCCGTATTCCTATTTTTTTATCTGTGTTATAATATCTCATGAATTCATGAGATATTATAGGTGTTATTATGGCGCAAATCACTGAACCTAAATTACCTAGCTTAAAAGTTGGCTCTAGCAAATATAAAGGCAATACTTACTATTACGTGCAGACTTATACTTTTCACTACGATCCAAAGACGAAGCATTCTATTCGTGATAGCCAAAAGACTGTTGGTACCATTAAAGGTGGTAAGAAATATGGTGAGATTGAATTTAAACAGGAGTTTATCGATGAATATCCTGATTTAAATAGTTTTAGAACCTATAAAACTGAGAATGGCATTGAGTTTAAGTTAATTGACGATGAGCTTGATGTAGTAACTAAAGCTTTAAAAGTTAAGAAGCTAATAGGCGGTGCTACATGGGCAATTGATAAGGCTATATCTCAGATAGGTATTGGAGATGCTTTAAGGTCAACTTTTGGTCAATACAAACGTCATCTTAAGCTAGCTTCTATCATTAACTACATGATACAACAGCGTACATGTGTTATGCACAACTATGAGCCTTTTGCAAAATCTCATTGGTTACCATGGTCTAGGCCTTTAAATGATGCTCAAATTCATCACTTGTTTAAGAATATTACAGAGGACGACATATTCAGATTCTTTAATGCATTAAACTGTGGTTACCGCGATAAATTCGGCGAGCAATTCTTTAAGAGATTATTTGTAGCTTTAGATTCAACCTCTATCTCAAACTACTCTAAAGAGCTTTCTTTAGCTGATATGGGACATAACAAGGACGGAGATTTTCTAAAACAGATTAACTACCTCATGGTATGTGATGAAATCTCAGGCTCCTTAATCTATGGTAAGACCTATAAAGGTAATGTTGTAGATGTTAGTACCATCAAAAATCTTTTAGCTGATTTAAAGTGTATTTTTAAGTATGACGGTGATGACGACTTTTCTCCTAACTTAGTCTTTGTTACTGATAGAGGTTATGATTCAAATGATAATCTCCAGGATTTCTTAAAACATGGCTTTAACTTTGTCATGCGCGCTGCTCGATTAGAGCTTGATACATGGGTTAGTAGCACTATTGACAAGCATATTGATGAGCTCAAAGACTTTAATAACTTTGATACCTATGTTGAACAGTATGTTTATACAGCTAAAGTTGAGTATAAATACGATGACTACCCTATACAGGATAAGAATAAAAACAACACTACCAAGGTCGATACATACGTTCACATGTACTACGATCCTAAAATCTACAATCAGCAAAGAGATAATATCGTCTTTAATATTAACCTCGCCCGTAACAGCTATAACCAAAGGGTTCAAGACTTCTATAATGAAAATGGCTCTGCTTCTGTTGAGAATTTAGGCAAAATAGATATTGGTAAAATGCAGAGTTTTATCCGACACTACTGCTCATTTGATGCTAAAGGCTTTGCTGTTATCAATTCAGATAAGGTCCATAAAAAGCTTAAGTACTGTGGTGTTATGGCTTTAGTTAGTGATTGTTTATCCGATCCTAAAGAAGCTTTATTTGCCTATATGAACAGACAGCGTGTTGAACGTAACTTTGAAACTCATAAATCTATTTTAAGGTTTAACCGTCCTTACTCATCTAATGATAAGTCCTTCCAAGGTAAGTTCTTATGTGAAATGTTAGCTACAGCCGTTTCTATTTACTTTGAAACCAACCTCAAGAACTATGAAAAGACTCCTGATGCTGCTAAAGATAATATCATAATAAACAGTTCCTCCATGTCTAAGATCATTGATGAGCTTAATACCATCATGCTGGTCTCTCTTAAAAATGGCTTTTACTTTGATGAAGTTCAAGGTAAATATCGTCACCTATATAAAGCTTTAGGAGTACCTGTGCCTGAATCTCTATATAAATATGAAAGCGAGTGCAATGAGAAAGTAGAAGATGAAGAGCCTTATGAAAAGCCTGACGAGGAATTGATGCAAATTGGAGGAGAACTGATGTAAAAAAAGATCAGCGGTGTT
>ONCS01000008.1 GCA_900316375.1 uncultured Succinatimonas sp. | reverse complement strand
TTGCAAAGCACGTACATGCTTTGAATTATTACTTTTGCTATATGCCATAAATTCTAATCTTACTAAATACTACTTAATAATCTATTTGATATATTACTCACTTCAAAATAATAATTAGATTCTATACAATAAATCTGCTTATTTCAACATCTTTTTCGATTCATCCCCTAGCTATAGAGCAAGGGGACTTCTCTCTCAAATAAATGTTAAAAAAAGGAGCTCTAGAATTCTACAGCTCCTTTCGTTTTCTTAGGCAAAACTATTTGTTCTTATAGTTTGTCTCATAATCTTGATGCATCTTTTCAAGAACTTGATCTTTCTTTTCCCAAAGATCTCTCATGTACATTGTAAAGTCATGTTTAAATTGCTTATCTTCTAGGTAATTACCTTTTATAGCATCAGTTTTTTCAAGAATTTCTACATTTACATATACATTCTTGACCTTGCCTTTCATCATATCCACAAAGGCCTTCTTAGGATTATCTGGGTAGTAGAAGGTGTTATTGAAGATATATTCAACTTGATCTCCAATCTCACTTAAAGCAACGCCTAAAGATGCAACTTTTGGTGGTAAAAGATACTTATAAGGTGATCTTGCAACTTTTGCTTTTTCTGCTGTGAAACGACTGCCTTCAACAAAGTTAATTAAAGTTGTTGGGAAATCAATCAGTCTCTTACAAGCAGCTTTTGTAGTTTGAATATCTTTGTTTCTAAGCTTTGGATTTTTTAATAACTTCTCTTTAGGAAAGCGACGCAAGAAAGGCATACCTAAAGCGTAGCAAGCAAGACCTGCAAATGGAATATAGATTAAGCTGTGCTTCATAAAGAATTTGGTAGTTGGAATGTTTCCTTTATATACACAACCTATGAAAAGAATATCTAACCAACTGATGTGATTGCTAATCACAATGCAAGATTTTTTAGTATTTGGAATAGCATCACCTGTGATGTGCCAGTTGATATTGTTGGTTAATCTGATAATGCAACGGTTTACAAAGACCCAAGTTTTATAAAGGTGGTAATTGCACTTTTCAATCATCACGGTTACAAAATGGAATGGTAATAAAAACTTAATAATGCCTAGTAACATCATTGGAGTAGCAATAACTATTACATTGATTGCAATAAGAATGCTGTTAATGATGACTAAAATTGGACTTGGCAAAAAAGATAGCATTTAAAGTACGCCTCTATTGTTAAACTGTGCATATTGTAGCAAATTTTAACAAAATATTTATTTTTGCAAAAAATAGAACGTAATAGTGATTATGTTTCATTTTTTGATATATAATAAAACCATTACTTAAGAAAATATTGCTAGCATTAGCTCAAGTCCCTAAAAAGGGGTAAAATTTTTTCTAAGGCTGTATCACAGCAAAACAGTTTCAAAATTTTAACGAGGGTTTAAAAATGAATTCAGACACTACCAAGTATATTTGGTTTAACGGCAAGATGGTTCCATGGGCAGACGCTAAGGTTCACGTTACAGCTCACGCTTTACACTATGGTTCTGCAGTGTTTGAAGGTATCCGTGCTTATGCAACTAAGAATGGTCCTCAGATTTTCCGTTTAGACGAGCACATTGACCGTCTATTCAATTCAGCTAAGATTTATCGTTTCCCTGTTGCTCAGACTAAAGAAGAGATCAAGGAAGCATGTAAGAAAGTTATCACTGAGAATGGTCTAGAGTATGGTTACATCCGTCCTCTAATCTTCATGGGTGAAGTAGGTCTAGGTGTTAAATTTAAGAAAGGCGTAAACGCTGATGCTATGGTTTGTGCTCTACCATGGGGTGCTTACCTAGGTGAAGAAGGCTTAAAGAAGGGTATTAAGGTTTGCGTTTCTTCATGGAGACGTTTAGCTCCTGATACTATCCCAACTGAGGCAAAGGCAGCTGGTAACTACTTATCATCAATTCTAATTGCTAACGAGTGCACCAACAATGGTTACACCGAGGCAATTGCTCTTGATGTAAATGGCTATGTTTCAGAAGGTTCAGGTGAGAACGTATTCTTCGTTAAGAATGGTGTTCTATACACTTCTCCTAATACTTCAGGTCTATTACCTGGTATTACTCGTGATGCAGTAACTAAGGTTGCTCAAGATTTAGGCTACGAAGTTCGTATGCAGCCAATCCCACGTGAGATGGTTTACCTAGCAGATGAGATGTTCTTCACTGGTACTGCAGCTGAGATCACTCCTATTGCATCTGTTGATGGTATCGATGTAGGTTGTGGCTACCGTGGTCCTATCACCGAGAAACTACAGCAAGCATTCTTCGCTATTGTTCGTGGTGAGACCGAAGACAAGTATGGTTGGTTAACCCCTTGCAATAAGTAATTATTAAATTTTATTAAAACCCACACCTTTAAGATGTGGGTTTTTTGTAAAAAAACTACCAACAGCGCAAGATTTAAGATTAAAAAGGGGCTTTAGCCCTTTAAACTTTTTTAAAGGAACAAGATATGTCTAACAATTACCGCTCAAAGGTCACCTATGAAGGCAAGATTATGGCCGGTGCACGTGCTTTATGGAAAGCTACCGGTGTAAAAGATGGTGATTTTGGTAAGCCAATTATTGCTGTAGCAAACTCATTTACCCAATTCGTTCCAGGCCACGTTCATTTACATGATATTGGTCAGCTAGTTGTTAAGGAAATTGAAAAGGCTGGCGGTATTGCAAAAGAGTTCAATACTATCGCTGTAGATGATGGTATTGCTATGGGCCACACAGGTATGCTTTATTCATTACCTAGCCGTGATATTATCGCTGACTCTGTTGAGTACATGACTAATGCCCACAAGGCTGATGCTTTAGTATGTATTTCAAACTGCGATAAGGTAACACCAGGTATGTTAATGGCTGCAATGCGCTTAAACATTCCTGTTATTTTCGTTTCAGGTGGTCCTATGGAAGCTGGTCGTACCGATAAGTGCGATCACAAAGTTGACTTAATTGATGCCATGATCGTATCAGCAGAGCCTAATGTATCTGATGAAGAGGTTAATGCAGTAGAATCTGCTGCTTGCCCAACATGTGGTTCATGCTCAGGTATGTTCACTGCAAACTCAATGAACAGTTTAACTGAAGCTTTAGGTTTATCACTTCCTGGCAACGGCTCATTAGTTGCTACTCACGCATTTAGAAAAGAGTTGTTTGTAAAAGCAGCTCACCGTATTGTAGAGATGGCTAAAGCTTACTACGAGAATGGTGATAAGAGTGTATTACCACGTTCAATTGCTACTAAAGACACCTTTGAAAATGCAATGTGCCTAGACATTGCAATGGGTGGTTCTACTAACACCGTTTTACATATCTTAGCAGTAGCTCAAGAAGCTGGTGTTGACTTTACTATGAAGGATATCGATAGACTATCACGTAAAGTTCCTCATATCTGCAAGATGTCTCCATCAACTCCTCTATGGCACATGGAAGATCTTCACAATGCTGGCGGTATCATGAATATCATGGCTCAGCTTAAGAAGAATGGTTTAGTTCATGAGAACTGCCGTACCGTTTTAGGTTACACCATGGGTGAGCAGATCGATAAGTATGATCTTCAAAAGACTACTGATCCAGAGGTTAAGAGATTATATTCAGCATGCGCTGGTGGCAAATATAACATCACTGCATTTAGCCAAGACAACACTATCGATGTAGCTAAGTTAGATACCGATCGTACAAATGGCTGTATCCATGACTTTGAGCATGCTTACTCTCAAGATGGTGGTTTAGCTGTTCTATACGGTAACCTTGCAATCAATGGCTGTATCGTAAAGACTGCTGGTGTTGATAAGTCAATTCTTAAGTTTGTAGGCCCAGCTCGCATCTTTGAAAGTCAAGAAGATGGTGTAGAAGGTATTTTAGGTGGCAAGGTAAAAGCTGGCGACGTTGTGATCATTCGTTACGAAGGTCCTCGTGGTGGTCCTGGTATGCAAGAGATGTTATACCCAACTTCATACATTAAGTCTGTAGGTTTAGGTAAGCAGTGCGCATTAGTAACTGATGGTCGTTTCTCAGGTGGTTCATCTGGCTTATCAATTGGCCATGTATCACCAGAGGCTGCTAACGGTGGTAACATCGGTCTTCTTGAAGAGAATGATTTAATTGAAATTGATATTCCAAATCGTACCATTCGTATGTGTGTAAGCGATGAAGAGTTAGCAAAGCGCCGTGAGAAGATGAATGCTCTTGGCGTAAAAGGCTGGCAGCCAAAGCACCGTGATCGTGAAATCTCATTTGCTCTTAAGGCATACGGCAAGTTAGCATCAAGTGCTGATAAGGGCGGTGTACGTGATCGTAGCAAGTTAGAGGGACTATAAAATGGCTGACAAGATCATTGACTCTAATGGCTATATCAAGAAGATCCTTCTTGCAAGAATCTATGACTTAGTAAAGGTAACTCCTCTACAAAGCTTAGATAACTTATCATCACGTTTAGGTGTAAACGTACTTTTAAAAAGAGAAGATTACCAAAAGATCCACTCTTTTAAGTTACGTGGTGCTTATCATAAGATTAAAAATCTTGATGAGACTCAGTTAAAGGCTGGTATTGTCACAGCATCTGCTGGTAACCACGCTCAAGGTGTCGCACTATCTGCTAAGAAGTTAGGTATTAAAGCAGTGATTGTAATGCCTACAACTACACCTGATTTAAAGATTGATGCTGTTCGTAACTTTGGCGCTGAAGTTGTGCTCTATGGCGACAGCTTTAATGAGTCATACGATTACGCTCAGCAATTATCTAAAAAGAAGGGATTAACTATGATCCCTCCTTACGATGATCCTGATGTAATCGCAGGCCAAGGTACTATTGCTCATGAGTTAATTGGTCAGTGCGACAACATCGATACTATTTACGTTCAAATCGGTGGTGGCGGTCTTGCTGCCGGTATTGCTGTATACATAAAAAACTTATTACCACATGTAAAGGTAATTGGTGTTGAGGCTGAAGGCAGTGCCTGTATGAAAGCTGCTTTAAAGGCTGGTAAACCTGTTGATATCGGTTATGTATCTCACTTTGCTGATGGTGTTGCTGTAAGTAAAGCTGGTACTGAGACCTTTAGAGTATTAAGCAAATATCTAGATGATATCGTTACTTGCTCAAATGATGAAATCTGCGCTGCCATGAAGGATATCTTTGATGATACTCGTGCAATTGCAGAGCCAAGTGGTGCTTTATCTTTAGCAGGTCTTAAGAAGTACGTACGTGACAACAACATTAAGTCAGGTAATCATATTGCAATCCTATCAGGCGCTAATGTGAAGTTCCATACCTTACGTATGGTTGCTGAGCGTTGCGATGTAGGTGAGATGTCTGAGGGTATCTTATCTGTTGAAATTCCTGAAAAGAGCGGTGCTTTCTTAGATTTTACTAAGAGCATTGGCGACAGAGTTGTAACTGAGTTTAGCTATCGTTATAACAATTCTGATAGAGCTCGTGTATTTGCTTCAGTTGAAATTACCGAAGGCAAGAAAGAGCTAAATGAGATTTGTAAGTCTCTAAAGAAGAACGGTTACTTAGTAACTGATTTAACTGATGATACCTTAGCTAAAGATCACTTACGTTACATGGTAGGTGGACATCCTGCAGCAACTTTAAATGAGAGATTATTCTTGTTTGAGTTCCCAGCAACCTCAAATGCCTTAGTAAGATTCTTAGAGACTTTAGGTAATGCTTATAACATCACCTTATTCCACTTTAGAATCACAGGTCTTGAGTTCTGCTCTGTACTATGTGGTTTTGATGTAACCGGTAAGGAAGATGGTATCAATGATGTAATTAAGTCATTTGGTTACCCAGTTGAGGAAGTTACATCGAATACTGCTTACCAGCAATTAGTTAAGTAGTCATGAAGAAACTTATCTATGCTGCTTTAATCCTCTCTTTATCAGTATCTGCTAAAGAGAGTGATTATGAGGAATTTATTAAAAGCGATAGCGTTATTTACGAAAAAATCGATGGTAGCGCTAGAGCTAGTTTGTCGCTTGTAAATCCAATTATCAATCTTTCTACAACTAAGGATTACGCACAATACGTTATGGATAGTTATCAAGGTTGGGATTTACAGCCAGTACTTGATTTAAGAGGTTTCTCTTTTAAGTTCGTAGATAATGCTCCATGTTCTGGGCTTCTTACTTATTTTGATGGGCGTTCGTATATCTTGTTTAAAGCTTGTGGAGTGGTTAGCTCTGAAGAGTTAATGCAACTTTATAAAAGAGCAAATGAAAAGCTCAAGCTAGATGAGACATTAAAAAAGCAGTCAAAAGCAAATCTATACTAACAACAAAGCCGAGTTTACCTCGGCTTTTCATAAATCAAAACTTTAAAACTTACTATTTAACATCCAAAGTTAGTGCACTTGCTTCATTTTGCATTTCATTAGCTTTAGCGTAGTACTCCGCAGCCTCTGGATAGTTTTGTAAACTATTTAAAATCGCTCCAATCTTTAGATAAATGTCAGTACTTGCCTCAATTGTTAGTGCTTGCTTGTAGTCAGCAAGAGCATCTCTTAAAAGACCTGACCTAAACTCAAGATTACCCATAGCCTTTAATAAAGGTAAGTTAACCTGAGTTGTGATCATATTGCTAGATGCGTACTTCTTTAATGCAACTAATACATCTGGAATAGTGATACCCCAATTAGCAATACTATCTAAAAATGCAGGATCTTGAGAAACCTTTAGTAAATCAAGTGTAATAGAGCGCGCTCTATTCACATCTCCAAGTTTGATGAGTTTGAATACAAAAGCACCCATGATTTTAGGATCTTTTTTGTCAGTTTTATTTAGCAGCTTAAATAGAGATTCAAGCTCATCCATACTTTGAGCATTCTTCACTTTGATCTCTAAATCTTTTAAGAAGTAAGAACGAGCTTTTTCCTTAGTGATAACTTCAAATTTGCATAAGTCTTTTTGAATAGATGAGATCTTATCAAAAAGACCTAATTGTAAGTAACACTTGAAATATAGCTCATAAACACATTTATTTTTAACCTGTCCACGAGTGCTATCTAAGTATTCAAGAGCAACCTTAGCATTACCAACGTTGTAGTTTAATTTTGCTCTTATCACATCAGCAGCAAGCTTAGCGCTTTTACCTCTACTTTGAGCCTCATCTAAAGCTTGTCTTGTATAGTCATATAAACCTAAATAAAAAGCATCTTGTGCCGCAATTAAAAGAGACTTTTCAGGCATGTTTTTGATGCTACTAGTATGCTTTAACAAGGCAAGTGACTTATCGTATTGGCCTTGCTCAAAAAAGATCACAGCTTGATCTTGAAGATCTAATTTCTTCTTAGTAGCTCTTGCCTTAAATATTCTTAAAGTGCCACGAGGAATGGAAATAATCTTTTTGACAACAGCATAGATAATAAACAACAAGATAATTGATGCTAAATAAAGCACAATTGCAGTGGTAAGAGAAGTTTCTACAATATGGGTGTTAGTAGCAATATGGACAAATCCTTGGGAGTCAGCAAGCATTGGTCCTAGGATAATTGCAATAGAAGTAATAACAATAAAGGCAATGAGCTTAATCATTGGTAACCTCTACTTGTTTTTTCTGAGCTTTATACAGATGAAATTGCTCTTTTGCTACATTTGCAAAAAGCTTAAAGCTAGTTAGTTGCTCAGGCTTATTTAGCTTAATAACACTTGTAGATAAGTCTTTTAATACTTCAAGATTGTTTTTTACAATTTCATTGTTAACATCATAGTAAGCGTTAATATGCTTGGTGATGTCTTCTAGATTGTGCTTGTATGATCCTTCATCTTGGTTATATAGAGCAACCTTTGCAAGCAAGATTTCAGTTTTTATATTTTTAAGTAAGATCTTGGTTTGATCAGGCGATAAGAACTGATTTACAACTGTGTCGTCACGACGTCTTACTTCAATGAATCTTGAAGAGAATTCTTTAACAGATGAAAGAAGATTTCCTTTCCAATCTTTTACTTCATTAGTAGGTCCTTTAGCTTTCTTAAAAGCATTTTGCTTATCAAGATTAGTTAAAAACTCATTTAAAGGCATGTTATCAGTGTTGTTATAAACACTATCAAGCTTGAATGCTAGACCTTTAATATCAAGAGAAGGTAAATTCTTAAGTGCCATTACATCGTTGGCAATAGCCTCACGAATTGCAGCAATCTTTGGATCATCAATTTTTACTAAAAGAAGATCTGCTTGTTCTAAGTTTAACAGCGCAACCTCAATATTATCAGAAGTATCTAGTGTATTTTCTGCATTTGATACTAGGAAGAAACTTTGAGCAATTAACCAATCATTTGGATTCCTATCCTCATAATTGTTTAGTCTAATATTAACTTTTGAGGTTGATTCTAGAGCTTGTTTTACTTGAGCAATTAAAGTCTCTTCATTGCTCTTTAATGCATTATTTTGTGCTTTTAAGTCAGCGTTTTCTGCAAATACGCTATCAATACGCGCATCTTTTTCTTGGATCTTGTTATAAAGATTATTAACTTTTGTCTCAAGCTCTTGGACGTGGCTTTGCTTGTTGTCGATTTCTGCCCTGATTTTTTCTAAATCGTCATACTTATGAGCATACTGATAATATCCACCGTAAGCACCACCGGCGATTGCTAAAACTAACAACAAGAGTAGTGAATTTACTTTGGTCTTTAGTTTAGATACATCTTTATCGTAGTTAGAAATATCGTTTTTAGATTTTGAAATTGTGTTTTCTGTCATGGCATTATTAACTTGTATTGTCTCTAAAGTACTATGGTTTTCTTTTTTCTCTAGTACTTCATTATTATTGTTTTCTGTATTTGAAACAACTTCGTTATTTTGATGATTTTCTTGAATTTTTTCAACAGATTGTTGAGATTTATCTTCTGAATTAGCTTGTTTTGGATTTTGTTTATTAGGCTCAGAGTCTAAAAGTAATTGTGCAGACTCATGGATAGCATTAGCCTCAGCTTCAAGCTTTTGAATTTGTTCTTTCTCTTTAGGATCTAAAGTTTCATTAACTATATTTGTCTGCTCTTGATCTTTGATATTTGATTTTTTCTTATCAGCCATAATAATTACCTAGAAACAAATCCACATCTTAATCATATCACGCAAGATAAGCTTTAAATGCTTTTAGACCTAAATCAATCTTAACTTGTTGTCTTAGATCACTTTTTTGAACAGATAACTTAACTTCAATCAATGCCTTGTATAAGTATGACCTTGTGTCTGCATGGTATAATACAAAGCTAGTTAGTTGTATTAGGAAAGGTTATGGATAAGGTTGAATATGAAAATCGCTTATCAAAGATTAAACAAGTTGATAAGTTTAGATTAAACACAGCCTTACAGTTAATGAAAAAGGAAGTAAGAGACATTGTCTTTACAGTGCCGTTGCTTCTTCATTACAATCATCCAAACATTCCTGGGTACAGAAAAGGCAACGTACCTTTTGGTATTGACTATTTTGATGAGATCAATGACTTTCAAAAGCAATACCTTTTAGATCATGGCGTCGATCCTAACGCTCATGATGAAAAATACCACCCAATCTATGGCTTATATGCTATGGGTAGTACCTCTTCAATTGCACAAAGTATTAACTCTGATTTAGATATTTGGGTTTGTGTCAGCAAAGATACAAGTGAAGAGGAAATTAAACTTTTATCGGATAAGTGTCACTTCATCAATGCCTATTGCAAAGCAGAAGGTGCTGAGGTTAATTTATTTGTTACACCAGAAAACCGCTTTTTAAGTGGTATTCATGGAGCTATGGACACTGAAGATTGCGGCTCTGCTCAAAGCTTATTCTTACTTGATGAATTTTATCGCTCTTCAATTAGATTAACCGGCCGTGGCATTGCTTGGTTCATGATTTCAGAGTCTGAAGAAAATGAAGATTACAACCACTATCTTGAGGATTTCTACAATAGCGATTGCGTTAATCGAAATGATTGGTTTGATTTTGGCTCGGTTGCTAAATGCTCTCCTGTAGAGTACTTCGGCTCAGGTCTGTGGCTTGTATATAAAGGTATTGATCATCCATTCAAAGCGGTTTTAAAAATCTTGTTGATGGAAGCTTATGCTGATGAATATCCAAAAACTAGATTGCTTTCAATGGAGCTAAAAACAGCAATCCACGCCTTTAATAAAGATACCTTAAGTGCTGATGCTTACTACCTAATGTATAAAAAGGTAGAGAATTATCTAATTAGAAAAAAAGACTTTGAAAGACTACGTATTGCAAGATTTTGCTTTTATTTAAAGGTTAAAAATTCTTTCTCACATATGAGTAAGAGTAATAACCAAAAAATAAGAGCTAAATTCTTAGAAGATTTAGTTGACTCTTGGAATGTGCCTGTAAGTGATCTTGAGTGGGTAGATAATGCTGATAAGTGGAAGATAGTATCTGCTAGAAAGGCTCAACAAAAACTATTATCAGCCCTTGTTGCCTCATATCGCGCTTTATTAAAATTTTCTGTTGATCATAAAATCGAGTACGCCATTACCTCAGATGATGCCGGCGTTCTCTCTCGTAAAATCTATTCTGCTTTTGATAAATATCCTGGCAAAATTCAATTATCCAATAAAGAATTTTTACATCTTCTAGAAGAAGATAATTTAACTTTTGTAAATCCTTCAAATGATAGTTTATGTAGAAAAGGTTGGCATATTTACCCAACCTCTCTAAATAGTATTGATTTGCTATCAACTAAGGCTGTTTATATCGCAAAGTCCGCAGCTGAAGTGGTTTCTTGGGCTACATTTAATAATTTGTTAACTGAGCAAACTAATGTCTTTGTAGCAAGTAAAACCTCAACTGTAACTCCTGTTAAAATTCAAACTCTGTCAAATGAAGTAAAGCACTTTTTGGATTACACCAAGATTAAGGTTGATGAAAAAGCGTTAAATCAATCAAGACACATTGTTAAGATTTTATTATTAGTTAACTTTGAAAAAGATGTAACTCAAGATTTCTTAATTACCCCTTCAGATTTGGAGATTGGCTCAGCTTTATCTTGTGGCCGACAAAAGATGTGTCTAGTTGGCTCTGTTTCCATGATCTTTTTAAATTCTTGGGGTGAAATTTCATGTAATACCTATCCTTTTGGTGAAGATGGTTTATTAGAAGCGTTAGCAACCATAGTTAGAATTCAATCTCAAACTGGTAATGCTAAAAGATTTGCTTTAAACGAAGATATTAAGATTTGCTCATTTTCTGATTACCATAAAGATCTTGTAAGATACGATCTTGAATCAGTTCTAAGAGGTATTTTAGGTTGTAATTTAGATTATGATAGTAGCTTTATGTTCAATGTAGGTCATAATCTATATGAAGCAACAGTAGATGCTGATAAATCTCTATCGATTGTAAGACGTAATCCATTTAGAGCATCTGATGACTCGGTTGCTGTATTATCTAGATTCTCAATGCGTCCAGAGTTTGCTCTTCAAGTTCCAAGTCCTGTATTTAAGAGTGCCTCAATTGGTATTTTGCAGTATTTCTTCTCTAAAAAAGAAGACGGTCTTTGGGATATTTACATTGTCAATGAACGTAATGAAGTTGAAATTCACAAGAACTTCAAAGGTTCGCGTACTGATCTTGTAAATAAAATTAACCGGTTCTACACTCAAACATCAGATAGAAATGATTTGATGCATAATTTTAATTTCAATTTACCTCAATATTTCATTCTAACTGACAATAATCGTGCACTGCATCCGTTCACTATCTCTAATAGTTAAGCAAAGCAAAGAATTTTGTTATACTTGATGTAGTTAAAAAAAGCTATTCCAAGCCTGTCAATTTAAGAGAGATAAAAGTGAAATTTAAATTTTTGGCAATTGCAGTTTTATTATCCTCAATCTCACTGACTTCTTGTGGTATCAAAGGTGATCTTTATATTGAAGAAGATCCAACTTTGACACCTCCTGCAACAACACAACAAGCATCATCTGAAGATCAAGAAAATAACACTACAGATGACGAGCAAAATTCAGAACTAAACAAGGAATAAATATGGATTATTTTAATTTCAAAGGTAATGAGCTTTTTGCTGAAGATTTGAAAGTAACTGAGCTTGCAAAACAGTTTGGTACCCCTTTATATGTATATTCAAAGGCAACTTTAACTCGCCATATGCATGCTTTTGAAGATTCATTAAATGGCAAGAAACACTTAGTTTGCTTTGCTGTTAAAGCTTGTTCAAATCTTGCTGTTATCAATGTAATGGCAAAGCTTGGCGCTGGTTTTGATATTGTCTCTGAAGGTGAATTACGTCGTGTAATTGCAGCAGGTGGTGATCCTAAGAAAGTTGTTTACTCTGGTGTTGGTAAGAGTGAAAGTGAAATTGAATTTGCTTTATCACAGGGTATCAACTGTTTAAATATCGAATCAGAAGAAGAAATTGACACCGTAATTAAAGTTGCAAAGAAATTAAATGTAGTAGCTCCTGTAGCACTACGTGTAAATCCTGGTGTTGATGCTAAAACTCATCCTTACATTTCAACAGGTTTAAAGAACAACAAGTTTGGTGTAAGTGAAGAGATTGCTTTTGAGTTATATCAAAAGATGGCCAAGGAGTCTTGCTTAAAGATTTCTGGTATTGATTGCCATATTGGATCTCAAATGACCTCAGGCATGCCAATTATCGAAGCAACTGACAAAATTATTGCTCTATACAATAAGTTATTAGCTGTTGGTATTAAGGTTGATCACATTGATATGGGTGGTGGTTTAGGTGTTACCTATGATAATGAGACTCCTCCTACCCCTAGTGAGTATTGCGCACCTATCTTAGAGAGATTAAAAGATTTAGATGTTGCAATTTATATTGAGCCAGGTCGTGCAATGGTTGCTAATGCTTGTGTATTACTAGCTAAGGTTCAGTATCAAAAAGACAATGGTGATAAGCACTTTGTAATTACCGATACCGGTATGAATGACATGATCCGTCCTGCTTTATATGGTTCATGGATGACCATTTTAAATGCTGTAAAGCATGAAGATGGTGAAACTGTGCTTTGTGATGTCGTAGGTCCTATTTGTGAAAGTGATGACTTCCTTGGCAAAGACAGAAAGCTTAACGTTAAAAATGGCGATATCTTAGCAGTACGTGGCGCTGGTGCTTATGGCTCTTCAATGTCTTCTACCTATAATACAAGACGTTTACCTTGCGAAATTATGGTAGATGGCGACAAGTCATATGTAATTAAGAAGCGCCAGACTTACGAAGACATTTGGAAGGATGAGTGCATCCTAGGATAAAAATATGCTTTTAAGATTTACTAAGATGCATGGTCTTGGCAACGATTTTATGGTTGTCGATGGCGTGACCCAAAAGGTATTCTTTTCAGCTGATTTAATTAAAAGATTAGCTGATAGACATTTTGGTGTAGGTTTTGATCAATTACTTCTAGTAGAGCCTCCATTTGATCCTGAAGTTGACTTTCATTACCGCATTTTTAATGCAGATGGTTCTGAAGTTCAAATGTGTGGTAATGGTGCTCGTTGCTTTGTGCGCTTTGTAGTTGATCATAATTTAACTAACAAACGTGACATCTTAGTAAGTACAGTCTCTGGTGTATTACGTCTTAAGCTAAATGATGATGACACTGTAACTGTAAATATGGGAAGCCCTGAACTAGTTCCTGAGAAGATCCCCTTTAAAGCTTCAGCTCAAGCTACAGAGTATACAATCAAGCTCAAAGATGGCACTGAATTTAAGCATGGTGCAGTATCTATGGGCAATCCTCATGCTACATTCTTCTTTGATGATGTAAAAACAGCACCTGTTGAAAAGTATGGCAAAGAGCTTGAATGCCATCCAAATTTCCCTGAAAAGGTAAATGTAGGTTTTGCTCAGGTAGTTGATAACCATACCTTAAACTTACGTGTCTTTGAGCGCGGTTGCGGTGAGACTATGGCTTGCGGTACTGGTGCTTGTGGTGCAGCTGTGGTTGCTATTACTCAAGGCAGAGTGCAGTCACCGGTTACTGTAAATCTACCTGGTGGTACTTTACGTATTAGTTGGGATGGTGGCAAATCACCTGTGATGATGTCAGGTCCTGCTACTAGAGTGTACGAAGGTACTATCGTTATCTAACTTTATATGGTGGTGTGAGTGTTAGAAGATTTAGCTAAACGTTATTTAGATCATTTACGTTTTGAAAAACGCGCTAGCACTCATACTGTCGATTCTTATACTAGGGTTTTAGATAAGACGATTAAAGCCCTTAATCTTGAATTTCCAAATCTTAATAATTGGACTGAGCTTAAACTTGCTCACATGCGAGTTATACAGCGTGAGTTTAACTTCAACGATGAGTCAGATAAACTTAGCAATAATTCTGTAGCTCATGATTTATACGCTTTATCTTCATTTTTCAAATATCTTATCAAGCAAGGTTTAATGGAAGATAATCCTTGTGAGTTAATTAAAGCTCCTAAAGTCAAACGCCATCTGCCTAAAATACTAACCTTAAATGAGGTTGATAAGTTATTAGATGCTCCTTGCGACACTATTTATGAAAAAAGAGATAACACTATAGCAGAGCTTTTGTTCTCATCAGGTCTGCGTGTTTCAGAGCTTGTATCATTAGATTTATCTAATATCAATTTAGAAGTATGTGAAGTTAGAGTAATTGGTAAAGGATCTAAAGAGAGAATTGTACCAATTGGCTCAAAAGCTGTTGAAAAACTTAAAGATTACTTAATTTTAAGAGAGCAATTTAACCCTCAAGATAATGCTTTATTTTTAAATAAATATGGCAAAAGAATGACGACAAGAGCTGTCGAGCAAAATCTTGATAAGCTATCAACTAAAGCTGGGGTGCAAACTCACTTAAATCCGCACAAATTAAGACACTCTTTTGCAACTGAACTTCTACAAGGTGGAGCTGACTTAAGAGCTGTACAAGAGATGTTAGGTCACTCAAATTTAGCTGCTACCCAAATTTATACTCATTTAGATTTTGAGCATCTAAAAGAGGTTTATAACAAAGCTCATCCAATAGCCAACAGGAAGAAAGATTGAAGTTTTATAAAGCCATAGACTTATCTAAGATTAAGGTATTATCTTTTGATTTAGATAATACTCTTTATGATTGCCAAAGCGTATTAACAAAAGCAGAAAATTGGTTTACCACTTACCTTTGCGATAAATACGGCTTAGGTGGAGAGTGTGTATCCTATGACTATTGGGCTAAGATCAAATCTCGCATTTTGCATGAGAATATGCGTCTTGAGGATGATGTTACTTTACTTAGAGCTGTAAGTTTAGTTGAAGCTTTTAAAGAAAAAGGTATTCCTCTAAAAGGCGGTCTTGATGAGGCTTTATCCTTGGTGCATACTTTCATTGAACATAGATCTGCAGGTATTGTGCACAAGGAAGTCTTTTCTCTTTTAGATAAACTTAAAGTAAAGTATCCATTAGTAGCGGTTTCAAATGGTAATCTTGATCCAAGTAAGCTTAATATAAATCAGTATTTTGAGTATGATTTACGTCCTCAATTAGATAAGTTGCACCGCAAGCCTCATAGTGATTTATTTAATGAATGTGCCAAAATTATGAAGGTTAAAAACGATGAAATTTTGCACATTGGCGATGATCCATTCACTGATGTTTATGGAGCGGTATTAGCAAACTGTAAGTGCGTGTGGTTGTATAAAGGCTACACAGGTATTTCACCAGATGAAAAACACTTAAAAGCATTGCCAGACATTGAAATTAACAATATCTTAGAACTATCTGATTTGCTACTATAGTTTCCTTTCTTTATATTCTTGGAATGTTCTAAATTTCCAAGAATTCCTTATTCGTGCGATAATATCGGCAATCAAAAATTAACTAAAGAAAATTCTTATGACCGATTTAATGACTGAACTATCAGATGATGATTTACTTGGCAATGTAGAAGATACTGCCTCAGCTAATAAAATTTTAGAAGGCTTAAATGACTCTCAAGAGCAAGCCGTAAGTGCTCCTTTGAGTAATATGCTAGTTATTGCAGGCGCAGGTACTGGTAAAACTAGAGTTTTAGTCTCACGTATTGCATGGCTTATTAAAAAAGAGCAAATTCAGCCTCGTAACATTTTAGCTGTGACCTTTACTAATAAAGCTGCAGGCGAAATGCGCGATCGTATTGCTTTAATGGCAGGTGAGATCGTTGAAAAGCAGCTTTGGGCAAGTACCTTCCACTCAATTTGTTTAAGGCTTTTACGTAACTATGCTCGTTATGCAGGCCTTGAACCGAACTTCACAGTTTTAGATTCTGATAGCCAAACTACTTTAATTAAGCGGATCATGAAAGAGTTTGAATTCGATATTAAAGAGTTAAAGCCAAGTGATGTTGCTTCAAGAATTAGTAAGTTAAAAGAGCAGGGCATTAGAGCTCCTGCATACGCTACTCGTGGTAAAAGATTTGATGATCCTGACTATGAAAAGATCTCAAGAATTTATACAGCTTATGAGCGTATTTGTAATCAAGAAAACTCAGCAGATTTTAGTGAGCTCTTATTAAGAACAGTTGAACTTCTTGAAGTAAATGACGAGGTTAGAAATTTACAACATCGTCGCTTTAAAGAGATCTTAGTTGACGAGTTTCAAGACACTAACTCTATTCAGTACCGCTTCTTAAAACTGATGACTGCTCCAACTTCACATATCATGGTAGTAGGCGATGACGATCAATCAATCTATGGTTGGCGTGGTGCTGATTACACTAATATGAAGAAGTTTTTAAATGATTTTAAGGACGTAAAAGAGTACCTTTTAGCTTTAAATTATCGTTCTAGTCAAAAGATCTTAGACATAGCTAATACCTTAATTGCTAAAAATACTGACAGACTTATGGAAAAAGTCTTAAAGGCAAATAATGGTACTGGTGAGACAGTTAAGATTTTAAATTGCGCTAATAACAATTATGAAGCAGATATTGTAGGTAAGACCATTGCCAAATTGCACCAAGAAGAAGGAATTAAGTACCGTGATATTGCAATTTTATACCGCAATAACTACCTATCCTTAGGCTTTGAGCAAAGCTTGTCTAATTGCCGAATTCCTTTTATTATCTATGGTGGCCAAAAGTTCTTTGACCGTGCAGAGATTTTAGATGCTCTAGCATATCTTCGTCTTTTAGTTAACGAAGATGATGATACTGCTGCAATGCGTGTGATAAACGTTCCTGCCCGTAAGATTGGTCCAAAAGTAGTTGCTGATTTACGTGCTATTTGTGAAGAGCGTAGCTGCTCCATGATTAAGGCTATCAAGCTATTATCAGCTTATGTGCAACAAGATGGCGCTGATAAGACCTTAAAAACACTTTATAAAAAAGTAGAGCCTTTCTATCAGTTAATCAATTACTTAAAAGAAAATAAAGCTCAAAAATCTTTAAGTGAATTAGTAGATTTAACTATTCAAGCCTCAGGTCTTCAAGAGATGTACGCCTTAAAAGATACTAAAGAAGGTAAAAGTGGCGAGGATAACTCTCGTGTTTCTAACTTAGGTGTTTTAGTTTCAAACGTTAAAGACTTTGAAATCGCCTTTGCTAAAGAAAAAGAAGATGGTGTCTTAAAAGATGAAAATGCTTTGATAACCGATGATCCTCTACTTACATACTTATCTAACATTACTTTAGTATCTACCTCAGAGCTCGATGAAGAAGGTAAGAATAGCTCAGAAAATGTAGCTGATGCTGTGAACATGATGACTATTCATGCTTCAAAAGGTCTTGAATTTAAGTATGTCTTCTTAGTAGGTTTTGAAAATACGATTTTACCTTCTAAGCGTTCCTTAGAGTTTGGTGGTAAGCAATTAACTGAAGAGCGTCGTTTGGCATATGTAGGTATTACAAGAGCTAAACAAGATCTTTATATTACCTACTCACAAAATAGAAGCTTGTTTGGTAGTACTAATACCACAGGCGCAAGTCCTTTCTTACGTGAGGTGGTTAAAGCCTACAATAGCTCTCAAGAAAAGCCTTACGCTATTATCCCGATAAATTATCAAACCATGGATTAAATTTAAGTCCTAGGAAACTAGGACTTAAAACTATTCATGGATTTCTAAAGGCAGTCTGTCAGGGTCGAAAAAGAAAGTCATTTTCTTATGAGTATAGGTGTCAAGTCTTATAGGTTCACACTGAACACCTAAACTTTGAAGTTCTTTGACAGTTTCATCTACACTATCAACTTTAAAAGCTAAATGTCTTAAGCCTTGAGCCTCAGGTGAGGTAACGCGAAGGGGCGCATTTTTAACAATGAATAGCTCGAGCACGATTTCACCTAATCTTAAATCGATTTTGTAATCATCCTTGTCTTGACGGTAATTTTGCGCAATTACTCTAAAGCCTAAAATGTCACGGTAAAAGTGCAAAGACTTTTCTAAATTGCTACCGATAATTGCAATATGATGTAGAGTACCTAGATACATAAAAATCCCATACGAATGCCTAAATCAAACATACATTAACACGAAACTTGTCTTTAAAAAATCCCCTAAATAACATAAAAATATGTTAATATAAGCGTGTTCATTCTGAACGAGGTGTTGCGCTGTGCTTTTTCTAGCGTACACATATTTCCTTTTATTAAGTTGAGATCTAATCTTTACTGCATTCCCCATGCAGATCGTTTGTTAAATTTAATCTATGAATCTTACCGAACTTAAAAACACACCTGTTGCTCAGCTAGTTCAAATGTGCGAGCAAAATGGTATTGAAAATGTTGCTCGTCTAAGCAAGAAAGAAATTATCTTCCAGCTATTAAAATTCTCATCCAAAAATGGCGAAGATATTTATGGTGAAGGTGTTATTGAAATCCTGCCAGATGGCTTTGGCTTCTTAAGAAGTGCAGATAGCTCTTATTTAGCAGGTCCTGATGATATTTATGTATCTCCAAGTCAGGTTAGACGTTTTAACCTTAGAACCGGCGATTCTATTTCTGGTAAAATCCGTCCTCCAAAAGAAGGTGAAAGATACTTCGCATTATTAAAAGTTGATACTGTAAACTTTGATGATCCAGAAAATTCTCGTCACAAGATCTTATTTGAAAACTTAACTCCATTATTCCCACAAGAGAGAATGCAATTAGAGTTAGGTAATGGTTCAAAAGAGGACTTAACTGCAAGAGTTATTGATTTAGTAGCTCCTGTAGGTAAAGGTCAACGTGGTCTTATCGTAGCTCCTCCTAAAGCTGGTAAAACCATGCTTCTACAAAATGTAGCTCACTCAATTTCAACTAAGTACCCTGAGTGTACTTTAATCGTGCTTTTAATTGATGAGCGTCCTGAAGAAGTTACCGAAATGCAGCGTATGGTTAAAGGTGAAGTAGTAGCCTCAACCTTCGATGAGCCTGCTCAACGTCACGTTCAAGTTGCAGAAATGGTTGTTGAAAAGGCTAAGCGTCTTGTTGAGCACAAACATGATGTTGTGATCTTAATGGACTCAATTACTCGTTTAGCTCGTGCATACAATACTGTAGCTCCATCATCAGGTAAGGTTTTAACCGGTGGTGTTGATGCTAATGCGCTACAACGTCCTAAGAGAGTATTTGGTGCTGCTCGTAATGTTGAAGAAGGTGGTTCTTTAACCATTATTGCTACAGCTCTTATTGATACTGGCTCTAAGATGGATGAAGTTATCTACGAAGAGTTCAAAGGTACTGGTAACTTAGAGCTTCATTTATCTCGTAAGATTGCTGAGAAGCGTGTATATCCAGCAATTGACGTTACTCGTTCAGGTACTCGTCGTGAGGAGTTAATTACTACTCCTGATGAGTTACAAAAGATGTGGATCTTACGTAAGTTCTTACATCCTATGGGTGAAATTGAAGCTATGGAATTCTTAATTGATAAGCTTTCAATGTCAAAGACTAACGATGAGTTCTTTGTAAATATGACCAAGCGCGGTTAATTTACAAAATCAATAAAAGAAAAAGGAAGGCCTAGGCCTTCCTTTTTTACAGACACTATTTTCAATTCTACAAAATGTTCTTGATTGCACCATAAATCTTAGTTGCAATATATGGATTATTCATGGTGTAAAGGTGAATTCCTGAAACACCTTGAGTTACTAAATCCACAATCTGATCTACAGCATAGGCAATGCCAGCGTCTCGTAGAGCCTCAGGATTATCCTCATAACGACTCATGATCTTGGTAAACTTTTTAGGAAGCTCAACTCCACACAAAGTTACAATACGCTCGATTTGCTTAGTGTTAGCAACCGGCATAATGCCAGCTTCAATTGGTACATTGATTCCGATTAAATCACAACGCTCTCTAAAGTTATAAAAGCTTTCATTATTAAAGAAAAGTTGTGAGATTAAGTGAGATGCACCAGCATCTACTTTCTCTTTTAGATGACGTAAATCATCATTAAAACTTTTAGCTTCGTTATGTCCTTCAGGGTAGCAAGCTGCGATGATATTCACCTTATCTCCGTAATTTGCTTTAAGGTACTCAATTAAATCTACAGCGTGGTTAAAGTCTCCTTGTGGCAAATCATCTCGGGCATCCCCTCGTAGGGCTAAGATATTATTAACACCAATTTCTAAAAGATGGTCAACAATAGCATGCACATCTGATTTTTTCAGACCAATTGCTGCTAAATGAGCTACGGCGTTATAGCCATAATCATGCACTAGTGTGTTAGTAATATTAGCGGTTGAATTTATATTTGATGAGCCACCAGCACCATAGGTTACAGAAATAAAATCAGGGTTAATCTCCTTGAAAGTACCAAAGGTTTTATAGATACTTTCTAAAGAAGCTTCCCTCTTTGGAGGGAAAACTTCTAGAGAGAACACTGTTTTATTTTTAAATAAATCAGTGGTATTCATGTCTTAATTCCTTGGCTGCTTCTACTAAGTTCTTAAGACTTGGTTCAACCTCAGCGTCTTGTCTAGTTTTTAGACCGCAGTCTGGGTTTACCCAAAGCTTATTAGCATCAACCTTCTCTAAGATCTTCTTTAAAGTAACCTTAATTTCTTCAACTGAAGGTACACGAGGTGAGTGAATATCGTAAACACCAGGACCTACTTCAGTTTTGAAGTGGTTTGCCTTTAGAGAATCTAAGATTAGAAGATCTGATCTTGAAGCCTCAAAGGAAATAACATCAGCGTCCATATCATCGATAGCAGGAATGATATCGGTGAATTCGCTATAACACATGTGGGTATGAATTTGAGTTTGAGCTTTTACACCACTGTGAACTAATCTAAATGCAGGGATTGCCCAATCTAAATATTCACTGTACCAATCTGACTTACGTAGTGGTAACTTCTCACGTAAAGCAGCCTCATCGATTTGAATGATCTTGATACCATTCTTTTCTAGATCTAACACCTCATCACGTAAAGCTAAAGCGAGTTGGAGAGCGCTTTGCTTTAATGAAATGTCCTCACGAGGGAAAGACCAATTAAGAATGGTAACAGGACCAGTCAACATGCCTTTTAAAGGCTTTTGAGTCTGACTTTGAGCATATACTGACCAATCAACAGTAATAGGCTTTGAACGGTATACATCACCCCAAATTACAGGAGGTTTTACGCAACGGGTACCATATGATTGAACCCAAGCTTTTTCGGTAAATAAGTAACCTTCTAAGCTTTGACCAAAGTATTCAACCATGTCGTTACGTTCAAATTCACCGTGAACAAGTACATCAAGACCTAAATTCTCTTGTAGCTTGATGCATTCAGTGATCTTTTGCTTATTAAATGCTTCATACTGCTCTTTAGTAATTTCACCTACTCTATAAGCCTTACGATTTGCACGAACTGCTGCAGTCTGAGGGAAAGAACCAATAGTGGTGGTAGGGAATAGTGGTAAATTAAACTCTGCCTTTTGGATCTTCTCACGTTCAGAAAATGCTGGAAGACGGGTAAAATCGCTATCTTTTACAGACTGTAAGCGCTTATCAACATCAGCGTTATAAGCTTGTCTATCTTCTTTAAATAGAGCAATGTTCTTAACTAAAGCTTCATGACTATCTTGAGATTTAGCGTTAAAGATGTTGTTTAAATCTTGTAACTCGCCTAATTTCTCTATAGCAAATGAGAAGTGCTTTTTGTATTTTTCATCAAGCTTAGTCTCATTAGCAAGTGTGTAAGGAACATGGAGCAATGAACAAGAAGTTGAAATTACAACATCAATGTCTTTTTCTTTTAAGAAGTTTAAAGTCTCTAAGCTCTTTTGGTAATTATTACGCCAAATGTTTTTACCACATAGAACTCCTGCAAATAGTTTCTTAGTCTTAGGGAAACCAAACTTTTCTACTAGCTCACGGGTCTTTATACCTTCTACAAAGTCTAGACCAATACCATCAAAGTTAGTCTTAATTAAGGTTTCATAGATATCACGAACATCACCAAAGTAGGTTTGTAGTAATACCTTAACATTACCTTTCTTATTTAAAATTGCAGAATAGAGATCGTTGAATAGAGCAATATCAGCGCCAGTTAAATCATGAACTAAATAAGGTTCATCAAACTGAGCCCAAGCTACTCCTAACTCATTGTATTTAGCTAGTACTTCAGTGTATACACGGATGATATCGCCTACGACATCCTTAATGCCTTTTTTACCAGTAAAACGAATGAGCTTTAATAAGGAAAATGGACCTACAAGTACAGGCTTAGTTTCAATGCCTAAGGCTTTAGCTTCTTTGTATTCATCAAATGGCTTAGTACCTACAAGGCTAATCTTAGTTGAATTTTCAAACTCAGGTACGATGTAGTGGTAGTTGGTGTTAAACCACTTTTTCATAGCAAGTGCTTTAACATTGCCTTTTGCTCCTTGATAGCCACGAGCTGCTGCAAAGTATTTCTCAAGATCTGATAACTCTAACTTAGCATAGCGCTCAGGTAGAATGTTAAAGAGCACAGCAGTATCTAAGGTTCCATCATAGAATGAAAAGTCATTAGAAGAGATAAAATCAATGTTGTGATCTTTTTGAGTAGTCCAATGAGTCTTACGAAGATCTTTAGCTAGAGCCAAAAGCTCTTCTGCGCTCTTTTGACCTTTAAAGAAAGCCTCTTGAGCAAACTTTAACTCACGAAGGGCACCAATTCTTGGGTAGCCGATAACTGATGTTGTCATAGTGTTAAATCCTTAAATCTTAATTTATTACTTGTTGTTATGTTTAAACTTAAGGAATGCTAAATTTCCTGTTAGTCAATTTCTTTGACTAATGTTGGTAACATCCGTGTATGCGTAAATACGTTTAAGCTTGTTAAAAAGTCTATTTTTAAATGAGTAATAAGTAAAATACTAATTTTTAATACCTAGTTATAATGAATAACTATATTTTGGAGAATTTTCAGAAAAGGTTTCGAGAATTAAAATTGAAACAAGGATGTTAAAAAAATGGCAGATAAAAACTAAAAAAGCCCAAACTTTAAGACAAATTTGGGCCTTTTAGAGGAAATTTTAAGAAAAAACTACTTCTTTTCGTTAATTGCTTTTAACACAGCCTTCTTTAGGAAATCTGCCATATTATCGCCATTGTGAGCAAGCATCTTAGGGAACATTGAAATTGGAGTAGCACCAGGGAAGGTGTTAATCTCGTTAATTAAGATGCCATCATCTTTAGATAAGAAGAAATCAATTCTTGATAAATCACGAAGCTTTAAACCAATGAAAGCGCGTCTTGCTAGAGCACGGATGGTTTCAATTTCATCATCAGTTAAATTATCAGGAGTTACAGTGGTAATGGTACCTGAGTCTTTAGAATATTTCTCTTCAAAAGTATAGAAAAGATTATCCGGAATAATGATTTCACCTGGCTTTGTGATCTTAAGTTCGCCATCCATTTGGTAAGCTGCTACTTCTAGCTCACGGTGAATAATATTCTTTTCAATAATAACTTCAGAGCTGAAAGTAAAAGCCTCAACAATGCTATCCCATACATCATCACGGTTAGTTACGTGGTAGCAACCTACAGATGAGCCTTGAGATGCTGCTTTTACATAGATATCTTGATATTTATCAAAGAAGTCTAAGGCAACTTTCTTATACTGATCGTTTTGTAGAGGGATCATTGCATAAGGAGTATTAGGAATACCAAATGCATCTAGGTAAAGCTTGGTTGTGATCTTATTAAAGCAGTAGCGGCTAGCTTCAGCATCACAACCGATAAATGGAATATTGCGGATATTTAAGAAAGACTGAATATCACCAGTTTCACCTGGAATACCGTGAATACAAGGAACTACACAATCTACTTTGATTTTATTCTCGCCGTATACAAAGTCACCTACAGCGTCAAAGAAACCTGTAATATTTTCATCTACTAAAAATTGATGATTGTGAATTATTGCTTGAACAACTTTAAAATCAGCAGTTTTTTCTAATTGTTCTTTAATAAATTTAGCTGAAAGTAGTGAAATATCATGCTCTGAACCATCACCACCACAAAGTAAAAGGATATTAGTACTCATTTTTTATCCAAAGTTAAAATAAAACTTGAGTAATGATAGACACAAACAAATGAGCTTGCAAGAAGTTTAGGTAGTTGCAAAGAAATATGCTAAGAATTGGGCATAGGTGAGATATTAAAGGCCACTTTATGTGGCCTTAGATCTTAGTTAATTGAGTTTTCAATAAATGCTTTTAATTCATTTTTAGGAAGAGCACCAACCTGGCGGTTAATGATAGCGCCATCTTTGTAAAGAATTAAATTTGGAATACTCATAACACCAAGTTTTGCTGCGTACTCAGAGTTCTTGTCAATGTCAATTTTTACAAACTTAACATTGTCCATCTCTTCAGCTAACTCCTCGATAAAAGGACCGATCATTTTGCAAGGACCGCACCAATTAGCCCAGAAATCAACTAAAACAGGCTTGTCTGAGTTAACGACTTCGTTTTGGAAGTCATCATCACTAATATGTAGAACTTTATCGCTCATATATACTCCTAAGTTTAACTAAGCTAATACTAGCATGTAATAGAAAAAAATTCCTGGAAACATGCTAGATTTGAGATTTAATCTCAAAGATATTATTTTCCTAAGATCTTCTTAGTTAGGTAATTTAGGATCACGCCGTAGACTGGCAAGAAAATCACAATGTTAGCTGCAATCTTTACAGCATAATCAACCATTGCAATTTCAAACCAATGTTCGGCCATGAAAGCATCATTAGTATGATAAAAAGCAATTGCAAAGAAAGCTAAGGTATCAATTAGATTACCAAAGATAGATGATGCCATAGGAGCTGGCCACCACCACTTTAATTCTCTTAATCTTTGGAATACCAAAATATCTGCAAGCTGTCCTATAGCATAAGCTGATAATGAGGCTACAGTAATTCTAAATACAAAGTAAGAGAAGGTAGTTAAATACTCAAAGCCTTGGAATGCGCCGTGTTCAAAGATAGTACCTACAATGTAAGAAAGTACTAAACCTGGAATGGTTGCTAAAAAGACAATTTTTCTTGCTTTATGCTGTCCAAATATTCTTACAGTCAAATCGGTTGTAAGGAAGATAAATGGATAGGTAAAAGTACCTAAAGTTGTGTTAATGCCAAAAATGGTTAATGGAATTTGCACAGCATAGTTACTTAGAACAAGAATAAATACGTGAAAAAACCAAAGCTTACGAGAAGGGAAAGAAAAACTATTCATAATTTTCGTTTCAGTAAAAGTTAAAAATAAAGAGCTTGGTAAGCGCCAAGCTCACCTTTGTCAAAAAGACATGTCATTGTAGTTCAAATCTAAGAATTATCAACAAATTTGACTAAATAAACTGCTACAATTTAGTTAAGTTTCAAAAGGATTTAAATATGGCTGATAATCTACCTTTAGTCTTAGTTGACGGCTCTTCATTTTTATATCGTGCTTTCTACGCAAGCAAGCAAAGTTTTACCAATTCAAAAGGTGTTCCAACTGGCGTGTCGATGATTATGACACGCATGATGCAAGGTCTTTTAAAGAAGTTTAAAGGCTCAAAATTCATCGTAGTCTTTGATGCTAAAGGTAAATCTTTTAGAGCAGATTTGTACGCAGAGTACAAAGCCAATCGTCCTCCTATGCCTGATGCTTTAAAAGTGCAAGTAGATTATGTGCATGCAATTGTCAAAGCTTTAGGTTTTCCTTTAGTTTCGATTACTGGTGTTGAGGCTGACGATGTTTTAGGAACTTACGCTAAAAAAGCAACATCACTAGGTCTTAAAACCATTATCTGCACCGGTGATAAGGATTTATCTCAGCTTGTAAATGATGATGTGATCTTGTATGACTCCATGAAAGATGTCTTTTATGATGAAAAGGGCGTTATCGAAAAGTTCGGAGTTCCTCCAAAGCTAATTATTGATTTTTTAGCTCTAAAAGGCGATAGCTCAGATAACATTCCTGGTATGGCAGGTGTTGGTGATAAGACTGCGATTTCTTTATTAAATGAGATTGGCTCAATTGATGAGATAGCTAAAAACACCGATAAGATTGCAAGCTTATCTTTTAGAGGCTCTAAGACCTTTGCTCAAAAGTTTATTGAGTCATTAGATGTAGTCAAGCTCTCTTATACCTTAGCTACGATTAAAACAGATGTAGATTTAGACTTATCAATTGAAAGTGTCACTGAGCCTGTAGCTGATATTGCTAAGTTATCAGAGATTTACACTGAGCTAGAATTTACCAAACTATTAGAGCAGTTAAAACAAGAGCATAGTGAAGTTACTTCTTCTACAAACGATCAAGTACATACAAACAACCAAGCTAAAGCTATAGCAGATGTAAAACAACCTAGTATGCTTGATCTGTTCTCAAGTACAACTACAGCACTAAGTGATTATAAGTCCTTAAATTCAAAATTTACTTTAGTCTTAGATGAGAAAACCTTAGATGAAGTCTGTCAAAAGATCATTGACAAGAAATTAGTAGCAGTAGACACAGAGACAAACTCTTTATCACCTAAAGATTGTCAAATTGTCGGTATGTCACTATCTGTAGGTAATAATGAAGGATACTACATACCTTTTAATCACACCTATATTGGAGTGCCTACTCAGCTTAAATTTGAAACTGTTAAAAACAAGCTTGAGCCTATCTTAAACAAGACAGATGTAAAAGTAATTGGTCATAACATTAAGTTTGATCTATTAGTCCTACATTATCAAGGTCTTGAGATTAACAAGGTGTACGCAGATACCATGGTACTAGCACATCTTCTTGATTCATCTTCTCTTGTGAATATGGATGACTTAGCTAAAAAAGAGCTTTGCTACAAGACTATTACTTATAAAGAGGTAACTGGAGATAAGAAAAAGCTTCTAATAAGTCAAGTAAGTCTAGATGAAGTTTGCAATTACGCAGCTGAAGATGCCTTAGTTACTTTTAATCTTTATGAGGTATTAAGTAAAAAGTTAGACTCTGATGCTACAGATAAAGACTTGTTCTTTAATTTAGAGATGCCATTTTTACATGTTCTTTATAAGATGGAACTAGAAGGTGTTTATGTAGATCAAAAAGAGCTTGAAACTCAAAATCAGGCTCTAAAGATAGAGCTTGTAGATATTCAAAAACAAATCTATGTAGCCTGTGGTCAGGAGTTTAATATCTCATCACCAAAGCAACTTGCTAAAGTTTTATTTGAAGATTTGAAAATTCCTTATCCTAAAAAAGTAAAAGATAACAAGTACTCAACAGCTGAGGAAATTTTAGAAGCAATTTCTTACGATTACGATGTAGCAAACTTAGTTTTGCGTTACAGAGAGTTATCTAAGTTAATTTCAACTTACACTGAGAAATTACAAACTTTAATTGATGATAATACTCATCGTATCTATACCTCATTTAATCAATGTGGAACAGTAACTGGTCGTCTATCTTCATCTGATCCAAACTTACAGAATATTCCTGCCCGTACCCATGAAGGTAAGTTAATTAGAAAAGCCTTTGTTGCTCCTACTGGATATAAGCTCATTTCAGCTGACTACTCGCAAATTGAGTTAAGACTAATTGCGCATATCAGTCGCGATCCAAACTTAGTTAAAGCATTTATTGCAGGTCTTGATGTTCACAGAGCAACTGCTGCTGAAGTTTTAGGTAAGCCTTTTGATGAAGTAACTGATTTTGAAAGATCACATGCTAAGGCTACTAACTTTGGCTTAATGTATGGCATGGGAGCTTTTGGTTTAAGACGTCAAACTCATATGAGTATGTCTGAAGCTAAAGTCTACATTGAACGTTACTTTGCTCGCTACCCATTAGTAAAAGATTACATGGAAAAGACCAAAGCATTTGCACATGCTCATGACTATGTAGAGACAATTTGGAAGCGCAAGATTGCAACGGCTAATATCAATAGCTCTAATACCATGTTAGAAAAAGGCGCTGAAAGAGCAGCTATCAATGCGCCTATGCAAGGAAGTGCAGCTGACATCATTAAAAAAGCCATGATTGATATTATGGCTTGGATTGAATCTTTAGATAAAGATCTAATTAGAATGACAGTTCAAGTACATGATGAACTCTTATTTGAAGTAAGAGAAGATTTTGTCGATACTGCTAGCAAGAAAATTGAAGAGCTTATGACCAATGCTGCTAAATTAGAAGTCCCACTTACTGTAGGTGTTGGTGTAAGTGAGAACTGGGCTGATGCTCATTAGTTGATGATGTAAAGGTAGTAAGATACCTAAAGAGTTAAGGCCTGTGGTTAGAAATTCTTTTCCATAGGTCTTTGTACGAGTCTAAGCTCATTGCGTTCAACTTTTACATAGCTGTAGTTGTTGCGCCAAATTCCTAGACCAATACGGTGTGTGCCAGGACCAAAAGCATTGTTTTCGCCACCGAAAACGTGGAAATGTCCGTGAATTAAGATATTGCACTTAGCATTATTTAAAAATGCTGTGCCCATCTTTTTAACTTTCTCATCTTGTAAGTGTTTATCTGAATCTCTTTCGTTATTCTTGTATTGGCTTTTATTTCTTATTTTTTTGCCAATTGCCTTTCTCCAAGATAGAGGAAGTGCCATAAAGATAAACCTAATGAGTCTGCTCTTAGATAAGGCTCTAAATCTTTGATAGGATCTATCTCCCATACAAAGTTGATCGCCATGAATTAACAAAGCATGTCCATTAACAGTAGGAATGGCGTAAAAGTCACCAATTAACTTCATACCAAAAAACTTACAAGCTTCTTGATCCATCAAGAAATCACGATTACCGCATTGGAAGTAGGTAGTAACGCCACGTTTTTTGGCATTAAGAACGATATCTCTGATTCTTTTATGGAAACGAGAGTTTTTATCGACACCTACGAACATGTCAAATAAGTCGCCTGCGATGATCAAATGATCATTTAGGTACAAATTCTTTTCGTAGAAGTTTGCAAATGCATTAGTAAGCACTGGTTTGTTCTCACTTAAATGTAAATCTGCAATGATAAAGGTGGCCATAAAAACTCTTGATTAGAAATTAAAATTTTAAAGGAGGCAAAGCCTCCTTTTGGTTAATTAAGCTTCAACCTGAGCGTCTAAGATCTCGATAGTTTCAACTGGAACATCTTGGTAATAAGCTACAGTAGTAGTCTTTGATTTTTCAATTGCATCAACTACATCCATGCCTTTTACAACTTTACCAAATACGCAGTAACCCCAACCATTGATATCTTTTGATCTGAAGTTTAAGAAACTGTTGTTAACTGTATTGATGAAGAACTGAGCAGTTGCTGAATGAGGATCTTGGGTACGAGCCATAGCGATGGTACCACGATCGTTTTTAAGACCATTGTCAGCTTCGTTTTCAATTGGATCTAAAGTCTCTTTTTGTGATAGATCAGCAGTTAAACCACCACCTTGTACCATGAAACCTTTGATAACGCGGTGGAAAATAGTGCCTTTGTAGAAACCTGATTTTACGTATTCTTCAAAGTTTTTAGCAGTCTTTGGAGCCTTATCATAATCAAGCTCGATTACGATATCACCTAGAGTGGTCTTTAATGTGATCATGTTAAATCCTAATGTAAAAGTTCTCATCAAATGATGATTATTAATATTTTACATTAAAAATCACAAAATCAAATGAGTTCTATTAAGGAATTTGATATATTAAGGAGTTACAGTCTCGTTTGAAAAGATTTTGAATATAAAAGAGAACAAAATGCTAAAAATTTATAACACCCTAACTAGAAGTAAGCAAGAGTTTAAGCCAATTGAAGCTGGAAAAATTGGCATGTACGTTTGTGGTGTAACAGTTTACGATTTATGTCATATTGGACACGCTCGTACCTTCGTAAACTTTGACGTGATTGTTCGTTACTTACGTTATAGTGGCTATGATGTTAAGTATATCCGTAATATCACTGATATTGACGACAAGATCATTAAAAGAGCTAATGAGCGCGGTATTGCAGCTAAAGATTTAGCTGAGCAATTTATTGTTGAAATGCACAAAGACTTTGATGCATTAAACATTAAGCGTCCAGATATTGAGCCAAGAGCTACTGATAACATTCAAGAGATCATTAACCTTGTTCAAAAGTTAATTGATAATGGACATGCCTATGTATCAGATAATGGTGATGTTGTTTTTGATATTAACTCATTTAATGAATATGGCAGATTATCTGGCCAAAAGATTGATGAGTTACAAGCAGGTGCTCGTATTGAAGTAGCCAAGACCAAGCACAATCCAATGGACTTTGTACTTTGGAAAATGTCTAAGCCAGGTGAGCCTTCATGGCAATCACCATGGGGCGAAGGTCGTCCTGGTTGGCACATTGAGTGCTCTGCTATGAACAACCGCTATTTAGGTACTGAGTTTGATATTCATGGTGGTGGTTCTGATTTAATCTTCCCTCATCACGAAAATGAGATTGCACAAAGTTGCTGTGCTAACCACACCCAGTACGTTCACTACTGGATGCACTCTGGCATGGTGATGATTAACGAAGAGAAGATGTCAAAGTCATTAAATAACTTCTTTACCATCCGAGATGTGTTAAAAGAGTATGATGCTGAGACTATCCGTTTCTTCTTATTGTCAGGTCAGTACAGAAGTCCTTTAAATTACTCTCAAGAGAATTTAGATAAAGCTCGTGCTGCTTTAAATCGTCTCTACACCACTTTGCGTGATACTAAAGCTATTGAGCCAAAGGTTGCAGATGACGAATTTACAGCTAAGTTTAAAGAGTACATGGATGATGACTTTAACACCCCAGGAGCTATCTCTGTACTATTTGATTTAACTAAGCAAATTAACAAAGAATCTGGTGAGCAAGCTCAGTTACTAGCAGGTCGCTTAAAGCAATTAGCTTCTGTTTTAGGTATTTTAGAGCAAGATCCAAATACCTTCTTAACAAGCGGTGCTAACAACGATGATAATGCTGAAATCGAAGCTTTAATTAAAGAGCGTAACGATGCTCGTAAAGCAAAAGATTGGGCAAGAGCAGATGCTGCTCGTGATAAGCTTAAGGCAATGCATATTGAACTTGAAGATGGTCCTCAAGGAACTACCTGGCATCGTGTTTAGTTTTGTTTAAATAGATGTAATTTTGTGAGAAGGCTGTGAAAATTTCACGGCCTTTTTTAATTTTTGTTGCGAAATTCAAAACATAAACTAAATTCAAAATAAGGATAAGAGGAAAGCTTATGTTTTTAGAAAAAGCCAAAGTTCAAAACTTTCGTGGTATTCGCAGTTTAGCTGTAGATTTTGAAGAGAATAGTACCTTTTTAATTGGTGAGAACCAATGGGGTAAAACATCATTTCTTAAAGCCTTATGGATGGTCTTAGGAAAAGGTACTCCATGTAAATTTGAAAAAGAAGATCTCTACGTTCCTATTGAAATTAAAAACTCTGATAACTTTGTGCAAGAGGACTTGGTTGCTTTAGTTACAGGTCGTGAGTCTTTAGATTTTGAAAGTAATAAAGATGAGCTAGATGAGCAAAAAAGAGATTACCAAGTAGAACTAAAAGATGAGCGTCATCTCATTGAGAATTTAGATGATTACCTAGGATCAGATGAAGTTAATTTTGAAGAAAGTGACGATGTTTTTAAGAACATCGATGGCAAGATCAAAATTGATTTGTATTTTAAAGAATCAATTCCTGTAGGTAACGCTGAGAATCATAAGAATTTAAAAAACTATTGGTATTACGATGACGATGGCTTTTATAGAATTCATTATCAAGTCGTAGCCTTTAGTGATAAACAAGGTAATTTTGTAACTTTTCATAATCTTATTGATAAAAAGGGCATGTATTTTAAGCATGATCCTAAATATGAAAATGCTATCCAAACTATCATTGACCTAAATCCAATCTTTAGATTACGCATAGGTAATATGGGCGGACTTGATAGTGAGTCGGTATCTCAAGAGCGTATTAGAACAGTTTTAGATAAGTTAAATAATGATGAGAAGATCTCAGCAGAAAGTGTAGGTAGTTTCGTAAGTACTTTTAGTAACTTCTTTGAAAAGTATTTTGCCGATTATTCTCAAAACCATGAACTTGAGAAAAATCCTAAAAATGGAAGACGTCTAGATGACATTGTTAAAAGCCCTATGACATTAGAGTCTATCTCTAATATTAAAAAGACTTTATTAGCTCCTGGTTTTAATCGCTCAAAAGCTTTAGTTTCTTTTATTGCTTTAAATATATTGATGTCTAAAGGTAATCGTACTTTAGATAAATCAAGTCGTCCAATCTTTATCTTTGAGGATATTGAAGCTAGGTTTCATCCTTCAATTTTATTGTCATTTTGGTCTTTGTTTGCTCTATCTGATGTCCAAAAAATAGTAACTACCAACAGTGGAGATTTACTCTCTGCCGTAAGTTTAGAGTCTTTAAGACGCCTTCAAAAGCGATATTACGATACTAAATGTTATAAGGTTGATACTGAATTTTTAAATAACGAAGATTTAAGGCGAATTGCTTTTCATATTCGCCTAAACAGACCAATGGTGTTTTTTGCAAGAACTTGGATCTTAGTAGAAGGTGAAACTGAGGTTTGGATT
>ONCS01000163.1 GCA_900316375.1 uncultured Succinatimonas sp. | reverse complement strand
GGAAAAATCTCCAAAAGTTGAAGTTATTGCCTATTCAGAGCAATACTCCCCTACAAGTTATTTAATGGCAAATGGTGCTAATAAAGTTGTGATCTCACCTTTAGGTGGTTTTAGCTTTAGAGGCCTTAATAACAGCCAGTTATACTTTAAAGACTTACTTGATAGATTTAACATTCAACCTTATGTGTTCAAAGCAGGTGAGTTTAAATCAGCCGTTGAGCCTTTTGAGCAAAATGGTATGTCTCCAAAAGTTAAAGAAGAGTATGCATATATCTTTAACAAGCTTTGGATAAATTACTTAAAGACACTTTCAAAAGATGCTATCACTGGTGAGAAGTTAGGTGGTCTATACTCTAATCCTCGTAACTACTTAGAACAGTTAATTCGATTTGATGGTACTGAGGCAGAACTACTAAAAAGCTACAACCTAGTTGATGAATTACAAAGTTTTGAAAAGTTAAAACTATCTTTAATGAAAGAAGATAGCAAAGACTTCATATCACTTAAAGTTACCCCATATTTAGACTACTATAAAGATGAAGTAACCTTAGCTTCTGTTAATAAGCCTAATATCTCTGTTATTTACGGTTTAGGTGGTATCGTTGATGAAGGAAAAGATACCACTACCTTCTGCCCTAAGAATATCCAAAACTGCTTAGAGCAAGTTTACAAAGATAAAAATACTAAGGCTCTAGTTTTATTCTTAGACACTGGCGGTGGTTCAGTTAACGCATCTGAAAAGATCCGAGAAATGCTCACTGTTTTTAAAGAGAAGACTAAGCTACCTGTATATGTGTCAATGAACTCTTTAACTGCATCAGGTGGTTATTGGATATCAACTTCTGGCGATAAGCTATACGCAACAGATAACACTATCACAGGTTCGATTGGTGTTTTTGGATTAAACTTTGGTTTCCATGGTCTTTTAAACGAATATGGCGTGCATGGTGATGGTGTTGCAACCTCAAAGCTTGCTGAGCAAAACATTGCTAAGCCTATAAATGACGAAACTATTGAAGAGTACAATATTACAGTTGAGTCTATCTACAAGAAATTTATAAAACTTGTTAAATCAGCTCGCCCATCATTAAAGGATGTAAGTTACAAAGACTTCGCAGAAGGCAGGATCTTCGTGGCCGATGATGCTAAAAAACTAGGCTTAGTAGATGATCTTTTAACCTTTAATGAGGTTATCGATAAGGTAAAGACAGATGTCGGTGGCGATGACAAAGACAAGATAATTGTAAAGCACATCTTATCTGATGAAACACCAAATAACATGTTCTTACAAAAGCTAATTACCAGCACTGCATACGGAATTGTGCCAGATAATTTCTTAAGATCAGTTATTGAAGCTTTAAGTACTCAAAAAGTAAATGTAAATCAAAAGCCTTCAATTATGGCTACAAGTGAAATACATAACCTAGAATTCTAAATTTTGCAATTTTTTTGCATTAACTTTTGCAATAAAGGATCAATTTTTCAAAATTGGTCCTTTTTTGTTTACTTGCCTTCAATTGGCTTTGTATAGCCATTTATTCAACTTTTTCTGTTATTAATAAATTTTTCTCAAGAAATCAAATAGAAGGTCAGTTAATAGTAATATATACTAATATCAGTAAAAAGGCTAAGAAATTACATCCATAGCCTTTAAATTAAATATATTGGCGCTAGATCCTAGCGCCTTTTTTCTATCTAGTGCTTTTTCTCACTGCGATTTAAATGGCGAGTTGCAAAGAAATCATCCATTAAAGATGTAGCAATTGCTGAAATACTGCGTTGTAAAGTAAATGCCTTAATACATGGTGTATAAACATCAATAGTCAAAGCACCGCGTTGCTCTAAAGAATTTGGAGCGCCTGTTGGAGATGTGGTATCAAATATCTCAATCCACTCTAATCCATCAGGGATCTTAGGCAAGATAAATTGCTTATGACTTTCAGTTTGATTTACAAGTAAACATAAATATTCAAAGTTTTCTTTACTATTTACAGCTCCTAATGTAATACAAATTGCATCAGTACTTGGATCTTCCCAAACCTCAGGTGTCATTAGAGTGCCATCGGTCTTATACCAATGAGCCTCATAGTTAATGCCATTGAATAAGAACATATCATCAGTTAAGGTCAATGCTCTTAGCATCTTTGAAGCATGGCGCATCTTAGTAATACGACCAATAAACTTAATGAAATCTTGATTCTCTTGTGAATAATCCCAATGATGCCATGTAAGTTCGTTATCTTGGCAATAGCCATTGTTGTTGCCATTTTGAGTTCTTGAAAACTCATCACCACCTAACATATGAGGAATACCTTGAGAGAATAATAAGGTAGCCATCATATTACGCTTAAGCTGCCAACGTTTTGCTAGTACTGTACGATCATTCGTATGACCTTCGATGCCACTGTTAGAAGAGTGGTTATAATCACAACCATCGCGGTTATCTTCACAATTTAGCTCATTATGCTTATTCTCATAAGACACTAAATCTTCTAAAGTAAAACCATCGTGATAAGTTACAAAGTTAATTGAAGCGTTAATTGATCTGTGCTTGTTTGGAAATACGTCACGAGAGCCCATAATACGAGTTGCAAACTCACCGATAATGCCTCTCTCACCTTTCCAGAAACGGCGTACAGTATCTCTAAACTTATCATTTTGCTCAGACCAACCTGGTGGGAACTGACCTACACGATAACCATTAGGACCACAGTCCCAAGGCTCTGCAATCATGATTGACTCAGCTAGTCTATCGATACAGAAGCAAGCTTTTAAGAAAGCACCATCTACGTCATACTCGTGGAAGATGCCTTTATGACTTTCACGACATACAGTAACAGCTAAATCAAATCTAAAGCCATCAACTTGCATGTACTTAGCCCAGTAATTTAATGAATCTAAGATCAAGTTTAAAGCAGGGCGGGATTGTGCATTAACAGAGTTACCGCAACCTGTTACATCATGATATTTTGAGTAATTAGGCCTGCCTGATTCATCTAATTCGCAGGTGTAATAGTGTTGACCGTCTAAGCCTTTTAAGCTTAAAACAGGACCATCAATACCACCTTCAGCAGTATGATTGTAAACTACATCTAAAATTACAGAGATGCCATTACGGTGAAGCTCACGTACCATGGTCTTAAATTCATTTACAGCGTTAAATGGATCACAAGCAAAGCGGGGATCTGGAGCCATAAAGTTTACAGGGTTATATCCCCAGTAATTAACAAGACCATTTTTAAATAAGTGAGGTTCACTCATACAAGCAGCAATAGGATTTAATTGAACTGCGGTGATGCCTAATTCTTTAAAATGAGCAATTACACTCTCATGACATACTCCAAGATATGTGCCACGAAGTTTTTCTGGGACCTTTTCATTAAGCTTAGTTAAACCTTTAACGTTAGTCTCGTAAATAACTAAACTGTCACGACCATAATGAGGCTTTTCAATACCTTGCCAATCAAATTCTTGACTTACAATCACTGACTTTGGCATGAAGTTAACAAAGTCATTTTCATATTTATCAGGATCGTATACATAAGGCTTAGATAAACATTTAGTGTATGGATCGCTTACAATATGTCCTTCTTTAAAGAAAAGACCATTATTAGGATCATAATCACCTACGCCTTCAAAGGCATATAAAGCTCCAAAAGTAACACCTTTTACAAAACCATGCCAAATGCATCCGCGACGCTCTTGTAGGAAAGCTCTTTGGATTTCTTTTTCATTTTTATCATAAATGTGAACGATCATCTGCTTAGCATTAGGGGCCCAAACAGAGAAGTAACAACCACCTTTGGAAACGGTTGCTCCTAAACTGATTAGTCGATAATCTAAGTCATCAGCTGGCAAGTGTTCCATATCTAAATCCTAATAATTCTTATTATCAATAATAAAGGTAAAAAAACTCTAATATTTGTATTAAAGTTGTTATTATGTTTGTCTAAAAAGAACAAAAGCCACCTATAAGAGGTGGCTTTTAATTAGAGATTAGTCTGAAACTTTCTTAATGTAAACAGTAGAAAGTGGAGGCAAATCTAAAACAATTGAGTGGAAGTTATTCTGCCATGAGATATTTGATGCAACCATCTTCTCAGAACCAGTACCATATCCACTACCCCAATACTTCTTATCATCAGTATTTAAGATAACTTCATAAGTACCAGGTGTTGCAACACCTACTCGGTATGCTACATATGGAACAGGAGTAAAGTTAGAGATTGCGATAATAGTCTCATCACCTGCTTTACGCTCCATAGCAAATACACTGTGGTCTGCATCGTTAACATCTAGCCACTTAAATGCCTCTGGATTGTAATCTTCAGCCCATAGAGCTTTTTCATTTCTATATAAGTGGTTTAGATCTTTTACTAAAGCTTGAATACCTTGATGCTTAGGATACTTTAATAACCACCAATCAAGCTGAGCATTGTCATTCCACTCAGAACCTTGACCAAACTCAGAACCCATGAAGTTTAACTTCTTACCAGGGTGAGCATATTGGAAACCAAAGTATGCACGTAAGTTAGCGCATTGCTGCCACTCGTCACCAGGCATCTTGTATAGAAGTGAATTCTTTCCGTGAGTTACCTCATCATGAGAAATTGATAAGATGAAGTTCTCATTGTATGCATAGATCATTGAGAATGACATCTCACCATGGTGATACTTACGGAAGAATGGATCTGTTGCCATATACTCTAAAGAGTCATGCATCCAGCCCATGTTCCACTTAAACTCAAAGCCTAAGCCACCTGCGTAAGTAGGGCGAGAAACACCAGCAAATGCAGTTGATTCCTCAGCGATGGTCATAGCGTTTGGATGATGCTTGTAAACTTCCTCGTTGAACCACTTTAAGAAGCTTACAGCCTCATAGTTAACGTTACCGCCATCTACGTTAGGGATCCACTCACCTGCTTTTCTTGAGTAATCCCAGTAAAGCATTGAAGCTACAGCATCAACACGTAAACCGTCGATATGGTATAAATCAAGCCATACTAAAGCAGATGCAATTAAGAAACGACGAACGGTGTCACGACCAAAATCATAGATTAGAGAGTTCCAATCTGGATGCCAGCCACGACGAGGATCTTCGTACTCATAAACACAAGTACCATCAAACTTAGCAAGACCGAAAGCATCGGTTGGGAAGTGAGCAGGTACCCAGTCTAAGATAATACCAATACCATTTTGGTGGAAGGTATCTACAAAGAACTTGAAGTCATCAATTGAACCAAAACGAGAGGTTGGAGCAAATAGGCCAGTTGGCTGATAGCCCCAAGAACCTGAGAATGGGTGCTCCATGATTGGCATTAACTCAATATGTGTGTAGCCCATCTCTTTTACATAATCTAAAAGATCAGTTGCTAACTCTTTGTATGAGTATGGTTTGCCATCTTCATGACGTTTCCATGAGCCCATGTGTAACTCATAGATTGACATAGGCTTCTCAAGCTTGTTGTTTAGCTGAGACTTAATCCACTTCTCATCATTCCACTTGTAGGTGGTCTGATCTGAAATAATAGATGCAAATGAAGGATACTGCTCGTGATAAAAACCAACAGGGTCTGCTTTATGAGGTAAACGATTGCCGTATGGATCTTTAATCTCGTACTTATAACGTAAACCAGCGGTTAAGCCAGGAACGAATAGTACCCAGTGGCCAAGTAAGCTCTTAGCCATAGGTAAACGACGACCATCCCAGAAGTTAAAGTCACCAATTACGCTTACTGCAGTAGCAGATGGTGCATATACAGCAAACTTAGTACCTTTAACCTTAACACCATCAACATCAAGTTCAACTAATTGTGCACCTAATGTCTTATAGATGTTAGCAGGCTCTTCATTCATGGTGCTTAGACCATAGAATGCTTCATCACGGAACTGATATGGATCGATGACTTCAACAACAGCATCGTCATAGGTTACTTTGAATAGATAGTTAAATGGCTTTTCAGTCTTTAACTGCTCTTCAAAAAGACCATCTTCGTCAACTAAAGTTAACTTGCAGATCTTTTTCTTACCATTGATTGAGTAAACATCAACAGCTTTAGCGCCTGGTAACCAAGCTCTAAGTAGTAAACCTTTTTTACCCTCAACTTTTTGTAAACCTAGGGTCTCAAATGGCTTACCAACTTTTGCATTATTTAAATCATCGATCAGCATATAGCTTTTTCTCCTTAACTATTCTCTAGCTGAAGTCATCTTTGAGGTCATGTCTAAAACGTGCTCATTTACGAAGATATCTTCAAGATCACGAGTTAGCTTACGACGCCAGTTAGGATACTCAGTGTTAGTACCTGGAATATTAACAGGCTTATCAACACCAATCCAATCCTCAACTTGAGAACTAAATAAAGCGCAAGAACCTGAACACATATGAATTTGAAGTGCAGTTGCAAGCTCCTCATTCATTACAGACTCTTTTGCATTCCTTGTGTAACTGTCTGAAATAGAACCTAAACCATGTAAGCTGTCTAGGATACGCTGTTTTGCATCCTCTCTTGCAGCACGTAGGTTATCAGCTTCTTGCTGAGTATAAATACCAAGCTCTGTTCCAAGTGATAAATCGTAGCAACCCCACCAACCAACTAATGTAGGCATATCGTGAGTAGTTAGTGCTGACATTGCTTGAGCAGTGTAGTCTTGTGGAGCAATATAACCACCATCATCAGCTCTCTCATCAAAGAAGATCTTATAAGAGAATGCGCCAACAGCCTTAAGAGCTTTTGTTAGCTCTACAGGGATAGTACCTAAATCCTCAGCAATTACTAAGCACTTGTTGCGATTTGACTCTAATGCAATGATACCTAATAAATCGTGCATATCATAGTGGACATATGCACCTGTGGAGGCTGGCTCACAAGTTTTTGTAATCCAAAGTCTAAATAAACCTGCAGCATGGTCAATACGAATTGCACCGCAAGACTCCATATTTGCTTTGTACATTGCAATCATAGGCTTGTATGCACAGGCTTTTAATGCGGATGGAGCCATTGGAGCTAAGCCCCAATTTTGACCTAGAGGACCTAGAGGATCTGGTGGAGCACCAACAGAACCTTTAGTTCTGAAAACGTGATCTACGTCAGCCCAAACGTCGCAACTTTGTTTTGCAACACCTACAGCTAAGTCACGATATGTACCAATTAGCATGCCAGCTTCTTTTGCGCTCTTGTATGCATCTGCTAATTGCTCTGATGCTAAGAACTGTAAGTAGCAGTAGAACATTACGTCCTTTTCATGCTCTTTACGCCAAGACTCAACAAATGGTGAATTTACATCTTGGTACTCTTTAGGGAATACTTCCCATGAGTAAGCATCAACGCCTTCGTTATAGAAGTGCTGTTGCATTGCATCATAGGTTGCAAAGTTTAATAGATTCTGTCCACCACGCTCTACGAAATCTAAGAACTTTAAGCCACGATTTGAACGCTTATCAGCAACATTAACGTGATCAAAGATAGTTCTTAAAACTTGTAATTTTGCGTTAATTACGCCACGGTAATCCACAAACTCTTTTTCACGTAGTGAACGTAAGGTTTGCTCAAATTTTTGAGAGTGGATTAGATCCTGTGCTTCTTTACAATTTACTAACTCTGGTACAGAGGTAACTGAGATATAAACAATGTTGATCCAGTTACGTGATGATGGTGAATAAGGACTTACTACAAACTCATCAGGGTTAGCTGGATAGCCTGCGTGCATTGGGTTTAAACCAACGAACTGACCACCACACTTGTTAACACCTAGTAATAATTGCTTTAAGTCTGCAAAATCACCAATACCCCAGTTTTGGTGAGAGCGAACAGTGTAAAGCTGTGAGCTTACGCCCCAAACTTTCTTACCATTCTTAATAGCATCAGGAGTGTAAACCTTAGATGGACATCTAATTAAAGCCATATTGATAGACTTTAAGGTTTTGCCGTTACCTTTAACAGTAACTTTTGCCTCATGGTAACCGTAAGGTAAATCTGACATGATGAAGTAACGTCTTACATCATATACAGTACCAAAAACATCCTTATAGTCTGCAATTTCTACTTCTTCTAAAGCTACAGTACGTTCAATAGTACGGCCATCTTCTAGCTTAAAGCTTACAGTTAAAGTAGCATTCTCATCTTCGCCAAAAGTCTCAGGAACACGAATGTAGAATTGCTTTAAATCGTCATCATTTAAAACCAAGACAGGATCTAAAACATTCTTGAAAGGCTCTTTGGCCTCTTTATCGAGAACTTTTTGTAACTCATCTTGTGAATCAACAGGATATCCTAGGATCTCTAGAACGTTCTTTCTGCTTTGTTCACTGATGGTAACTAGCTTATTTGTAGCATCAAGATAGGTACGTGCAATACCTTTCTCATCAGCTAATGCTTGAATGTCTATCATAAGTTTACCGTGTAGTTGTAATGAAAAAAGTTTCCACAAGGGAAACTATTGCTGTGTGAATTTAAAATTTCCTAACTATAATGATAATAAAAAGCCTTATTTAATGCCAATTTTTACTGCTTATTAATGGGAATTTTTGTCAAAAAATTTGAACTAGATTTAAAAACGAAAATTGATATTAGTAAGGTTAACTTTGTGCATTGACTAAAACAATTGTGTAATCGATAATAAAATCACATTCACAAAGGCATTACGCCATAACAAAATTTCCCTAAAAACACTTCCCCAAATGCTCACTTTCTAAGCGTTCATCAAAATTTTTAAAGACCGCAAGTAAAAAATCGAAAATTATTTTCACTTTTGTAAATCGTTTACGATATTTTTTAACTATCTGAAATACCTATTTTTATTAAAAATAAAATCTATGAATTACAAGTAATTAAAAAATTTTAGTGGATAAATTAAAAAAATATATTTGAAAATTTTGCACTTTAGTCTAAACTTATCATGCTTTTGAGAAATAAAGCTACTTTTATAAAAGTGTTTAAAACAGTTAGAAGTAGCTCTTTTTGAGAGTAACTTTTAACTATTAGTTTTAATTTTTGTCAATTGTTTACTACGGGTAACATTTAATATGACTATTAAAGTTGGTATTAACGGCTTTGGCCGTATCGGTCGTTTCGTATTCCGTGCTTCAATCTATCGTCCAGAGTTAGGCATTCAGGTTGTTGGTATTAATGATTTATTACCACCTGATTACATGGCTTACATGTTAAAGTACGACACCATGCACGGTGCTTTCCAGGGTAAGGTAGAAGTTAAAGACGGTCACCTAGTTGTAAACGGCAACACCATCCGCATCACCGCTGAGAAAGATCCTGCAAACTTAAAGTGGGGTGATATCGGTGTTGATTACGTTGTTGAGTCAACCGGTTTCTTCTTAACTGACGAGTTAGCACGTAAGCACATCCAGGCTGGTGCACGTCGCGTTGTTATGTCAGCTCCTTCAAAGGATGCAACCCCAATGTTCGTAATGGGCGTTAACAACGACACCTATGCTGGTCAGGACATCGTTTCAAATGCATCTTGCACCACCAACTGCTTAGCACCTTTAGCTAAGGTTATCAACGATGAGTTCGGTCTAGAGCAAGGCTTAATGACCACTGTTCACTCAACTACCGCTACTCAGCGTACTGTTGACGGTCCTTCATTAAAGGATTGGCGTGGTGGCCGTGGTGCTGCTGGCAACATCATTCCTTCATCAACTGGTGCTGCAAAGGCTGTTGGTAAGGTAATTCCTTCATTAAACGGCAAGTTAACCGGTATGTCAGTACGTGTTCCTACTCTTGACGTTTCAATGGTTGACTTAACCTGTACTCTAACTAAGAGCGCTTCATACGCTGACATCTGCGAGGCTATCAAGGCTGCAGCTGCTGGTTCAATGAAGGGTGTTCTAGATTACACTGCTGATGCAGTTGTATCATCAGACTTCTTAGGCAACACCCACACTTCTATCTTTGATGAGAAGGCTGGTATTGCTCTAACTGATAAGTTCGTTAAGTTAGTATCATGGTACGATAACGAAATCGGTTACTCAAACAAGGTTCTTGAGTTAATCAAGTCAATGGAAGAGTCAGGCAAATAATTTTTGCTAGATAATTTCTAGAAGATGCCCCGGAAACGGGGCATTTTTTTTGCTCTCTGCATTTGCACCTTTTGTTTTTCTACAAAACAAATAAAAAAAACTTAGGCAAGTTACCTCACCTAAGCTTTTGTCAACCCCCTTCCCTTCTATTCAAAATCTTCAGCTAACAGTGGGAGCTTTTCATCTAAATCATACTTAGCCTTTTTGCCAATTATAGTATCAATTAGATATGGCTCTAGACCTAAAGCAGGTCTTACTGATTTGACCATATCAATACTTAACTTCTCACCTTTCTTTAAAGCTTTAACAAGATAGTAAGATCTTCTACCACCACGCATTGCAATCTCATCATCATGTAGGTAAATTGCCTTAGTACCTAATGCAGTTGAGACAATCTTGTTGTCATTTACAAGTTTAATTAGATCATCTTTTTCCATAGAAAAAGCGCTATCGACACCACCATTAGCTTTGCTGTCGGTAAAGTGCTTTTCAATCATATCTGCACCTAACGCGATAGCTGCTATATCTAGTTCATCTCCAATCGCATGGTTAGATAGACCTGCTCTACACTGATACTTTTCTTTTAGATACTGAATGGATTTAAGATTGAATAACTCAGGAACAGCAGGATATCTGCTTTCGCAATGTAGTAAAGTTAAATCTGTAATGCCATGTGATTTGACAATAGCAACAGCTCTATCAATTTCCTCTTCAGTTGCAAGACCTGTAGACATCACCATCGGCTTGCCCTTTTGGGCGCAGTAGTCGATTAGCTTTACGTCATTTAATTCGTAGGATGCAATCTTATAGACAGGGCAACCTGCCTCTTCTAGACAATCTACATCATCAAAACAAAATGGAGAGCTAAATAAAAAGATGCCATGCTCCTTAGCATGTTTAAATAAAGGTTTCATCCACTCACGCGGAGTTTTAGCTTTCTTATAGAGATCATAATAGCTCTGTCCTCCCCATAAGCCACCTTTTAACTGGAACTCATCACGAGGAGAATCTAAAGTTAAGCTATCTTCGGTGTAGGTTTGAATTTTTACAGCATCGGCACCACACTCATGAGCAAGCTCCATAAGCTCAATTGCTCGATCAAGCGATCCATTATGGTTGCCAGAGAGCTCAGCTACAATTACAGCACGTTGTTTATCTTGATACATAGGGATCCTAAAAAAAATTACGCCACTTAACTTATTATCGGTTAAGTGGCGTCTTGATTCAAATAAATATTTAAATTCTAAAGAGTTTTACATTAAAGCTCACGTAAAGCTGCAATTCTCTTCTGTAGTGGAGGGTGAGACATAAATAGCTCTGAGATTGAAACCGGAGCATTGATGCAAAGAGCTTGCATATAAGCTTGATCTTTACGCTCTTTTGGCTGAACATTGCGCTGTAGAGCTTGTAAAGCACCAATCATACACTCTTTACCATTAAGCATAGCAGAGCCTGCGTCTGCTCGATACTCACGCCAACGGCTAAACCACATTAAGATAATGTTAGCAACTAAGCCAAACACCACCTGCATGATTGAGTTTACAGTATAGAACATCATTGAAGAGCCAAAGCTCATACCACGGTTATCATTGCTATTACCACGATTTGCATTAACTAAAGCAAAAGCAATAATGTAGCTAAAGAAGTACACAAAGGTATTTAAAACACCTTGTAACAATGACATGGTAACCATATCGCCGTTTTTAATATGGCTCATTTCATGACCTAAGACTCCTGCTACCTCTGACTGTGACATACACTCTAAAAGACCTGTTGATACTGCAACTAAAGCAGAGTCTTTTGAAGCACCAGTTGCAAAAGCATTTGGATCACGGCTTTGATAGATGCCAACTTCAGGCATCTTTAAACCATCTTTTTGTGCAAGCATAGCAATGGTATTAACTAAGAAAGCTTCTTGGCTATTACGTGGAGTTACAATTACTTGCACACCATAAGCTTTCTTACACATTGTCTTTGATAAGAACAAAGAGATAATTGAACCTACACATCCATAGATAGCACACATCACAAGTAATGAAAAGTAACTTGAGCCATCAATATAGATGCCAAATAAATTACATAAAATGCCACCTACAATACTTACTAAAAGTAAGATAGCAGCTTGCATGGCAACAAAAAGTAGTACGCGCATATAACCTCTGTATGTTGTGTTGTACTTATTTTAATTCTTTTACAAATATAAATGTTTTTACATCTCTTGAGCACAATTTTGATAATAATTCTTCATATTTGCAAAGTTTTTGATCAAAGCCATGTTTAGGGTAGAACTGATAATTTGAACTTGAGTCCGAGAACAAAAAGATCTTTTTACATTGATGTTTGCTAAATTCTGTTTCTGCATGCTCTAAGAGTAAAGTGCCATAGCCTTTGCCAATACATTTCTTTTCGAGCATAAATAAAACTATCTCACCGTCAAAGACATCAACTTTAGATTCTTTAACGATATTTTGATAGGCATTGTCATACTCAACATCGATGTTTAAATGCTCTTTTTGAGCTTTAGAAAAAGTAAGTTTGATAAGAGCATTTAGAAAAGTTAACAGAATTGAAAAGATTGGATGTAAACTTCTTTGAGAGCTTATAGTTAAGAGAATGAAACCTAAGACTTTACCATCTTCTCTTAACTCTAAGTGCTGATTGGTATGTAATAATGACTCTAACAGATATCTAGTTGAAAGGCAGTAATTAACATAGTTTGACTCAGGCATATCATCAAACCATTGATGTTTGATGATACTTACTGCCTTGAGAAAACCTTTTAAACTGAGCTTATTAACTACCGCGCTCATAAGATTACTTTAGATCTTTAATCACACGAGGCTCTTCATCATCTTCTAAACTTGAATTGATGCTAATGTCATTTAAGCTTACATCTTTATCGTGCACAGATAAGATTGTTTCATAGCTATCGCCATTACGCTTAATCGCACCACTCTTTAGGTAATCATCAAGACCTTGCTGATATTGAGAGTTTACAAATTCATCAACAAAAACATGGTGAGCTTTAGCTTTTAAAAGAGCATCAATTGAAGTTGGTCTTAGAGTTTCTTTATCAAGAGTAAGCTTGGTAAAGCCATTTAAATCAACTTTTCCACCTTGGTGGGTAAAATTAAACTTATTTAACTTTAAGACAATAGGAGCGGTAAAAGCACTTAAAATACTTGGCACTAAAGTATCATCATGCTTTTTTAAAGCAGTTAGGATTTGATTTAAATTAAAATCACGAACTTCAACATCATAAACTAAATCTTTTAAATCATAGTAAGGCACTTCTTGGCCTTCTTTGATATGAGGGAAAGCGAAGTTAATACTCATCTTGCCATCAGATAAGAGTCTTTGCCTTTTATCAACATCATCTATTTTTAGATTTAATTTGAAGTTATCTAACTTAAAGCTATCACGTAGGGTTGGATCTTTAACATGATCATCTGGCTTGAAGCCAATTAAGTATAAAGTTGACGCATCAAGATTTAAGGTATCAAAGCCTATTGATAGTTTTTCTAAACTTACTTGTTTTTTCTTTAAATCAAGATTTGGTCTTAACACAATACTTGGATTTAAGAGCTCTACATTGTAAGCATCTAATTCATTGTATTTGGTAAATGATCTGCATTTAAGGCCTGCAGACTTGGTCTCAATCTCAATAGAGTTTAGACTACGACCTGATAGCTTAATTAAGTTCTCACCGACAATACAATTTCCATCTTCAAGGTTTATTGTTAAAGCATTGGTTTTAACTTTACCTTCAGCTTTAAGCTCCCAAGGATAAAAGTTAATGTCGCCTAAAAAATTGATATTAGGAAGATTTAAAGCACGGGTAATGTCATCAATAGCCCCTTCACCAGGCACATTTGCAAAATGGATATTTACTTTATCAAGGCCAAAGGTAGTATCAACATCTAAAGGCAGAATAAACTCACCTAATGGAGTTTTTTTAACTTTAATATTAGCTCTGCCCTTTTTCTCAAAAAGACTAGATGAAGATTGGTGATAATCTAAAACAAAGGAGTTTTGCTTTGAGTTAATAACTCTTACGGCGCTATCTATTTTTTGATCAAATAAATAGCTTGCTACAATCAGAGCAATCACAAAGATAACAAGGATAATTGCCAAGAAAATAGCTAAATACTTTGCTAAACGACGCATTATTCTCTCTCGTCTTGTAATTTAGCTAGAATTGAACCACTTTCTTTTAAAGCTTCAGCAGCAAAGTCATCAAAATACTTACGTACTTTTAAGAATCTTTCAGTAAAGGTATCCACGTCCCCATCTTTTACGACATCAAGTTCTTGATTTACGCTCTGTACAAAGTTTTTGATAAGCTCATAGTTTTGCTTTGATGACATAATGATGTCTGCATATAAACGAGGATCTTGAGCAAACAAACGACCTACCATCATCAGCTCTAATCGGTAGATAGGACTTGATAGGTCTTTTAGTTTTTCAAGATTTGGCGCAATAGATGCTAAGAAAGTACCATAAGCATAAGTACTAAAATGGCGTAAAGCCTGGATAATACTCATTGCCTTGTCATGCTCATAAGCATCGCACTTACAGATGTGAGCTCCCCAAATTCTAAGTTGCTCTACTAAAAACTCTGAAGCTTTTTCATCACGCTGTGGACAAGTAACTACAACCTGTTTTACAAGACTTTTTACATCAGGTCCAAACATTGGGTGTAAACCTAATACAGGACCTTTATGGTACTGCATCATTGCATCGACAATCGGCCCTTTAACTGAGGTAAAATCACATAAAATCTGATCTTCACGCAACATTGGGGATAATTGTTTAATAATATCGATAGTGATATCGATAGGTACAGAGACAATAACAATCTTAGCGGTCTTTAAGTAAGTTGGAGCCTTATCCCAGCCACGGTGCCCAAAAGAGAAGACCTTATAGCCAGACTTTTCAAAGTAGTCAGCAAAAATTCTACCCATACCACCATTACCACCGACGATTACAACATCGCCATCCTCTTTTAAGCAACGAGGGTAGTTAAAATCAGTATTAGAGCAAAGTTTATAAGACTCACGTAAGACACGTTTCATAATGTCAGAGAGCAAACCTTGAGGTAACTCATTTTCGCGAGCTAATCTTTCGACATTATCTAAAACAAAAGCTTCTCTTTCATGAGAAAAAGCGCTCACTCCTAAGTCTTTTTTACACTTAGCTGCCTTAATTACTAAGTCTTGGCGTTTTTTAAGTAGTTCTATGAGTTCTTTATCTGTCTCATCAATTTCGTGTCTTACTTGCTCTAACTCTACTGCGCTCATTAAAATCTCTTTAAGGCTTAAGCCTAATCACTTTTGTAGGGTACTTAATCTATCTATTTGTAAATTGAAAGAAAGTCTTTTAAATTAGCCATCAATTTCATCTAAGAATTCTTCAACATTCTCGTCTTTTTTAACTTCCATTGAAGCTTCAGGATTTACTTGACCTTCTTGATACATTAAGTAAATTTGGCGCATTTGTGCATATGGATCAACACTCTTATCGATAAGCTCTTCTTGATCGATAAGTCTTGCGCGAATATCAATAGCCTCAACTACGTGCAACGCAGCTGATGTCCAAACATTAAATGGAGCAAAGGTCCAAGAATCAGCAAGGCTACCATGAATATTACGCTCAGTAGTAGGGCCTAAGGCAGGTAACATAAAGTACTCACCTTGATCAACACCAGCTTTTCCTAAAACCGTATTCATACTCATAGACTTTTGCTCAAGTCCCATGTGCTTTGCTACATCAATTAAACCTAGTAAACCTAAGGTTGAGTTGATGGTAAATCTTGAGATAGAAATTGAAGAGTCCTTAAATCTGCCAACTAATGGGTTGTTAACAGTATTATTTAAATCGCTAATATTTGAGAAGAAATTATGCACACCATCTTTAGCAAAATTTGGAAGTTTTGCATATGCATGAGCAACAGGTCTTAATAAATATCTATCAAATACTAAGTAGTTACCGCGCCAAAATACATTTCTGTTTAAAACTTCAATTGAATCAATGGAATTACCAGGAAGAATTGATAAACCATAGCTGTAATCAGCATGAGAGGCTTTAACTGATAGTTGGCGAGGTGCCATTGGGCTATATGTTGAATGAGCTGCATTAACAGTTTGCGCAAATGAGAATAATGCAGTTACTGCTAATGTACTTTTGATAATTGTCTTTAGCATATTAAGTCCTCAATTAACTTGTGCTTATTTTACATCAGAAAAGGCATTTTTTGAAAAAAGTACTCTGTGAGCAAAGCTTAAAAATTGTCTTCAAAATAGATACTTATTACAAATGAAATTAAGTTTTTTGGTATTATAAGGACATATACGTATACAAAAGATAAAAGAATATTCATGGACAGTCTAGACATCGAATTAAAAACGGTAGTCAAAGAGGCTTCTGTTACCTCAAAAGAGCCTAATAATACTCAAGATGATACCCAAGAAGTAGCTAAGTTAAATCTTAATGCTACCTCAAAGTATTTGTCAGCAGTATCAAATAAAAAAGGCCTTTTAACTGACTCTCAAAACCGTACTTTTAACCAGTTAAACACCAATTTAAATACCTATATTCAAGACAAGAAGTCTTTAGATAACTTAGAAGTTGATGACGATAGTGCTCAAATGGGACATTATCGCAAGCTTACCGTACAAGTTATCAACCGCGATCCTAACCTTCAAGAAAAGGTCGCATCTGACTTATCAACCTCTCGTGAACTTGTCCGCTCAAAAGATGCAGCCTCAACTCTTGAAGACAATTTAAAAAATCTACCTGATAGCTTAAAAGAAGGTACAGCAGCCGGTAAAAACTTAGGCAAGTTTATCTGTCAAAGCGTAGTTAACTTAACTGACTATGAGAATATGGGAGCAGGATTGCAACGCGACTTGTCCATTCGCGATGTTTATGCACCAAGTGAAGAGCTCTCCCCTCGATCTAAGATGGCTACAGCTGACGCACTATCAGCATCTATTGCCTATGTAAAAAGTAACCAACCAGAGGTATTAGCAACACTACAAGAAGAGCAAACTGTTGATAAGGTAAAGCCTGGCTCTACCACACCTCAGGTTATGACTCGCTATCTTCGTCAAGCCTTAGACGAGTTTCCAAAAGATTCAACCTATCTTGATATCTTTAAACAAAACAAAGATAAGCAAGTAAAAGATGATTATGCTGACAATATTTCAAAAGAAACAGCTAAGCGTATCCATGATTTAGTTTTAAAAGCAGCAACTACCGCGCGTCGTGGTAACTTAATTCAAAATGAAGCTTCTACTACTGATGTAAAAGAAGTCTCTGTTCAAGGAGCTCAGACTCAAATAAACACTCAAAGTGAAGAGCTAGTTGATGCTTCAAAGTTATCCTTATCAGAGTTATCAGCTCGCGCTGCTAAACTTCAGCAACAATTTAGAGAAGAGCGACAAAGATTAGCCTCAGAAGGCAAACTTCCAGATCCTGCTACAAGACCACAAAGTCCTACTATCGATGAAGTGACATTAAAAAAGGCTCAAGAAGTAGAAAACGCTATCTCTCAAAAAGTTGCTAACCAAAATAACGCTGTAGCAGAAGAGGCTATTTCTAATACTTCTCAAACTAAAGAGTCTGTACTAAGTGCTGAAGAGATTAAAAAACTTGCCTTAGAAGCTGTAAAAGAAGCTTTAAAAGAAAGTGTTAAATCTCAAATTGAGGCTACCACCAACACTGCTAAGGCTGTAGCAACTGAAGCGGTTAAAGCTTTAAAAGATGAGCTTCTAGCTACTCAAAATCAGACTAAAGATGCTACAACACAAGTTGTAAATGAGCTCAAAGAAACAGTTAAAACTCAAATTGAGCAAAGCCAAACTAATGCAAAACAAGTAGCTCAAGATGCAGTAAAAGAAGTTTTAAATCAAAGTGTTAAAGCGCAGATTGAAGCAAGTCAGACTAGTACTATTGATGCTACTACTAAAGCCTTTAATGAACTAAAAGAGTCAATGACTGCTAAGCTTGAGGCAACTAATCAAAATGCCAAAGCTACAGCTGATGCTTTAAAACAAGCTCTAGAGCAAAGTGTTAAATCACAACTTGAGTCAAAGCAAAGCTCAAATGATGATTTAACCGCCAAGGCTTTAAGTGATATTAAAGAGCTTAAAGAAACCTTTAAATCTCAACTTGAGGCAAGCACTAATTCTGCTAAAGAAGCTGCAGCCCAAGCTGTCAAAGAAGCTTTAAAAGAAACCGTTAAAGCTCAACTTGAAAGTAAGCCAAACTTGTTTGATGAAGGCGCTACCCTAGCTCCTGACTTTAACAAGTCATCTATCAATGTATCTTTCAAAGGTAGCGAGATTGCCGATTTTAATAGTTTCAATCCAGCACCATCTCGTGTTGATAGCTCAATAAAAGATCTGTCAGCTCTACGTTTAGAGCAAGAGTTATTAAAAGCAAAAGTAGATAATTCTGTTCAAGAGACTACCCCACAAACTTCTGCAGAAAATTTGCCTACTGAAGATACAAACGTTGATCTTCAAAAAGAGTTAAATAATCAAGCTAAAACTTTAGTAACAGATACTGATGAAGTATTAAAAGAGCCTCAAGAAAAAGCTTTAAATAATGAAGTTTCTACAAAGACTTTGGACACTTCAAAAGCTCCATTAAAGCAGGCAGAATTTTTAGAAACTCTTGCAAAAGAGTCTGATCTCAATACTCCAAAAGCTCCAGTTCAATTACCCCAAGCAGAAAACACCGATACTGTTGAAACTGACTTAGAAGAGCCTAAAGCACAGAGCATTGCCAAAGACAACGCTTTAAAGGCAGATACTGCAACAGATATTGATGAAAGTGAGAATTTATCAAATCAAGTTAAGACTTCTACCCCTTTAGTTCAAGATGAAGCACTTGATGAGTTAAATACTAAGCCACAAAGCTCTAACAAGTTTGTTGAAAGCTATATTGCTAATGCTAACAAGAGTATCTTAGATCAAATTGAACAAGCTAACACAGCTTCAACTAATAATGTTCATGAAGATGTCGAGCTTGCAACTAAAGAAAACGCTCCAAAATTAAATCAAAGTGAAAAACTAAATACTTTAGTCTCCGAAAGTGCTGAAGTAACTGAAGATACTCCTTTGGTTAAAGTTGCAACTAATGCCACTGATGCAGAAGAAGTAAGTGACACTCTTCAAGATGAAGATGCTGTTACCCAAGATGAGACTAAGTATAAAGTTGCTCAAGAGTCATCCGAGAATGATGTTGAAGAAACTGAAGACTTAGCTAAAGAAAAGATTGTTGTTAAGACTGAAACTGTATCAAGTGATGAGATTGATACAGAAACTCAAGCAGTTCAAAACAAATCAGTAAACACCGCACCTACAAATTCTAGTCAAGTAGATGCAGAGACTGAAGATGCTAATGTACAGTCACAAGCTCAAAGAGTTGCAACTCAGAGTGCACCTGTTATTGATACTGATGTTGAAGGTAATGATAGCTACAAGGCAACTAATGCCGATGAGGCAGCTTTAAATGCTACTTTAAAGGTTTTAGATTCTCTAAAAGCTCAAGAGAGCTCTCAAGAACAAGTAGAGGATGCAGAGCAAGCTCTTCAGCAAACAAAGGCTGAGCAATTGAGTACTCAAGTAAGCGACGAAAGTGATGAATCAGTAGACGAGAATATCAAGGCACAAGATAAAGCAAAATCAACTGCCTTAGATAAACTCAACTCATTTACTGCTCGTTTACATGAGTCACAAGAAGAGTCAGCAGAGGTTAATACTCAAAAAATCACTACTCAAGACAGTACTGCTGAAGATACTACAGATGAAGAACTAGAAGGATCATTAGTTAAATCTAATGTAAACAAAGGTAATTTCAATCCATTCATGGCTCACCATGATGAAGAGACTACCTCAAGTAGTGTTGCCCCAAATTCTGAGCTTCAAACTAAAAATCCATTTATTACAGGCTCTCAAGTAAATGAGCCTAGCCTAAATGCAGATGGTGATTTTGATACAGGTCTTGTAAATTCACTTTTAAGACCTGCTAGTGAAAACAAAGCAGAGTTTATTCCTCAAGCACCTGAGTCAAATGATTCAAGCTACAAGATTTTAAATGCATTAAAAGAAAGCTTAGATGGTGGCGATCCAAATCGTGTAAATGGTGATAATGATCCATCTCACGAGGATGATATCTTCTCTGAGCAAAAACTTGCTAATACTGATTTAAAGAGCGCTGTTTCAAGCAGACCTTCAATTCTGTCTAATAATGCAACAACCTCTCCTAAAAGTGTTAGCTACAATCTAAATGGACAAGAAGTTCATAGTGAGGACAGTCTTAAAAACTTAGGTCAGAAGATCTTATCTAATACAGTTCCTTCAATGGAGCTTGAAGATACTACTGTGCCTCATGATGTAGTAGCTAAATCTAAAGCTGTTGATGAGCTTACAAAGTCTGCAACAGATGATGACACTGAGCTTACTATCACCAAGATCCCTGAGAAAACTCCAGGGGCAGCTCAAATCACCCAAGGTCAAGAAGAGCCTGTTCCTGAGCAAAGCGTAATTGACAATACCGCTGCTCCTATAAAAGAAAAATCAGGCTTTTTCAGTAAGATTGCCTCAATTTTTTCTAAAAAAGATACAGCTCAAGTAAAAGAGACTAGTGAAGCCCAAATAGCTCAAGCACTAACTCCTAACATGATGAATTATGCTGCTAAGGGCTCCCCTCTTGATAGCTATATGTACTCTTTAAAGGTACAAATCAATAATACCGCTCTACCTCAAGCTATAAGAGATCAAGCTAAAAACTTATTAGATAAGTTACAAGATCCTGTAAATGATTTACCTAGTGTGAATAATTGGTTAAGCTTTACCGCAGCCCCAATGTCACCTAGCTCACCACAGGCTCTTGCTATGCATCAATGGGCATTTATGCTTTTAGCAATTCGCTTTAGCCAATTAGGTAAATCAGTTGATAAATTCTTAAAGAAGAATGTTGATTTGATGGAAGATAAGTTTGATGACTTATCTAAAGAGCTCTCTGAAGGTGCTTCAAAAGCAAAGAACGCTAGCATCTCTAATTTGTTAGATGAAAGCTTAGATCAGATTGTCCGTTATCAAAATCCTCCTAAGCAGGACTTACCTCTTCTTTATCAATACGTTCCTCTACCTCCTTCATATGATGGTGGTCGTGAAGGTGGCTTTAGTGCAAGACCTGTTATCGATGAAGAAGGTCAAAAGTCATGGCATTTAGATTTTGTCTTTGATTTAGAAAACTTAGGCCCAATTGAGATTAAAGCAGTATCCAAATTCCCAGAGCTTAAACTTAATGTGGTTGCAAGTACCTTCAATGGCCTGCAAAAGGTTCAAGAATGTCTGCCACACTTAAAAGAAAAGCTTCAAGATATTGGTATTACCACCACCTCAAGTACCGCTCGTTTAGGTAAAGTAAATATCAAAGAGCATGATGAGCGCGCTGTAATTGGCACACGTACTCACAAAGATGATGGTGCAAGTTTATCTGTGGATATTTAGAGTATGGAAGAAAATAAAGATTTACCATCTACAAATGACACAACAAAGGCTTCTACAGAAGTTTCAACACAGGTATCAAATGAAGCAGTAACTCATACTGTGGGTGAGCATATTCACGCAACTGATGAGGATCTGTCATTTAAACAAAGCTATGCTAAAGCAAGTGAGGCTGTGGCTATCTCTTATGATGAAGATAAGAAGTCTCCTTTTATTGCAGCTTTAGGTAATGAAAGCAGAGCTCAAGCTATCATTGATATGGCAAAAGAGCTAGGTGTTTACGTGCACAAAGATCCAACTTTGTTAAATGAGCTAAAACATCTAAAAGAAGGTGAAGGTGTACCAAAAGAGCTTTATTCTATCATCGCTGAAATTTTAGCTTTTAGCTACTACTTACAAGGTAAGACTCCTTCAAGTTACACCAGACCAGATGGCTCTAGAGCAATCAATACCGATGCTTAAATAGTTTAATAAGCATCAAAAAAGCCTTGAGAGATTTTACTTTCAAGGCTTTGTTTTTGTGTAATTTCTAAAACGAATTTCTAGTCATTTGATACATATGGAACTGGGACTGGCTCTGGTGAGTAAGTTACCGCGCAGTTCTCATCTACATATCTAACCTTATCAAGTCTTACTGGTAGATAACGTAAATTACCGCCTCGGCAAGCATCAGAGACGATGTTACCTTGTGAGTTGAAGTTTACAAACTTCACGCCTTCTGGCTTTCTAAGCTCAAGTGAGTTAACACCGCGCTCTTGTAAGAACTTACCATAAACTCTCATCGCACCTGACGAACCAAATAGACCAGTTGACTTGTTATCGTCAAAGCCTACCCAAGTTGCGACAACTTGATCATTATCAATACCTACAGACCAAGTATCACGGCTATCGTTAGTAGTACCTGTCTTTGTCGCAATGGTGGTATTTGGGAATAAGTTACCGATACGACGACCAGTACCAATCTTAGTAGCCTCAGTCATCACAAACATAGTTAGATATGAATCTTTTGGATCTAAGGTAGCATCCCTTCTTTGATCCTCACGCTCATATACTACTTTGCCATCTTTGATGATGGTACGCAAAGTAGTTAAATCCTTATAACAACCATCAGTTGCTAAACTTGAGTACATCTGAGCAACCTCAAATGGAGTAAGCTCTTCAACACCTAACAGCATAGATGGATAGAAAGGAATTCTATCTTTACTTAAACCAACCTTCATCAAGGTATCACGCACGTGATTTAGACCTACTTTCATACCAATCTTTACAGTTGGTACGTTCATAGAACGAGCCATTGCTACATAAGTTGGTAATAAGCCATGGTACTTTTTATCATCATTGTGAGGAGACCATGCCTTACCGTCAGCAAGGCGCACAGTAATAGGCGCATCATGAACTAAAGTACCAGTGTGGAAACCACGATTAAAGGCTGTCAAATAAACAAAAGGTTTAATGATAGAGCCAACTTGTCGACGACCTTCCATCACGCGGTTAAAGCCTGCGTATTGTGGAGTTCTTGAACCAACTACAGCTGATACTTCAGCATTACGCCAGTTACTTACCACCATCGCAGCTTCTAGTCCTTTTAAGTTGCGTCTTTCTCTTTCAATGCTATTAAGCTCGGTTTGTACCGCATCTTCAGCACAGGCTTGAGCTTGAGGATCTAAGCTTGTAAAGATCTTAATACCATTACCAGATAAGAAGTCTGAACCGAAACGGGTAGCAATTTCCTTTTTCAAAACGCCCATGAAAGCAGGAGTTTTTGAATAGTTCATGGAGCCACGTTTAATTACGCCTAAAGGACGTGCTGTATATTGCTCATACTCTGTATCGGTAATGCGGCCACGATTTTTCAAAACTGCAAGTACCACATTACGACGCTCAAGAGCCTTTTCTGGGTGACGCCATGGGTCGTAATAAGATGGACCTTTAATAATACCTACAAGTAATGCCATCTGCTCTTGGCTAAGCTCCGATACTGGGACACCAAAGTAGAAGTATGAAGCTAGACCAAAACCATAGATACCAGCAGAGCCATTTTGACCTAGGTAAATTTCATTTAAGTAAGCTTCTAAGATTTGATCTTTAGTGTAGCGATGATTCATGATCAAAGCCATGATGATCTCTTTGAACTTACGGGTATAACTACGCTCTGAGGTTAAGAAGTAATTTTTAACTAGCTGTTGAGTAATGGTAGAACCACCTTCAACTACACCATGAGCAATCGCATTTTTAACAAAAGCACGAGCGATAGCAAAGAAGTTAACGCCCATGTTAGTTTTAAATGATCTATCCTCAATTTCAAGTAAGGTGTTAATTAAAGCTTCAGGTACTTCATTTAACTGAATAAAGATACGATCTTCTTTTGGATCAATACGGTTGATTCTATCAAGCAATACTGGATCCATTCGTACATAACCTAGCTCGTCGCGGGTATCGGCGTTTTTAATCTCAGTAATTCTTTGACCTTGGAAAGTTAAAAGTAAGCTAACCTTAGGCTCAGCTTCATCAGGGAATTCAAATGGACGACGTAAGATCACCATGCGTCCTGATTTTTCATTAACTCCATACTCACCTGGGACTTGAGGATTAGTAACCTTACGATACTTTAAAAGCTTAAGCTCATACTCCATCTGCTTTAAAGATATCTTTTGGTCTGGATACAACTCTAAAGGACGAGAGTACACAACAGCAGGTAGCACCCACTTATCATCAACACCAAATTTACTTAAAACTACAGAGTCAAAGTAGATAAAGAAGATACCTAAAACTACGACAGCTACAATGCCAACTTTTAAGCATAAAAAGGTTAACTTCTTTTTAATGCTGCGCTTTGGCTTTTGATTTTGATTATCTTGGTGAGGTTCTTTTGGCTCATCAGTTGTATTTTGTGTAGTTTTGCCCTCATTTTGTGCTTGCGACTTTTGTTGCGCACGCTCTTTTATAAATGAAGTAAAGTTTCTAAATACACCGTCTTTAGGATCGTTTTGGGCACTCTCTTGAGCTTTTTGCTCATTAAAAGAGTTCGGTTGATTAAAATCATCACTACCAAAATTTGGCTCATTTTGATCGCTATAGTATAGATTAGCCTCAATATTTTGACTATCAAAGCTTGGCTCAGTGCGCTCATTTTTAGGGACAATACGATCATCGTCATCTACAGCACTAAAACCTTTTAAATAATTATCGCTATTGTTATTCATGTTCACAAATTCGTAAAAAAATCGCTTGGTATTATATCAAAATACTAGACAAATGCTTTTTAATCCTTAAAATACCTTGTCCTTTTTGCATAAGGATAAAACTCCAAGATGTGTATATGTTAATTTTCAAAAACGCTAGCTACATCAAGGATTGAATGTTAAAGTTTCAAGGATTTTAGTGTTAGGTCAAATTATGGCGTTAAATTCTTGCGAGAATCAAAAACTTAACCCATAATTATAAAATCAAGAGCTTAAGAACGATTAAGCTTAATTAAATGACAAACAACACTTAATCTCTACTGTATTTTTGGACAGTAATTTAAGTTAAGGAAGTGAATTATGGCTAACGAAGAAAAGACTGCTCCTGCGATCGACTCTATGGGTCCTCTAGCAATTGCTGGCGTTGAACCATACCAAGAAAAACCTGGCGAAGAGTACATGAATGAGAATCAAAAAGCTCATTTCAAGAAAATTCTAACTGCCTGGCGTGATCAATTACGTAACGAGGTAGACCGTACTGTAGGCCATATGAAGAATGAGGCTGCAAACTTCCCTGATCCTCTAGATAGAGCATCACAAGAAGAAGAGTTTGCCCTAGAATTACGTGCTCGTGATCGTGAGCGTAAGTTAATCAAGAAGATTGATAAGACTTTAGCTAAGATCGAAAACGACGAATTTGGTTATTGCGAGCAGTGCGGTATCGAAATCGGTATCAAGCGCTTAGAGGCTCGTCCAACTGCTGATCTTTGCGTAGATTGCAAGTCACTTGCAGAAATTAAAGAAAAGCAATTAGAAGGTTAATTGTAATTCCTTGTAAGTAGGAGGCTTTGGCCTCCTATTTTAGTTTTTGCTATGTCTAAAATTCCCTACATTGGTCGCTTTGCTCCATCCCCTAGTGGTCGTTTACACTTTGGATCTTTAGTAAGTGCCTTAGGCTCTTATTTAAGAGCGCGCTCATTAAATGGCAAAATTCTCCTAAGAATTGAAGATCTAGACTTTTACCGCTGCAAAGATGAATACACTAAGGCCATTATCAAAGAGCTAAAAGTTCTAGGTTTTGAATACGATAATGATCCTTATATTCAGTCAAAGCATCAAGATATCTATAGAGAGTACGCGCAAAAGCTATTAGATAAGAGAGATGCTTATTACTGCAAGTGCACCCGTGAGGATTTAAAACACTCCCCTTGTAAGTGTAAATTTCTGCACCTCGTACCTAATGACAAACAAGCCATGTCTCTTCGCTATGAAGTTGATACCTCAATTACAAGCTTTGAAGATTCTCTATTAGGTACAGTTATCTCTGCACCACTGGTTGATAACTTTACTTTAATTAGAAAAGATAAGGTTATTGCCTATAACCTAGCCTGCGTTGTAGATGATGCTTTAGAAGGTGTTACCGAGGTAGTTCGTGGCTCTGATTTAATTGATATCACTACTAGCCAAATTAGCCTATATCGCAGTTTTAATTTTGCAAAAGCTAAGTATATTCATCTGCCACTTGCGATGGAAAATTCTGAATTTAAGCTCTCCAAGCAAAACAAAGCTAAGGCTATTTTAGATATTGCTCCACCTTCTGTATTATTAAAAGAAGCTTTAGAATTTCTAGGTCAAGAGACTTCTTTTTTCACCCCATCAATGACTCCTAGTCAAATCCTAGATAAAGCAATTTCCAACTTTAATCTTAAAGCCATTCCTACTATGCCTAAACTTTGTCCTTCACTATTTTTGTAAAGTCAACTTTAACAATTTTGAAAATGCTTAAATTTGTTAAAAATGCTATAATGCGCGCAGTTTTAAATAATCGAGGACAATAAAAATTACTGCTCCATTGCAAGGACTTAACGTAGAAAGTCTAAAAAAAGTTAAAGAGATGGTAAAAAAGAAGGGCTTTGAGAAGCTAGTAGTATCAGCTCAATCTCTAGGTCTTGACCTCTCTTTATTATCCCACGATGCCATGTTAGTCGTTAAAGGTCTACAAAAGAAAGGCTTTAGAGCTTATCTTGTAGGTGGCTGTATTCGTGACTTATTACTAGGAAAAGAACCAAAAGATTTTGACGTTTCAACTGATGCTACCCCAGAACAGGTACATAAGATCTTTAATAACTCTCGCATCATTGGTCGTCGTTTTAAGATTGTGCATGTGGTCTACTCAGGGGTTATCATTGAAGTTACCACCTTTAGAAGCAATCAAGTAGCACCTAAGAGCGTTCAAAAATCTACTAAGAATTCTACCCGTGTTTCAGCACAGTCAGGTATGCTCATTCGTGACAATGTTTATGGTAAGAACATTGTTGAAGATTCGCAGCGCCGTGACTTTACCATCAATGCTTTGTACTTAGATCCAATTAAACAAGAGATCTATGATTACAATGGTGGTTTATATGATTTAACTCAAGGCGTTTTAGATTTAATTGGCGATCCTGATGTACGTTACAGTGAAGATCCTGTACGTATGATTAGAGCACTACGCTTTAGTGCAAAATTAGGCTTTAAAATTTCAAAGCGCTCATCTGATCCAATTAAGCGTCTATCTCATAAGCTTTTAGAAGTTTCAAATGCTCGTATGTTTGAAGAAGTTAATAAACTCTTCTTAACAGGCCATGGCTATGAGAGCTTTAAAGTTTTATGTAAGTACAATCTCTTTACTCAATTATTCCCTGATACCTATGGCTTAATTGAAAATAAGAGCTACTGTAACTTTATTGAGTTTGCACTAAAGAGTTCAGATCAAAGATTTGCAGAAAACAAACGCAACATGCCTCACTTCTTATTCTCTGTAATACTTTGGAATTGTTTCCAACGCGTATTATTTGGTCTAAGACGTAACAATGATGCCATGATCAATCCTTTAGATGATGATGCATTAGTAAATTTAGCTTTCCAAAGCGTCTTTACCAATCAAGATAAGGTAACTGATCTACCATTTGCGGTAACTGATAACATTAAGTCTCTATGGCGTATGCAATTGCTACTGCAGCAATATAGTGAAAATGGTCCTTATAGTCCTGACTCACTATCTGTTCGTAATATCTTTAGAGCAAGTTTTGACTTCTTATCTTTACGTGCTAAATTTGAGCCATACTTAGAGCCAATTGTAGAATTTTGGTCAACCTTCTATAAAACAAGCAAAGCACTAGCTGATAAACGTCATGCAGCTAATGTTGCTAAGCGCAATAAAAAGCAAGCTGACATTGATGAGAAAAAGACCAAGAAAAAGAAAGGCAAAGCTAAAAAGCGCCCATCTGAAGAAGGCTTTGAGGATGAGAGCAATTTAAGTGAAAAACGTAAGGCACAACTTGCTAAAGCTCGTGCTTGGCGTGAGTCTATGAACTTAAAGAATTAACATGACTACTTGTTTACTATCCTTAGGCTCTAATTTAGGTAACTGTATTGATACTTTAAATAGTGCCATCAATGATATTAAGTCTTTAAAGGGTGTTGAAGACGTAGTTTGCGCCTCCATGTATCAAACCAAACCTGTAGGCTATTTAGAGCAAGATGATTTTATCAACACTGCTTTAAAGATTAAAACCTCACTTGAGCCTTTTATCCTTTTAGATAATCTGCAAGCCCTTGAGCAAAAGTATAAGCGTGTAAGATTATTTAAAGATGGCCCTAGAACATTAGATATCGACATCATTGCTTATGGCAATGTCTGTCAAGAGGATAAGCGTTTAATCTTACCTCACCCACGCATGGCACAAAGAGCATTTGTCCTTGTGCCTTTAAACGAGATTGCAAGTGACTTTGTCTTTGCATCTTTAAATAAAGATGTAGCCACATTATTAAATGAGCTACCACAAAGTGAATTAGATGGTGTAAGAAAATTAAATGGCTAACGACACTTGCAATATTAAGTTAATCGTAGGTTTAGGCAATCCAGGTAATGAGTATGAGCATACTCGCCACAATATTGGTGTGGACTTTGTCTATAAATTAGCTGACATGTACAAAATCGACATGCGTCCTGAAGGCAAGTTCTCAGGTATCGTAGGTCGTGGCAACATTGAAGGTCAAGAAGTACGCTTAGTCTTCCCTACAACCTATATGAATGAATCTGGTCGATCAGTAGGTGCTTTATGCAATTTCTACAAGATTAAGCCAGAAGAGATTTTAGTATGTCATGATGATCTTGATTTACCAGCAGGTCACATGAAGTTTAAGTTTGGCGGTGGTTTAGCAGGTCACAATGGCCTTCGCTCAATTACTGCAAATCTAGCCAATTCACAAAACTATTACCGTCTCCGCCTAGGTATTGGTAAACCACCTTCAAAGGAGGTTATCAACTGGGTTTTAGGTAGACCTAATAGCGCAAATCAAAAGTTAATTGATGATGCTTATGAGGTAGCACTAGTCTCATTAAAGAAGCTCTTTACCCAAGGCGTTTCTAAGTTCACATCAATTATTAACGGTTACAAGCCTAACTAATTAGGAGATAATAAAAAATGGGTTTTAAGTGTGGTATCGTAGGTCTTCCAAACGTTGGTAAATCTACCCTATTTAATGCATTAACCAAGGCAGGCATCGCAGCAGAAAACTTCCCATTCTGCACCATTGAACCAAATACTGGTATCGTACCTGTACCTGATCCAAGACTAGATGCAATCTCAGCCATTGTAAAACCAGCTAAGATTGTTCCAACCTCAATGGAGTTTGTGGATATTGCAGGTTTAGTTAAAGGTGCTTCTAAAGGTGAAGGCTTAGGTAACCAGTTCTTAATGAACATTCGTGAGACTGATGCAATTGCTCACGTAGTTCGTTGCTTTGATGACGAGAACGTTATCCACGTAGCAGGTAAGGTAAACCCAGCTGAAGATATCGATGTTATTAACACTGAGCTTGCTCTATCAGACTTAGATATCTGTGATAAGGCTCTACAACGTTTAGAAAAGCGTGCTCGAACCGGTGGTGACAAAGAAGCTTTAGCTCAAGTTATCGCTTTAGAGAAGTGCAAACCTGCCCTAGAGTCTGGCAAGATGTTACGTGCTGTAGATTTCACTGATGCTGACAGAGCTGCCCTACGTAACTTTAACTTCCTAACCATCAAGCCTGTTATGTACATTGCAAACGTATCAGAAGATGGCTTTACCAATAATCCTTACTTAGATGCTGTTGAAAAGCTTGCTAAAGAAGAAAAATCAATTGTAGTTCCAGTATCAGCTGCAATTGAGTCTGATTTAGCTTCTATGGAAGATGAAGATAGAAAAGAGTTCATGGATAGCTTAGGTATTACAGAGCCAGGCTTAAACCGTGTAATTCGCGCAGGCTATCAATTACTAGGTCTACAAACCTTCTTTACCGCAGGTCCTAAGGAAGTTCGTGCTTGGACTGTTCGTGTTGGTGCTACCGCTCCACAGGCTGCAGGTAAAATTCACTCAGACTTTGAGCGCGGTTTCATTCGTGCACAGACTATCGCTTATGATGATTTCATCAAGTACAACGGTGAAGCTGGGGCAAAAGAAGCTGGTAAGTTAAGATCAGAAGGTAAGGACTACATCGTAAAAGATGGTGACTTATTCGAGTTCTTATTCAATGTTTAATAAGCTTAAAGCTTAATGAGGGGCGCTTTGGCGCCCTTTGTTTTAGTTAAATACCTTCAATTAGCTTATCTAGCTTATTTGCTAGATATAGAGGCACATTTAAGATGTCTCCATCTTTTTTAAGACCACGCTTTGAAAAACGAATAGCAATTTTTGGATGATTACTTGCTATATATCTCTTAAATGAAGGAGCAGACTTATCTTCACTAGCTTTGACTTCAATAGGTACAATTTCACTGCCTATTTGCATTACAAAATCTAATTCACTATTCTTGTCAGAGTAATATCTTGGGTCAACTTCAAATTTGCCCTTTAACTGCTGTAATACATAATTCTCGGTTAGTGCACCTTTAAATTGGAACGGCTCATTAAGTAAAATCGCCTTAGTATCAGTATGTGACATATACTTGATTAAACCAACATCTAACAGAAAAAGCTTAAAATGCTCTAACTTATCATATACTGATAGAGGATGTTCTAGTTTTGATACATTGTTTACCTTGTACACAAGTCCAGCTGAAATTAGCCATTCAATAGAATCTTCAAATTCTTTAGCTCTGCCACCTTGCTTTAAAGCACCATATATAAACTTTTCATTTGCCTTTGCTAGCTGTGTTGCGATATTTCTGAAAACTAGTAATAATTTTCCAGAATTAAAAGCTGTATTATGTTTCATAATATCATTAGTATAGATATCTAAAAGATTAGCTTGAATAGGCTTAACCATATTAAAATCTTTCAATTCAAGGAAAGCGTCAACACACTCAGGCATCCCCCCTACAATGAGATATTGGTTAAAAATATCTAATAATTTATTATGAAAAATCTCTTCAAGATCTGTATTAAGATCTACACCCTCATATATTTCATAAAGATATGGATCTGACGCCTTAAGAAACTCTGAAAAAGTAAAAGGATACAAATGAATAATATCAACCATACCAACAGGATATGATTTAGGTTTTGCTGTTAATGTTCCTAAAAGACTTCCTGCAACTATGATGTGGTACTCATTGGCTTGTTCTTTAAAATACTTAAGTGAATTTAATGCTTCTGGGCAATTTTGAATTTCATCTAATATTACTAAAGTAACGTTCTTTTCAATCTTTGAATGAGCAATACCAGATAACTTTTGAATGATAACTTCAGGATTTTTGTTTTTTTCAAAAACTGAAGCTAAATCAGTAGATTCATCAAAATTGAAATAAACATAGTTCTCATAATAACGCTTTGCAAATTCAATCATTAAAAACGTCTTGCCAACTTGTCTGCAACCTTGAATTATTAGAGGTTTACGTCTTTTACTATTTTTCCATTTTAATAAATCATAAATTGCATCACGTTCCATGGATTACTCCAATTTTAACTATTTGAATTAAAATAATAAATTATAGAATATTACATTTTTTCTTAATTTTTTATCGTATATATTACACTTTTTCTTAAGATTTTTTGTTAATAATTACATTTTTTCTGAAGATTTTATGTGATTTTTTACACTTTTTCTAAGTTTTTATCTATCTTATTGATTATAAAGGAGATTTATTATCAACTTATAGGTACAAAAAAGGCAGGGACTAAGCCTGCCTTCTTTTCAAAGATTAGATCTTATTCAGCATTAACGATAAAGATATCGCCGCTAATTTGCTCTAGTACAAGTTCGCCTGCTGATGAGTTAACTGCACCTAAAGAAGTGCTATGTGGGGTGGTACCCATGCAAACCATACGAGCATTTAACTTCTCACATAATCTTGGGATCTCCTCATCAACACGCCCTTCAACTACGTGGATGTTATCCTCTGGAATGCCATGATTTTGAGCAAACTCTTCAGCTAACTGATAGCAAACACCTACAGGATTTGCCATACCAGCTGCTACAATCTTAGACTGACTTAGGTTACCGCCCATAAGACCAGGATTATCAGGAGTTACGCAGTTTGCTAAATGAACGTTACCATCAAAGCTCTTTGCAAAGCGTGATGCTGCTTCAAATAATAGCTCATCTAGTTTGCCAGCCTGTGATGCATCTGAAAAATCAAAAGCAACAATTACTGACTGACCTAATTGAGCAGTAGTACCGGCATCCTTTACAACTAGTAGAGGAATTGTGCACTGACGCATGATCTGGCTGTCAATGTTTGATACAAATAGATCACGTAAGGTGTGACGCTTGTTAGCTGAAATTACAGCTAAGGTAAACTTACCTTTCTTGCAAACTTCGTTAAAGCCTTCAGCTACTTCTTTATTGAATACAACTTCTAAAGAGAAGTTTTCAATGCTGGTATAAAGACGCTTTAAATTCTCAAAATTAGCTTTTTCACGAGAGATGATCTGATCTTTATCGGCATCTTTAAACTCGTTAATTACGCGTACAGCAACAACTTCAATGCTGGGATCAACGCGTGTGTATTGAGCAGCTCTGTCTAAGGCTGGCTGCTTATCTGATGGCTTTAATAAAACCGCAAATTTATTAGGGGTTGTCATAATTAACCTCCTCGTTAAGAAAATCTTTTAGTTATTTCTTTAAATTATAGGAAATATTACTAATTTTGCACCTGACATTTTAGCAAAAATTGCGTTAGATCCAAATATTTAACTCTCATGCGCACAAATTTATCAGTTACTAAAAGCTTGTTTATCAAGTTTATTGCACAAAATGCAACACTTAATATTTTATGTTGCACTTTTATATATCAAGATTTATAATGTGTCACAGTTTTTCAACATAGGCATTTTTAGATGACACAACGTACCATTGCTTTTACCGATGCTGTTTTTGCACCTGATGAAGAAAGAAGAATTGAATTAGGCTCACTTACAATCAAACCAAACGATCTAATCGTGTTAATTGGCGGTAATGGTAGTGGTAAAACCTCAATTGCAAAAGCCTTAAACGCCGAAATACCTTTAATCTCAGGTGTTGCACCTGATAATTACCACCCTGTTTTAGTAAGCTTTGAAAAGCAAATGGAGCTTTTTGAAGCTGACTATCAGATGAGAAATTCTGATTGCACTACCGCTGAAGAAGAAATTGGTATTACTCCACGAAAGTTTCTAAAAGATGATGATCAAAGTTTATTACCTGATCTAATTAAAGGCTTAAATCTTGAGCTTTTAATGGATAAGCCAATTCGTCAGTTATCAGGTGGTGAAGGTCGTAAAGTTTTAATTGCGCATGCTCTAGCCTCAAAGCCAAATCTAATGATCTTTGATACTCCATTTGATGCTCTAGATGTTGAAACTCGTGCAGATTTATTAAAGTTAATCAATGAAATTCATATTAAGTACGAGACTCCTACTGTTTTAATTGTAAATAGACCTTCAGAGATCCCTGAGACTTTAACTTCAATGGGTATTATCGCTAATTGCAAGATTGCAAAGCTTGCTACCCGTGCTGAAATTGAAGCTGATGAAGATGCTAAAGCTTTATTAGGTTATGCAAAAATTCCTGATATTACTCTGCCAAAACCTCCAGTTAAATTTAGACTTCCTCCAATACAAGGTGACACCATCGTCTCTTTAAAGAAGGTTAATGTTGAGTATCAAAGAAAGGTACTAGATAACCTAGATTTTGAGGTTAAAAAAGGTCAACAGTGGCACATCATGGGACCTAATGGTGCTGGTAAATCAACTTTATTATCTTTAATTACCGGTGACAACCCATTAGTTTATACTAACGATGTAACCGTATTTGGCTTTAAGCGTGGTAGCGGTGAGTCAATTTGGGATATTAAAAAGTACTATGGCGTAGTCTCTGGTGCCCTACATTTAGACTATCGTGTTAATGGTCCTGCACTAAATGTAGTACTATCAGGTTTCTATGACTCAATTGGTCTTTATATCCGCCCATCAGATGAAGAGGTTAATATCGCACGTAAGTGGTTACGCCTAGCAGGTCTTTTAGATAAAGAGCACGCTTCATTTAAGTCTTTATCTTTTGGTCAGCAGCGCTTACTTCTAATCGTTCGTGCTCTGGTTAAAAATCCACCTCTTTTAATTTTAGATGAGCCACTACAAGGCTTAGATGGTTATGCTCGAGCACTAGTTAAGTCATTTATTAGCTATGCAATGCAGCATGGTGATACTTCAATCCTATTCGTATCACACCATCAAGAGGATTTACCTGAAGGCTTTACTAACCGTCTTTCATTTGTAAAAGATGGCGAGAATAGCTTTAAGGTAGTTCAAGAAGAGCTAAAGCACTAAAAACATTTCTATGTAACAAAAAAAGGGGTAAGCTTTAAAACTTGCCCCTTTATCTTTTTTTAGATTAACTTATCTAAGCTTGCTAACTCTAGCTAAAATTAGGCTCTAGTTAAATAATCACCCTCACAGACATACTGATAGGTTGTAAGCTCATTAAGAGCCATTGGGCCACGAGCATGAAGCTTTTGAGTAGAGATTGCAACCTCAGCACCTAAGCCAAACTGACCACCATCAGAGAATCTAGTTGAAGCATTTACATACACACAAGCAGAGCCTGCTGATTTTACAAATAACTCACTATTACGTCTTGAGTCAGTTAAGATTGCATCAGAGTGTGAAGCATTATGACGGCGTAAATGAGCAATAGCCTCATATACATCATCAACTACAGTTAAGTTCATTTTTAAAGATAGGAACTCTGTATCAAAGTCCTCATCACATCCCTTGTCTAAATATTGATAGTCATGAGCAAGATCAAAAGCTGTACCATGAGCAAGCACTGTTACTTTTTTCTCTTGAAGTTTCTTTAATACAAGTGGAATGAACTTATCTGCTACATTCTTGTGTACAAGTAAGGTATCTAAGCTGTTGCAAGCTGATGGCTTTTGAGTTTTAGCATTGAAGATGATCTCAACACTCTTTTCTAAATCAGCACTTTCATCAACAAAGATATGAGAAATACCAAAGCCACCGATAATTACAGGAATTGCTGACTCACGTTGACACATTCTTTGTAATTTCTCACCACCACGTGGGATTAAAACATCAATGTAGTCATTTAAGGCTAGCATTTGTTTTACCATCTCACGATCTGTGCTATCTAAGAAGGTTACAGCATTTTTATTTACACCTTTAGACTCTAGTGCTTTAACAATTAAGCTATGTAAAAGACTATTAGTTAAAAAAGCCTCAGAGCCACCACGTAAGAAACAAGCATTACCTGACTTTAGGCATAAAGCTGCAATATCTACAGTAACATTAGGACGAGACTCATAGATCACGCCAACTACACCAAAAGGTACTGACTTTTTAACTAAGGTTAAGCCATTAGGAAGGGTTCTGCCATCAAAAACACGTCCTACAGGATCATCTAATAAAGCTACCTTGCGTACGCCACCTACCATTTCATTAAAGCGGCTATCGTTAAAGGTAAGTCTATCTACTAAGGCTTCAGATAAACCATTATCACGAGCCTTTTGCACATCTTGTAAATTTACTTTAAAGATCTCGTCTTTATTAGCCTCTAAGATATCAGCAATCGCGTTTAAGGCCTCATTTTTTTCCTTTGTATCCATGATTGCTACATCAAAGCCAGCGTTACGGGCATTCTTTGCTAGTTCTTTTATATCGGTCATAATTCTTTCTGTGTAGTTGTAGAGTTATTTTTCAATTAGGACTAAATCGTCACGATGAATTGCTTCATCACCATGAGTAAAGCCTAAGATCTTTTCAATATCTTTTGAGCTCTTACGTAAGATTAAGTTAAGTTCATCTGATGAATAACGAGTTAAACCTCGAGCAATTAAATTGCCCTTCTCATCGACAACTTCTACTGTAGCTCCTCGTAAGAATTCACGCTTAGTTTCAATAATGCCTTTAGGAAGCAGACTTGAACCTTTATTAACTAAGGCATTAGCTGCGCCATTATCAACAACAATGGTACCGACAGCGCGGGTAGCGGTACTTAACCATGACTTACGAGCTAAAACAGGCTTATGTGATGGCTTAAAGGTTGTACACTCACCATTACCTTGCACAAAGGCTAAGATATCTGATGGGTTATCACCAGAGCCTATGATCATCTCAACACCAGCCTCAGTTGCAACCTTTGCAGCCTTAATCTTAGTTGCCATACCACCTGTGCCTAAGGTAGTACCTGAGCCACCTGCTATTTCGTTGATGTGCTCATCAATCTTATCGACAACTTTAATTAACTTAGCATCTTTGTTTTTGCGAGGATCACTTGTATATAAACCTTTTTGATCGGTTAAGAGGATCACTTGGCTTGCTTCAATTAAAACCGCGGATAAGGCTGCTAGATTATCGTTATCGCCAACTTTAATCTCAGCAATGCCTACAGCATCATTTTCATTGATGATTGGCACTACGCCCATCTCAAGACAGGAGAATAAGGTATCTCGAGCATTTAAATAACGCTCGCGGCTTTCTAAATCAGCTCTAGTTAAAAGAATTTGTCCTACACGAAGATTGTAGATATTAAATAATTTTTCCCACTCTTCAATAAGTTTTACCTGACCAACGGAGGCTAACATCTGCTTATAGCAAACATCTTTAGGCAGTTCTGGGTAATTTAGATACTCACGACCTGCGGCAATTGCTCCAGAGGATACTAAAACTACTTGAGCTTTCTTTTCTATTAACTGATGCACCACACGAACAATTTCTAACATGTGGGCTCTATCTAAATGCTTTGAACCGTGGGTAATGGTACTAGTACCTAACTTAATAACGATCCTTTTGTTCTTAAGCGAAGCCATTTAAAATCCTAATATTCTTCTAAATCTTCTTGTATTATTTCTTCTTAACTACTTCTTCTTAACTATTGAAGATCTTGTCAAAAAAGGTTGATACTTTTTCAAGTGGTGCTTTTAAAAACATCGAACTATGATTGTTCTCTAAAACGTAGCTTGTAAAATCTTTAAAGTTATTACCTAAAGATCTTAAGTCTTCTTTAGTAATAACTGAGTTTTCAACAGAACATACTGTGGTGGGGACAGTGCAACGCCCTGATGCTGAAAGGATGCCTTGAGTCTTTAAAGAATAAGCTTTAAAACGAGGAATTACCGTATCCCAACTACTTGCATCAAGATCTAAACGATTACACAATGATGAACGCAAGCAAAGAGGTAATGAATTTAAGATATCAGCATCGGTATAGAATGAATGCACAAAAGGTGCGAAACAAAATAGACCTTTAACTTTGCTTGAATTTAAGATGGTAGCTCTGATACAAGCAGTACCGGCCATACCAATGCCTAATAAACCAATTTTATTAGAATCTACATATTTTAAGGTAGCTAAGTGATCGATGGCTTTTTCTACACCTAATGAGAAATGATCATTTAAGTTTAATTTCTCACAACCACCGACACCTGGCATCTCAAGCACAAAACAAGCAATGTTATAAGGCTTTAAGTAATCGTCGTACAAGCGATAGTAGCTTGAGAAAGCATTTTCATATGGGCAGACCGCAATCACACAAGCATGGACATCGGTTAAATTAGGCAAATGTAGATAACCTTTAACTTTCTTACCATCTACATCAAATGTCTGCTCTAAAAGATCACCTTCACTATCTTCAATATCAAAGATCTTTTTATAGTAGGTACGAGCAAGGGTATCTGCCTCTTGGGCAAAGACATCTCCTTTTAAATAAGGATAAGCTGCAATTGAATAATAGCGAGCAGCCATGCGATAGTTATGGCTAGCCTTTTTTAGATCATTCTTCTCTAAAGCCTCTTTGGCTGCATTCACACGCTCTTGAGCTTCACAATTAAACTCGTATACCCAATGACCTGGACCATAATCTTTAACTGTGTCATATAAAGAACTACGTGTTCTTTCATTTTTAGAAGTGCAGATACGAGCTAAAGCTTCATCAATATCAATAGCATTGCCACCAGTGTGCACCCAGGTGAATTTTAAAATTGGCCTATAGAAGTTCTCTTCAAAACCAAAATAAGGATCACGACGGGATAAGGTTGGCAGAGGACAAGCAGAGTTTGATATAGTTGAGGTTTCAGCATAATCAAACTTTGGCTTAAATAAGGTCTCTGAAAGGTTTTGTGAAATATTGCTATCGCTCATTTAAATTTCCTAAATTAACATTGGCTATTCTACAAAAGAATAAGGACAAATGCACCCAAGGAAAGTAGTGCTACATATGTGGGCAATTAGAAAAAACAAAAAATTAGCGCCAAACTAGGTAAATTTCAAACAAGAGAATAATCACTGTTGTGAAAAATTAAAAATTATTGATAAATCGCTTTCCTATGCGGTTTTAGCTTATTAACAAAGATTACTAAAAGAAAAATCTAAAAAGTTTTCCACAGCCACAAAGGCGAGTTTTCAACAGTTTCCACCTTAATCCACAGAGTTTTCCACAGGTTTAGTGGATAGATTTTTCAAATATAAAAATATTCACATTATTAAAAATTTAAATCTTGCCCTACCTCAAGATTTATAGTCAAAATGCGAATAATTCTATAGATAAAGTGATTTAGACAAAATATTTCTATCTTATTGTTTTTGAATATGATTTTTTACAATATTTTCATTTGTCGAAAATGTAATTTTATTTTTATAGCAACCAAAGTAGTTTTTACTGTCAATACTAATAATTTTTAATTCCTTTACTTTAAGAGCTGCCAATTTATTTTTTCCACAAAGTCTGGTGCATAAACACTAAGATCTGAGGTAATTTTAGAAAAATCAAGCAAAAGTTTTCCACAAGTGTGGAAAAAGATACTGTGGATTTTCAACAAGTGTTAGTTTTCCACAGTTTTAAATTTATCTTACTGTTTTATAGATATTTTATTTTTGTAAAATTATACTTATAAACTTAAAAATAAGCCTTAGATCGTGAAAAATTTATTTTTAAATTTTGCTAATCCACAGAGTTTTCCACAGTTTTAAACAGGGTAAAAACTAATTTGTTATAATTACATTTTTGAAATCATGAGTATTATGCTACAGTTTTTATGCTATCGTTACCCATTATCTATTTGATTTTATTTAATATTTATGCGTTTTTAAAAGTTCACAATAAAAGGTTAAGTTAAGAGAATGTAAAAATTGTAAAATTTTAAAACCGATTTTTATGCACTTTTCAAAAAATTTTCTAAACGTGGTTGATAAATTTATTATCTTATTGATAATTAAATACTTTTATATTTGCAAGATCTTTTTAACTTAGTTTTCCACAACCAGTCATCCTCGATTAAATCAACTTTTCCCACCGTTTCCAACGCTTTCCACAGAGTTTTCCACAACTTGAGGTTATTTTTCCCCAAGGGAAAAATTGGCCTCAAAAATTACAATTTTGAAAGTGAATATTTTTAGGTTACTAAAATTCGACAAATGAAAATCATGATACTTATTTTCAAAAATTTTGGTGTTCTTAGTCTGTTTGTAAGTTATGTAGCACTTAATTTGATAAAATCAGCAAGCAATTAAAGACTTATTGGAACATATATGACAGAAACTAATAAAGATACTGCAGATTCATCAAAACAGAACCAATCCACAAAATCAGTACCAAAGAAAGCTGGCCTTTTAAGATCAGGTGCTGTTACTGCCTTTGCAACTTTCTTATCACGTATCCTAGGAATGCTACGTGATATTGCGATAGCAAGTTTATTAGGTGCAAGCTTAAGCGCTGACGTTTACTTCTTTGCAAACCGTATTCCTAACTTCTTTAGACGTTTGTTTGCTGAAGGTGCGTTTTCCCAAGCGTTCGTTCCTGTGATGAGTAAATGTAAAGAAGAAAAAGAGCGCAAAGACTTAGACGATCTGTTAAATCGCACCGCAGGTACCTTAGGTGCGATTGTGCTGATGTTAACCTTAATAGGTATGGTTGCCTCCCCTGTCTTTACTGCTATCTTTGGTTGGGGATGGTTTCAAGCTTATTTAGATAATGCCCCAGATAGTGAAAAGTTTATTGAGGCAAGTTATCTATTAAAAATAACTTTCCCTTATCTATTCTTTATTACTTTAACCGCGCTCACCTCAGCGGTATTAAATGTCTTTGGAAGATTTTTAATTCCAGCTATCACTCCATGTGTGTTAAACATCGTCTTAATTACCTTTGCTTACTTTATAGCACCTCACTTTCATGATCCAAATGAAGTGCTAGCCTATGGTATTGTCGTAGGTGGTGTGTTGCAGCTAGCTTTGCAAATTCCTTTTGTTCTAAAGTTAAAACTTTTTATTATTCCAAAGTGGGGCTGGAAACACGAAGGTGTGACTAAGATTAGAAAACTGATGTTACCTGCAATTGTGGGAATTTCAGCAAGTCAGATTAACTTAATTGTCAACACTGCCCTAGCCTCCTTCCTATCAACAGGAGCTATCTCTTATTTATATTATTCAGATAGATTACTAGAGTTTCCTATTGGTATTTTCGCTGTAGCTATCTCTACAGTGATTCTGCCTGCCTTATCAAAAATTAACATCAAGACTAATCATGATAAATATGTAAAAACTCTTGATTGGGGCGTCAGGATGGTATTGCTTTTAGGTATTGCCTCAATGTGCGGTATTATTGCCTTGCGCGAGCCTATATTACGTGTGATCTTCATGCGTGGTGCTTTTACCTCAGAGCATGTCTTGTTATCATCATCATCCCTTTTAGCATCAGTGTCTGGTGTATGTGCCATTATGCTAGTGCGTGTTATCGTACAAGGCTTTGCCGCCATTCAAGATACCAAAACACCTGTGCGTTGCTCATTAGTTGCTATTTTATCTAACATTATCTTTAACTTAATTTTAGTGTGGCCTTTAGACTATGTAGGTCTTGCTCTATCTACTGCCCTAGCAGCATATGTAAATATCTCTCTTTTAATCTACTTTTTAAGAAAAAAGAATATTTACACTTTATCTAGTCAAACCATAGTCTTTATCTTTAAGACTTTAATTGCTGGTATCGTGATGGCAGCTGTTATTCTCTATACTCGTCCTCCATTTGAAGATTGGATCAACATGAGCACCTTTATGGCCATTATCTATCTAGGTATCTACATTGCTTTAGGTGGTGTGGTCTTTGCAGCTGTATGTATGTTATTGGGGATCCGCCCAAGATCACTTAAGATGTAGTAAGCTAAGATTTTTCTAAATCTTTAAAGATCAAATCTAAAGTTCAAATATAAGATGCCCACAAACTCAACACTTGTGGGCATTTTCATAGTTAAAGCCTTAAAAATTCAAGAAATTTTGACAGATCGCGCACATTCTAAAATATTTTCTAACAACCTTTGCTTTTTGTATCCTATATTTAAGAAGTATTAGTCGATATTGTAAGGAGGCCATGCGCTATGAAAAAGTACAATAACATCTTAGTTGTAGCAGAGCCAAAAAAGGATGTGCAATTAGCACTTAAAAGAGCTTTAGATATTACTCAGTTCAATCCTAAAGCTACCGTTACTTTCCTACGCGTTGTTTATGATTATTCTTATGATTTAATCATTTTAAACAAGGTAAAAGAAAAGCCTCTTAAAGCAGATATCGAAAAGACCTACATAGATAACCTCAATTCGATTATTGAGAAGTATCGTAATGAGGCTAATTCTGAGACCACCATCTTACCTAAGATTGTTGAGAGCAAAGATGTTGGTGAAGCTGTTGTCAATGAAATTAACAGTGGCGATTATGATTTAGTTATCAAAGCAACTAACCGCCATGGCGTATTAGATTCTATTCTATTTACCCCAATTGATTGGTACATCTTAAGAAACTCTCGTATTCCTGTAGTCATTGCTAAAGATCATGATTGGCATGAAGGCGGTAACATCGTAGTTTGTGTTGACTTTACTATGCCTGATTATGCTGCAGCTAATATTGCGATGTTACGTGAAGCTCAGATTGTAGCTAAACTTACTCATGGCAACATTCATTTAGTAAATTCAGCACCTGTTTATCTTCCAAGTGTCATGCTTGAAGTTCCTCACTACTCTCCATCTTTATATGAGCAAAGTGTAGTTGAAGATCATAAGGCTCGTTTATTAGAGTTTGCTAGAAAGCACAATATCTCAGAGTTTAATTGCCACATCAAAGAGGGTATGCCTGATGATGTGATCCCTGAGATTTGCGCAAGCTTAGATGCTAAGACTGTATTTATTGGCTCAGCAGGTCGTCAAGGCTTTATGGCAGCAATTATTGGCAATACTTGTGAAGAGATTGTTGATGATGTTGATGCTGACTTATTTGTCTTAAATCGTAATACAGTAAAGAAAGGTTAAGACTTAAGTTAACTTAAAATCTTAATTTCATTTTTAAAGCCTTCTTAGAACTTAAGAAGGCTTTAATTTTCTAAATTCTCACCAAAATTTAACTTTTAAAGCCCCATTTATGTCTTTTTTGTCTTTTCTTTGATCTTTTTAACACTTTTTAATTTTTTTGTTTAGAATAGCCTCGATGTTTTAAAAGATAAAAAAGTACACATGCCTGATTCAATAATTAACGCCTACACTGTTATCTTAATCTTCTTGCTAGGTTATTTCTTCAAGCGCTTTAAGCTTGTAGAGATCGATACAGCGCGTAAGCTCTCTTACGTTGTTATGTATATAACCTTACCTTGCGCAATTCTAGCAGGTACTCAAGGTGCTATCGATTTAGAGCAAAGCTTATTCTTTATTTTGCCTCTAGCCTTTGTTATCAGCTTTTGCTTTCCATTAGTTGGTTATTTTCTATACAGAAAAGATCCAGAGCGTTGTGTTTATACCATGTTAAACCTAGGTGGTTTTAATATTGGTAACTTTATTTTGCCATTTATGCAGACTATCTTAACCCCAGATGGTTTTATTGCCTTGTGCTTATTTGACGTCATCAACGCCTTTTTCTGCTTTGGTGGTGTGTACTGCATGGCCTTGTTTTTTAATCGAAAAGGCTTTGATAATGGCGAGAAGATTGATTTAAAGAAGATCTTAATTGAGCTATCTAAATCCATTACCTCCTACTGCTGCATTCTCTCAATTGCCCTATCAGCTTGTGGCGTGGTGCTACCTAAAGAGCTTATGCACCCAATTGAAGTGATTGGTCACTCAAATACCTTCTTGTGTATGTTTGTAATTGGTGTGGCTTTAAACTTTGCAATTAGCTTAGAAAAAATAAAAAGAATTTTTTCAATGATCATCTATCGTTACTCACTTGCTTTAATTGCAGCCTTAATCGTATGGTTTACCTTGCCATTTGCACCGATGGTAAGATTGGTAATTGTCGCTATTTGCTTTGCACCAATTACCTCTTTAGCTCCAATTACGGCAATTAAGTCTCTTCCTCAATTTGCTGAAGACAGTGCTAACCTAAACATGATCTCAGTTATCACCTCGGTGGTAATTGTGACCATCATCAACGCCTTTGCATCTTTAATGATAAGTTAATTTAAGCTTTAGGTTTAGCAATGACAAAATAGCTAACCCAAGTTAGAGGTAGACCTTTTGCTTGCCTTAGCTCTTCATAGGCTTTGGTAAAGTCAAAAAGTTTTTGTTTAGTCCAAATTTGATGAGATAAGCCACTGACACCAGTTTGTTTAAAGCTTTTAAGCATAGCTTTGATGTCTGCAAAATAAGAGGTAGTTACTTTCTCTTCAAAAGAATACTCAAGATCTAGTTCTTGTAGGATTGTTTCTATTTGAAGACGTGATAGGTAATCTAAGCCAAATGAAGAGGATTGCTTAAGCTCTTTAAAATTGCCCTCACCAAAAGTAGTAAAGGCAATTATGCCATCAGCTGTTAGTAAAGATTTAAAGTTATTTAAAGCCTTTTTTAAATCTTTAAACCACTGAAAACAAGCATTTGAGATGATCAAATCATACTTATTATCAAGATTTAGCTTTTCAGCATCAGCATGCATATAATCAATTAAATTTGATTTATTAGTGCCATCAAACTTCTTTTGGCAACTTAAAAGCATATCCTCTGAAAAATCATTTAAGACAAGCTTTTTAAAATCAAGAGACTCCATGAGCATTGAGCTTAATTGCCCAGTGCCACAACCTATTTCTAAGATCTGATTAAAAGCAGTGTTGTCTTTTTGGTAACTTAAGAGTTTTTTAAGTAACAAAGAGGCCATCTCAAGCTGAACTGTTGCTTGAGTGTCATAGGTAGATGCAGCTTTTGAAAAATGGCTAGCGACGGTCTCTTTAGTTAACATGGGTAGATTTGATGATTTGAAATATCTTTAATTACGCTATTTTAAAAGCTCAATAAACACTTCTTTATTGTAATGAGCTATATCCATGGTCTTAGTTGCAACATGATGTTGCTCCATAGAGGCAAGCATATTCTTTAAAGAGAATATTTTATCTTGAAGTCCTAAAATTGCCAAATCATAGTTAAAATGCAGTGCTTTTTGTATTTCTTTAGTCTTTAAATCTTGAGAAAAATCTAAGATAAATTGCAATTCTGATTTTAAATTCTCAACGGTACGATTTGATTTAATGGAAGTATACTCATTAAATAAAGTCTCATCATTGCACATTCTTTGATTAAACTTTAAAGCATTGGTCTCATTCATTGAGGATATGGTAAGCTCCCAAATTTTCTTAGGAATACCAAACTTTAAATCAATACCTTCAACGGTGCCATTGATTGCAACCTTACTTATAAGCTTGTCTACAAGAGAGGTATTTACTAAAACCACCGGCGCTACCATCACGCCCATGGACCAGGTAATTAAGTTAATTTCTTGATACTCAGTATAAACTGATGCATCAAAGTTATGATTTTGATAATCAAAGACCAAAGCTATGTCGTTATCAGTTTTGTCTTTTAAATACTCAAAATGAGCTACATCTTGACCATAACCTAAAAAGATTAAGTTTAATTTAGAACTATGATTTTGTTGTAAAAATACCTGTTGCATACTTATCCTTTTGTAGGAGCTGATGTTTTTGCAAAAGCTTTGATGGTTTCTTGAAGTTTATTTACTTCACTATCAGTTAAATTGGCACTTAAGGATAAACGTAATCTTGCCTGCCCTTTAGGCACGGTTGGATGTCTTATTGGCATTGCATAAAAGCCATTCTCTTTAAAGAACTGACAGGCCTCTAATGCTTTTTCATTTTCATAGGTTAAGATAGGGATGATCTGCGAGACTGACACATTCTCAAGATTAACTTCATTTAAAGTCTCATGGATTGCATGAGTAATGGTATGCAATCTTTGACGTAAATCATTGCGCTTTTGCATGTACTCAACCATGTAGGCTATATGAGCAAAAGCATATGGAGAGAGCGCAGTTGAAAAAATTAAAGAGCGTGCGGTGTTGATTAAATAGTTTTTAGCAATTTCATTGCACAACATACACGCACCTTGAGAGCCTAAGCCTTTACCAAAGGTAGTTAAAATGAAATCTACATCCTCTGTAATGCCGTACTTAGCGCAAAGGCCTGCGCCATTGTCATTGTATAGACAGAATGAATGAGCCTCATCAACATATAAATAAACATTGTCATATTGATGTTTAATTTCTACTAACTCTTTTAAAGGAGCTTCATCACCATCCATACTAAAGATAGCTTCAGTTGCAATAATCACTGAATCAAAGTCTTTAGAGAACTTATCTAATAAGGTCTTTAAATGAGTGATGTTATTGTGGGCAAAACGCATGGTCTTACCTTTAGCAGTCATCATACCCTCAATAATTGAGGCATGGGAGAGCTTATCAGCAATAATTAAGTTATTAGGAGTTGCTAAGGCTTCGATAGTACCAGAGTTTGCAGCAAAGCCTGAGTCAAAAAATAATGCACTTTTATGAAAAAGCTTTTCCATCGCATCAGTTGCTCTTTGATAGCTAGGATGAGCTCCGGTTAATAAAGGAGATCCAGAGGAAGACTGCCTTAGAGCATCTTTTGGTAAATTACTTAGAAAATCTTGCGATACTTCTAGATTAGAGCCTAAACCTATGTAGTCATTAGATGAAAGGTTTACGTATTCTGTATTATCAACGATAATCTTTGAACCAAATTGCTCTTTAGCAACAATTTGTCTTTTTTGACCTGCCTTTAGATTATTCTCTAAAAGCTCTTGCATGTATTTGTATAAACTCACTTTTTGCCTCTTTTAAAACTTCCCTATTATATCAAGTCTTAAGAGTGTCAATGAGCTTAATTGACAAGCAACCTCAACATCTTTTTTGATTTTTCACAACTTTTTAGGAAAAATCCGTCATTATCTTTTCAAATTTTCTTAACAAAAGTTTATAATATTGTCAATCACGTCAAAAATAAGGTAAAAAAGTGGGCAACGAGATTACAAACCTAGAGCCTAAGGCTGTTTGGTCATATTTTAACAAGTTAACAAATATTCCTCGTCCATCAGGACACGAGGAGAATGTCGCTAAGTTCATCTGTGATTTTGCTAAAGAGCATGGTTTTGATTACACCGTAGATGAAGTTGGCTCTGTCATCATTGAAGTACCAGCAACTTTGGATAAAAAAGATGCACCACTTGTGATCCTACAAGGTCACATGGATATGGTACCAGTTGTTGAAGATGGATTTACTCACGATTTTCTAAAAGATCCAATCGATGCTTATATCGATGGTGATTTTGTCAAAGCTCATCACACCACCTTAGGTGCTGATAATGGTATTGCAATTGCACTAACTCTTGCCATGCTTGAAGATAAGTCTTTATCTCATGGTCCAATTAGAGCTATCTTCACCGTTGAAGAAGAAACTTCAATGAAAGGTGCTTTTAACCTTGATAAGAAATACTTACAAGGCGATTACCTTATCAATCTAGATTCTGAGGATAATGGCTTTTTATTTGTAAACTGCGCCGGATCTTATGATGTAAGTGTTAAGTTTAACTTTGATGTTGTAGAGCTTGATGATGTACAAGGTCTAAGTTTAACTATCAATCAGTTAGCAGGTGGCCACTCAGGTGCCGATATCCATTTAGGTCATGCTAATGCCATCAAGTTAATGGCTACCATCTTAGATGACTTATCTGACGATTTTGATTTCTTTGTAAAATCCTTAGATGGTGGTTTTGTTAGAAATTCCATCCCTGCTAAGGTTACCTCTGTAATTGCAGTTCCAAATGCAGAAAAAGAAAACTTTTTAAATGCCTTTAAACAGTGCTTTGAATCTCAAAAAGAGTTATATAAAGCAACTGATCCTGATATGGCTTTAACTGTAGAAAATACAGAAGTAAAGTCTGCTATGGGATATGCGCAAAGCCTTGATTTAATCCATCTTGTACGCTCACTACCAAGTGGCATTATCCGTATGTCACCAGAGTTTAAAAACATTGTTGAGACCTCAATTAACCTAGGTGTTGCCGTAACCTCAAAACAGTGCATTGACCTTTGCATGTTGGGGCGTTCACTCAATGACACCGCTTTAAGTGATATTATCAATACTGTTAAAGCTCATTGTTACTTACTTGATAATGTTGATGTAGTAGCAGATAACCGTCATGAGCCTTGGTCTTCACCAAGTCAAAATCGCTTAATTGATGTGCTAAATGAAAGCTATCAACAAGTAACAGGTAGTAAGTTTGAGATCACAGCCTTACATGCAGGCGTTGAGTGTGCTAACTTTGCTAAAAAGAACGAAGCACTGCAGCTTATCTCAATTGGACCTACTATCCTAAATCCACACTCAATTAAAGAGCGCGTGGATATTAAAGGCGTGAATGACATCTATTTAACTGTACGTCGCGCATTAGCGATGCTTTAACAAGGAAGGTATAACATGCGTCAGAACACTAGTTCTCAACGAGCAACGCTTCCATTCCAGTGTTTCCACACTTGTACTGCCCCTGGCATGTCAACAAATAACACTGTAAATGCAGTTTTATTTGTACGTGGTGCTAACCATAACCGTTTAAAGATCTCGATTGTTAACTTTACTCAATACGAAGATCATAAAAACCCAATGACCTATACAGGTTCTTGCTCAGGTATTCATCGCTTTGAAGCACCTTTATATGCAGACAAGAGCCAAAACTTACTTACCTACTACTTTAAGATCATGCTCACTGATAAAGAAGGCAATGTTAAAGATGTAGTATGGTATAGCTCATTAGGTATGTCTCGCGAACCACCTCTAATGCAGCATTGCTACGCACTAGAGATCTTCAACACTCACCCACAATGGGCTTTAGATGCTGTGGTCTATCAGATCTTCCCTGATAAGTTTGCCTCATCCTCAGGTTCTTTTAATGTTGATGGTGGTAAGGTTGATACAAGCGCTCCTATTAAGCAAAAAGACTTTGAGTATGTTGATTTAGATAATACTCACTGCGGTGGTGATTTAGACGGCGTTGCAACCATGCTTCCATACATTAGATCAATTGGCTGTGACACTATTTATCTAACCCCAATTTTCAAGGCTCCATCTGTTCATAAGTTTGATACTGAAGACTATGACATGGTGGATCCACACTTTGGTGGTAATGGTGCTTTAAAGAGACTTCGTACCGTAGCTTTAGGCTATGAAATGAAGATCATGCTTCATGGTACTTTCAACCACACAGGTGATACTCACCCTTGGTTTGACCGTCAAGAGCGCACTGGTAAAGGAGCTCTACGTCATAAGGATTCACCTTACCGTGAGTACTACACTTTCAACTCTGAAGGCGATGCTTACGTTTCAGATGAGAAAGCTAATTATCCAAAGCTAGATTACTCAAGCTACCAGACTTGCCACAGCATTTTTGATGGTCCAAATAGCGTAGTTCGCAAGTGGACTCGTGCTCCATATGGCATTGATGGTTGGGTTATCGATGATGCTTCCCAAATCGGTGATAATGGTAATGCTCGTAATAACTTAGAGCGCTTATCTCAGATTTGTAAATCAGCTCGTGAGACTCACCTAGACTGCTTAATGTTAGGTCAGTTTGGATCAGATCCTCGCTATGCTATCTGCTCTGAGGGTAATGTTGACGGCACCATTAACTACACAGGTTTCTTATCCCCTATCAGATCATTCTTTGGTGGTATCAACTTAAATGGTGATCCTACCCCATATACAGGTGATGATTTACGTCGTTGCTGTGAAGAGTTCTCTGTAGGTGTATCTCAGCAAGTAAAACTATGCTTATTAAATGAGCTTGATAATTACTCAATACCACGTTTCTACGATATCATCGGTGGTGATAAGTGCTTATATCTATCAGCTCTAGCTTGCTTATTTACTTGGCGTGGTATTCCATGTATTTACCAAGGTGATGAACTAGGTGATGTAATTTCTAAGTATGAAGTAGGTCCTCGTAGCTTAATTCCATTTAATGCTCTAAAGGACAGACACGTAAGTGTAAACTCAGCTGATGTTCAAGGTGCAATTACTGAGCTTTCATCTATTCGTAAGTCAAACCCAGCCTTCTCACGTGGATCTATGATCTTTATCTGCGCTGGTGGTGCTTACTTTGGCTACATCCGTCTATATAACAATAGATTCTCTATCGTGCTTGTAAACGCATCACGTCAACAAGTAAAGGTAGAGCAAGGCTCTGCCCTCTTCCCATTACTTGCAGCAACCTATATGCCTGAAGATTGTGGCTCTGATGATAGTGAAGATACAGGTGAGGATTTACTAATTCCTCTATCTGGTAGAAACGTTCGTCGTTATGATCATGGTGAAGGCTTAGAAGGCTTATATGAGATGCTATCTCGTGAGACCTTAGATGTTTACGCATATGGCGCAACAAGAACTTCAGAAGAATACAAAGAGAAGTTCTTAAAGGAGTTAACCTCAGCTAAGAGCTTAACTATTCCTCCACGTTCAACCGTGATTGTGTCAAATCGTAAGAAGTAAGATTTCCCTAAATAAATCAAACTGTTTATCCCACTTAGCGCAAGTTAAGTGGGATTTTTTTTATTTTTAAAAGTTTTTAAAATTGATTTAAAAAACTGATTTGTTTTTTAAAGTTTTTAATATAGACAATAAAAACTTTTAAATTTTTTCTTTTTTTTAATATATCTATTAAAAACATAGAGGGCTTCTTATTGAAAACATTGTGTTTTTGGAACTCATAAGACGCGGCTACAAGGTCTACATAGGTAAATTTATGAATGCCGAAATAGATTTTGTTGCAGAAAGGACAAATGAAAAGCTCTATATCCAAGTAACTGAAACACTAATGGGTGAAGAAACTCGCGAGCGTGAGTTGAGATCTTTAAGACTTATAAAAGACAACTACGAAAAGATTGTTTTATCAATGGATCATGACTTTATTTCATCATACGATGGCATCAAATCTTACAATCTTATCGATTGGCTTTTAGGAAAGGTTAAGTAGTTTTTAAAGATCAAAAAGACCTACTAAAATCTCTTCAAGTAGGCCTTTAATTAATTTTTAAGTAAGGATTGTATTACTTAACGAAGCTTACAGCAGAACGTGCAATTACAAGCTCTTCGTTAGTTGCTACAACGTATACCTTAACCTTTGAATCTGGAGTTGAGATAAGAACCTTATCAACACCATCGCAAACCTTAGATGCGTAGTTCTTCTCATTATCGATCTTGATACCGAATGACTCACGTAACTCACGGCATACGAACTTACGAGTGGTAGGACCATTCTCACCTACACCGCCTGCAAATACGATAGCATCAACATCACCACCTAGTGGAACATAGTATGATGCGATGAACTTAGCTAGACGATAAGCATACATCTCTAAAGCTAGACGGCAGTGCTCATTACCCTCGTTCATACCTGCAACGATAGGACGGAAGTCTGATGAAACACCAGATACAGCAGCCATACCAGACTTCTTATTGAATACTTCCTTAACCTCTTCTGGGGTCATGCCTAATCTTTCGCATAGGAAGAATACAACTGAAGCATCGATAGAACCGCAACGGGTACCCATGATTAGACCATCTAATGGAGTTAGACCCATTGAAGTATCAACGCAAACACCACCCTTAACTGCAGAAACTGAAGCACCGTTACCTAAGTGACAGGTAATGATGTTGGTCTCTTCTAGAGGCTTGCCTAATAACTTAGCAGTCTCTTGAGCTAAGAACATGTGAGAGGTACCGTGTGCACCGTACTTACGTAGGTGTAGATCAGTGTAGTACTCCTCAGGAATTGCATAACGATATGCCTTAGGAGGCATGGTCATGTGGAAAGCGGTATCAAATACTGCTACATGTGGGATACCTGGGAAGTTAGCACGAGCTGCATCAATACCTTGTAAGTGAGCTGGGTTGTGTAGAGGAGCAAAAGGAATAACCTTACGGATATTCTCTTCAACTTCATCATCAATTAAAGTTGGCTGTGAGTAGATATCACCACCTTGCACAATACGGTGGCCACAAGCTACGATTGACTCTAATAAAGCAGGATCTTTAGATAGAATGTTCTTTACTAAATACTCCAAAGCTTTGGTGTGATCAGCACCTGCACCTAGTGGAACCTCACCTTTATCACCATTTGGGAATTTCCATGAAATTCTAGCATCTTCAAGGCCTAGAGCCTCAGCGATACCTTTTAAGAAGGTGTGACCATCTTTAGGATCTAAAATTGCGTACTTTACTGATGAGCTACCACAGTTGATAACTAACGCTGTCTTTGGATATGAAGTCATGTTTATACCTAATTTACTTTTCAAAACTTAAACGTTTAAGCATATAAACCTAATTTTACCATTTTTGGAGATACCTTTGTACTTGATAAGGTAAGAAAAAACATCAAAAACGTTCATGTATCTATGATTTTGCGATATGATTTACAAAGTGTTAACAAAGGACAATAAAATGATTGATGTTGCAGATTTGAGACGTAGTTATCAGCAAGGAGGCCTTGATGAGGCTGATCTTACTGAGCATCCTATGGATCTCTTTGAAAAATGGTTAAAACAAGCGATTGACTCACAAATTTACGACCCTAATGGCGTAGTAGTAAGTACTGTAGATAGTTCAGGTCAGCCTTATTCGCGTATGGTACTTTTAAAAGACTATACTCGTGATGAATTAGTTTTCTACACTAACTTAGGTTCAAGAAAAGCAGAGCAATTAAAAGGCAATCCTAAGATCTGCATGCTTTTCCCTTGGTACATGCTAGAGCGTCAGGTCATGTTCATAGGTGAGGCTCACCGTCAGTCACCATTGCAGGATTTAAAGTACTTCCACTCTCGTCCTCGTGGTTCACAAATTGGTGCTTGGGCATCTCATCAATCTCACTTAATTTCGGCTCGCGGCGTACTTGAAGGCAAGTTCTTAGAGTTAAAAGAGAAATTTAAAAATGGCGAGATCCCACTACCAAGTTTCTGGGGTGGCTTTAGAGTTAAATTTACAAAAGTAGAGTTCTGGCAAGGTCGTGAGAATCGTCTTCATGACAGATTCATCTATGATTTAGAAGATGGCGTATGGCAAAAGCCAAAGCGCTTAGCTCCTTAATTAAGTATTCTATTGAAAAGGCCACGTTTCAGCGTGGTCTTTTAATTTTGAGGGTATATAGGAGCTATCTTTTACTTGTTTAGCTCTTTTTTAAAGTAAAGCACATCTGGCATTGGGTTATAGTAATAACCTTCACATTCTTTAAAACCAAAGTTCTTATAAAGATGGATAGCAGCTTTTAATGGGGTAATGGTATCTAACACCATGAACTTGTAGCCACTTAAAGTTGCACTTTCAATTATCTCTTTGACAAGACTCTCCCCTAACTTTAACTTGCGATATTCAGGTAGCACGAATAATCTTTTCATCTCACAAGTATCATCTGTTAGTTTATGAAAAGCTACGATACCGACACATTTATTCTCAACACGAGCTACTAATAGCTTGCCATAAGGCTCGGTGTATTTATGGGCAATGTCTTGAAGTTCAGCATCAAGATTTTGAAAGGAAAGATCACGATTTAACTCGTGAGTGTAAGAAAGAATAAGCTCTTTAACCTCAGCTAAATAAGGCTTACCATCGATAATTGTTGGCATAGAAATAGACTTTTATTGTTGTAATTATGAACTAAGAATTTGAGGTAATTTTAGCAAAATTACGGCTCTTACCGGTAATAAAATCAGGGGTGATTTTGTAAAAAGCCGTGGCCTTTTGATATTTTTCAAAAGTTGCTTTAACCGCATCTAAATTTTGGGAAGGAGCAAAGCGCTGACACAAAGCAACAGCAACATTTAGCTTTTC